>JAWRIJ010000181.1:0-15667 GCA_040307975.1 Oscillospiraceae bacterium | reverse complement strand
GCGCACGCTTTTCGGCTCGTCGATCAGTTCGACCTGCGCCTGCAAATACGGATCGCGCTGCCACAGACGGCGCAGCTTCGCGCGCTGTCTGCCCTCGACAATGATACGGATCACATGGTCGCTCACGCGCAGCACCTGCGTCACATGAACGATGGTTCCGGTTTCATACAGGTCGGTTTGCTGCGGAGAATCAACGCCGATCTCGCGCTGCGTGACGACAAACAGCTCGCGCCCGGACTCCATCGCCCTCTCCAACGCGCGCATTGAGATCAATCGCTCCAAGTCAAAGCTGGCGGTCAGCTTCGGAAAGACGACCAGCCCTCGCAGGGCGAGGGCCGGAATATTTTTGGTCACAGGTTCCATAATTGTCTCCGATTTTACGACGCAGAGTCAAAATGAGGAGAAGCCATGTTCTTTGCTTCGCGACCCGCCTTTGCAGCCTCCATCTCCTCAGGGCTGCGGTGGGAAAGGCGCGGGGTCTCTTCCCCCTCGATGCATGCTTTCGTCACCGTCACGCGGTCGATTGTCTTATCCGACGGCAGATCATACATCACGGGCATGAGCACCGTCTCCATCACGGCGCGAAGGCCGCGCGCGCCGATGTTGCGCGCGATTGCCTTGTCTGCGACCGCCTCAAGCGCCTCGGGCTCAAACTCAAGCGCCGCGCCGTCGTAGGAAAAGAGCTTTTGATACTGCTTGACAAGCGCGTTTTTCGGTTCGGTCAGGATACGCACCAGATCCTCGCGCGTAAGGGAGTCGAGCGCGGTGATGACCGGAAGGCGACCGATCAGTTCGGGAATGATGCCGAACTTCAGCACGTCGTGCGGCTGCACCTCACGCAGGATCTTGCTCGACTGCTTCTCTTTCTTCGACTCCACAATGGCCTCAAAGCCCATACTCTTGCGGTCGAGGCGGTTCTCGATGATTTTATCGATGCCGTCGAACGCGCCGCCGCAGATGAAGAGAATATTGCGCGTGTTGATCTGGATAAACTCCTGATGCGGATGCTTACGCCCGCCCTGCGGCGGGACGTTCGCCACCGTGCCCTCGACAATCTTCAAAAGCGCCTGCTGCACGCCCTCGCCAGAGACGTCGCGCGTGATGGACGTATTCTCGCTCTTGCGGGCGATCTTGTCGATCTCGTCGACATAGATGATACCGCGCTCTGCAAGCTCCACATCGTAATCCGCCGCCTGCAAAAGGCGAAGCAGGATGTTCTCCACGTCGTCGCCGACGTAGCCCGCCTCGGTCAGCGTCGTCGCATCCGCGATAGCAAACGGCACCTTCAGGATGCGCGCGAGCGTTTGGGCAAAAAGCGTCTTGCCCGAGCCGGTAGGTCCAAGCATCAGAATATTGCTCTTTTGCAGCTCCACGTCGTCCCCGCCACCAAAGAAGATGCGCTTATAGTGATTGTACACCGATACGGACAGCGCAACCTTCGCCGCCTCCTGCCCGATGATATACTGGTCGAGCACATCGTGGATCTCGCGCGGGGTCGGAAGCTCCGCAAGCGTGTCGGGCGCCTCCTCGCGCATCGAATAGCCGTCCTGCAAAATGTCGCGGCAGAGGTTGACGCACTCGTCGCAGATACGCACCCCGCCGGGGCCCTGGATCATGCGGTGTACCTCGCGCTCCTGCTTGCCGCAGAACGAGCAGCGCAGCGTTCTCTTATTCGAATCGCTCATAGGTCAAAACCTTACCTTTACTGGAATGATAGCGTGTCGGCGCGCTCAGCGCTTGTAGATCACCTTGTCGATGATGCCGTATTCCTTCGCCTGCTCGGCGGTCATGAAGTTGTCGCGCTCGCAGTCGGCGCGCACGACTTCGTAGTCCTTGCCGCAGTTCTCGGCGAGGATGTGCGTCAACTTATCCTTGATCTCAAGCATACGCTTGGCGTGGATCTCGATGTCCGTCGCCTGGCCCTGAAAGCCGCCAAGCGGCTGATGGATCATGATTTCGGAATTGGGCAGCGCAATGCGCTTGCCCTTCGTGCCCGCGGAAAGCAGGAACGAGCCCATGCTCGCCGCCATACCGACGCAGATGGTGGAAACGTCGCACTTGATATACTGCATCGTGTCGTAAATGGCAAGACCGTCGGTCACGCTGCCGCCAGGGGAATTAATGTAGAACTGGATGTCCTTGTCGGGATCCTTCGCCTCAAGGAACAGCATCTGCGCGACGATCAGGCTCGCAGTGGTCGCGTTGACCTCTTCGCCGAGAAAGACAATGCGGTCTTCCAGCAGGCGGGAAAAAATGTCGTAAGACCGCTCGCCGCGGTTGGTCTGTTCGATGACATAGGGGACTAGGCTCATGGTGGTACCTCCTGTGGTTTTTGTTCATACCCTGTTCAAATTTCCGGTATGTATGCGAACAACCACAAATTTCGATTTGTGGTTGTTCGGCGAAACGCTTATGCTTATCGCTTGTTTCTATTATAGCCGTCCAATAGCTTATTCAGCCTTCTTGGTCGTTTTTTTCGCGGCGGGCTTCCTCGCGGCAGGCTTCTCCTCCGCCGCAGCCTTCTTCGCCGGAGCTTTTTTGGCGGCGGGCTTTTCCTCCACCTTATCCTCGGCTTTCTTGGCGCTCGTCTTCTTGGCGGTGGGCTTTTCCTCCGCCTTGTCCTCGGTCTTCTTTGCGGCAGGCTTCTTGGCGGCGGGCTTCTCGTCCTTCTCCTCTTCCTTGGCGGCGTCCTTCTTGGCGGCGGCCTTGGCGGGCTTGGCATTATCGACGACCACGGCAATTGCCTTGTTGTTGAGCACCTGCGTGCGCACCGCGTTCTTGTCAAGATACTTCTTGACCGCGTCGACCTCCATGCCGTAATAGCCGGAGAGCTTCTTGTACTCTTCCTCGATCTCCTCGTCGGTAGCCTCGAGCTTCTCCTCCTCGATGATCTGGGAGATGGCAAGATCCATCTTGACCTGCTTGAGCGCAGGCTCGCGGCCGTCCTCCATGAACTTGCTCTCGTCCATGCCGGTCATCTTCTTATACTGGTCGTAGGGGATGCCCTGTGCCATGATACGGGACTTGAACTCGTCGAGGAAACGCTTGCACTGCTCCTCGATCAGGATGTCGGGGATCTCGCAGTCAATGGTGTCGGCAACCTTCTCGATCAGCGCGTTCTCATAGGCGACCTTGACCGCCTTTTCGCGATCCTCTTCCATCTTCTTCTTGACGTCGTCCTTGAGCTCTTTGAGTGTGTCGAATTCGGAGACGTCCTTGGCGAACTCGTCGTCAAGCGCGGGCAGCTCCTTGAACTTGACCTCGCTCACCTTGACCTTAAACTTGACCGCCTTGCCGGCAAGATCCTTCTGATAATCCTTCGGGAAGGTGATGTCGATTTCCTTCTCGTCGCCCGCCTTCATGCCGACGACCTGATCCTCAAAGCCGGGGACGAAGCTGCCGGACCCGAGCTCCAGTTCATAGTTCTCGCCCTTGCCGCCGGCAAACGGCACGCCGTTGTCGAAGCCCTCGAAGTCGATGACTGCGGTGTCGCCCTTCTTCGCCTTGCGGTCGACTGAAACGAGGCGCGCGTTGCGCTCCGCCATCTCGTCGAGACGCTTCTTGACGTCGTCCGCCGTAACCTTGACCTCTTCCTTGGGAGCGCTGACGCCCTTATACTTACCGAGCTTTACGTCGGGATAGACCGCGACAGTCGCCTTGAAGGTATAGCCGTCCTTCGTCACGTCGCCCACGAGTTCCACCTCGGGATAGCCGATCGTGTCGAGCTTTTCGCTCTCGACCGCCTTGGCGTAGGCGTCGGGCAGCGCTTCGTCCACCGCGTCGGCGTAAAAGACCTCGACTCCGTAGAGCTTCTCCACCATCTTGCGCGGCGCCTTGCCGGGACGGAAGCCTGGGACGCTGATGCGGTTGCGCATCTTTAAGTACGCCTTGTTGACGGCGGCTTCAAACTCCTCCGCGTCGACCTCGACCTCAATGGCGACCCTGCTCTTCTCAAGCTTTTCAACGTTTTTGACTGTCATGTTTCTGTTATCCTCCGTTTGAACAAATGAAAATGCTCATTGCAAAGTGGTATTTTACCATAGATTTTTGGAAATTTCTACCCTTATTTTGATTCAGTCGCAGATTTTTTTTGGAACGAAGCCCAAATAGTCCGCTGAAACGAGCGAATACTCCGTAAAGCCGCGCTTTCCCTCAAACGCGCGCTTGTGCGTGGCCCCGTGCAGATGTCCGTAATAACAGCGCTCGGCGTGGTAGCGGTCGATCAATTCGAGTAGCTCTGGGCACCGATAGCCCTGATAGATGGGCGGGTAGTGCAGAAAGCATAGAATGGGTCGCCCCTCCGCCGCGCGAAACGACGCTTCCAGCCGCAGCGCCTCGCGCGCGAGCATCTTGCCCGTGTGCGTACCCTCGGCGTCCTCCTCGTAAAACCAGCCGCGCGTGCCGCAAAGCGCGTAATCGCCGTAAAAAAAACAGTTATTGTGCAGGACGTCGAAGTTCGTAAGGCTGTAATCGGCAAAAAATCGCTTCATCTTCGACGCCGTCGTCCACCAATAGTCGTGGTTTCCCTTCAAAAGCAGCTTTTTCCCCGGCAATGCATCGAGGAAAGCAAAATCAGGCAGCGCGCCCTGGAGCGACATACCCCACGACGTATCGCCCGCCAGCACGACGGTATCCTCGCTTTTGAGCGCGGAGAACGCCTCGCGCGTTCGCTCGACGTGGTTCGCCCACTTCTCGCCGAACACGTCCATCGGCTTCTCGCCGCTCAGCGACAGGTGCAGGTCGCCGATCACATAGAGCGCCATCCGGACTCCACCCCCCTCCTGCGGTCTCGCCCGTACAGGGCGCAGCGCGTCGCGGAAAAACGCGGCACAGCCCGAAAAGCTGCGCCGCGTTTCTCTTGCCGTCGGGTTGGATTGTATCAAACGCACACGGAAAAGTCAAGCAATGGACACGCTCTCGCCGCTGGCAAAAAAGTACAGCAGCTTTTCATGCACGGGCTTTTCCATAATACGCGCAAGCGCCGCGGCATAGGTCTCGATCTGCGCGCGGTAGTGCTCCGCACGCTTCGCCGCGCCCCCCTCGCCGAGGCGGTCGGTCTTGAAATCGAGCACGACCAGACCGCCGTTTTCCTCGAAGAAGCAGTCCACCACACCCTGCAGAAGCACCACGTCGTCCTCCGCGGCGCGCGCGTCGTAGTTCCGCGCCGGGCGCAGAAGTGAAAAGCGGTACTCCCGCGACACATTTGTGCTTTTTCTGATGCGATCGGCAAGCTCGCTTTGCAGGAACCGTGCAATGGCACGCACGTCCGCCGCCTCCGCCTGCTCCGGCGTCAGCAGCCGTTTAACGCGCATCGAGTCGATCTGTGCGCGCACCGCTTTCTCCGTGCCTTCGCAGTCAAAGTCTAGATGCTCCATTACCAAATGGAGCGCCGTGCCGCGCTCCGCGCCCGTGAGCGGCGCTTCCCCCGCCAAAAACCGCGGGCGCGCGAGGCCCCGCAGGCGCGGTGGGAGCTTGGCGTTCTCCGCAATCTCGCTGTCGGCGCTCCTCCCCTTGAGCTGCGTTGCCGTCAGCTTTGCGCTCAGCTCCGCCGACGCGGCGTAAGGATATGTCCAACTCAGCGCCGCGAGGTTGATCGGCAGTTCGGCGCGCTCCGGCTCCGGCGGCATATCGCCCGTTTCCTCCCCCACTTCGCTCTTTCTTTCGGCAAAGGCAAGGCCGTCCTCGACAGACACAAGCCACGGAGAATCGTCCGCAGCGGCAAGCTGCGGCGCGTCGCTGTCCGCGAGCGCGCGCAGCGGCTCCGCCTCCGGGCGGCACAGCAGCGGCAGCAGGATCCAGTCGCCGAGGCACTTGCACTCATCCACCGATTCCGGCAGCGCCGGACAGGACGCCGTCGCAAGAAGCCCCGCAACATGCGCTCCCGCGTTCGCCTGCGTATGTACCATCACCAGCTTTTCCTTCGCGCGTGTCATCGCCACGTACAAAAGCCGCAGCTCCTCCGCTTTCGCCTCGCGGCGGAGCGTATGCCCGATCGCCTGCCGCGCCGCGGTATCGTAGCGGATGCGCCGTTTCGTGTCGACGCGCTCGGGGCCCAGTCCATAGCGCGGATGCACCAGCACGGGTCCGGTAAAGTCCATGTTGTTGAACGCCTTGGCAAGATCCGCGAGGATGACGATCGGAAACTCCAGTCCCTTGGAGCTGTGGATGCTCATGATTCGCACGCCGCCCGCGCTCTGCGCGCCGCTCGGCGTGTTCACACCCTTCTCGCCCAGCTCGCGCAGATGCGAGACGAAAGCAAACAGGCCCCGGTAGCCCGACTCCTCAAAGCGTTCGGCAAGCGCGGCAAACGCGAGCAGGTTCTCCTTGCGCTCCCGCCCGCCCGGCATCGCGCCGAAGACGCCCAGCGCGTTGCAGCGGTCGTAGATGAGCGCGAGCAAGCGGTAAACGCTCAGCGTCTGCGCCGCCTCTCGCAGTTCCCGCAGCGTCTTCACAAACGCCTGCGCATCCTCGCCGTCGTCGGCGAGCAGCGCGTCATAGAAATCTCCCTCGCGCATTCCGGCGCGCATCCGCGCGAGCCTGTCGGCGGTAAAGCCGAACAGCGGCGAGCGCAGCGCCGAGATGAGCGGCACGTCCTGACGCGGGTTGTCGACGACCTCCAGCAGCGAGAACACCACCGCGACCTCCACCGTCGAGAGCAGGTCTTCGTTCCCCGCCGTGGAGACGGTCAGCCCGTTCGCCTCCAAGATGCGGCGGTAGTCTGCAAGACGCGCGCTCGGCGAGCGCATGAGGATGACGACGTCCTCCTCCCGCACGCTGCGCAGCTCATGCGTTTCCGCGTCGGTGACAAGGAAGCCTCCGTCCAGCAGTGATCGGATATAGCGCGCGACAAAGCCCGCCTCCGCCTCCTGCGCCCGAACGCGATCGCCGCCCGTTTGGCGCGCGAGGTCGATGAGGTGAAATTCAACGGCGCAGTCCGTCCGCTCCGAATACTTCGCGCCAAAATAAAGCGCCTCGTCCGCACCGTAGTCCAGCTCGCCCATCTCTGTCGAAAGGATGTTGGAAAAGACAAAATTCGCCGCGTCCAGCACCTCGCGCCGCGAGCGGAAGTTGCACGAGAGGATCAGCTTCGCGCGCTCGCCCTCTTTCGCCTCCGAAACGGGCGGATAGGTGTTGTAGCGCTCCAAAAAAATGGTAGGGTCGGCGAGGCGGAAGCGATAGATGCTCTGCTTGACATCGCCGACGGTAAAGAGGTTTGCTCCCTCGCGGGAGATCGCTTCAAAGATACGGTTCTGCACCTCGTTCGTGTCCTGATACTCGTCGACCATGATCTCGCGGTAGCGCCCGCCGACCGTGCGGGCAAGCTCCGTCGGCAAGCCGTCTTCGCCCAGCAGCAGCCGGATCGCCTCGTGTTCCTGATCGGAAAAGTCCGCGGCGTTGCGGCGGCGCTTCTCGGTGCGATAGGCGTTTAAAAAATCCTCCGTCAGGCGCAGCAGCGCGCACATCGCGCCCGACACGGCGCGCAGGTCGTCCGCCGCCTCTGCGGACGACGCGGCGAACCACGCGTCAAATTTGCCGGTGCTTGCCTTGCAGTTGTTCCATAAGCGCTGCATACGGTTCTTGAACGCCGCGTCCTGCACGCCCCGCGCGGCGTTCAGGCGTGGAAACTCGACGGCGTTCGCCCGCGCCTCGTCCCAGCTCCTCTCCGCCGCCTCGGCGAGCGTGCGCAGAGCGTTCGCAACGGACCGGAATTGCGGCAGATAGCTTTTGGCAAGCGCGTCGTCGCCCGCCATCTCCTCCGCGCCGCGCTCCAAAAGCGCCGCCCAGTGCAGCGCCTTGTCCCGCAGCGCGCGCAGCAGCAACTCGCCGCAGGACGTGTCTTCGATGCGCTTCGGCGTCTCTTTCCACCGCTTTGCCTGCTCGCGCAGCCAGCGCTCCGGATAGGGCTGCGCCTGCACCTTGCTCCCCAGTTCGCTCACCAGCGCCGCGAGCGCATGGTCGTCGCGCCCCGCGCCGAGCGTATCCGCCAAAAGCGTCCCGTCGTCGTCCGGTGAAAGCTCCTCATAAAAACGCTCCAACGTCCGCGTGAGCACGCGTTCGCGCAGCGCCGCCGCGTCCCGTTCGTCCAGTACGCGGAAGTCCGGGCGCAGCGTCCGGTGCTCCGCGTCCTCGCCGAGCAGATGGCAGTTCTCGCGCAGAAGCGCCGTGCAGAACGCGTCCACCGTTTTGATGTCCGCGCGGTAAACGCGCAGCATCTGCCGCTGTAAATGCGCGTTTCCCGGATCGTCGCGCAAGCGCTCCGCGAGCGCCGTTGCGATTTTACCGCGCAGCTCCGCCGCCGCCGCGCGGGTATAGGTGATGATAAGAAAATCGTCCAGATTCGCGCCCTCGCGCTCGACATAGGAAAAGAGCCGCTCGACCAGCACGCGCGTCTTGCCGGAGCCCGCCGCCGCCGAAACCAGCAGCCCGCGTCCGCGGTCGTCCACCGCCGCTTTTTGCTGCGGCGTCAAAGTATCAGCCATCGCGCTCCGCCCCCTTCCCTTCGCCGATTGCCGCGTCCACGGCAGTCCAAAAGCCGTCTGCGTCCGTTTTCGGGATGTACTCCCACCGGTCGCCGCCATGCCCTGGCTCAAAGTGGCACGCCGCCGCGTAGGGGCACCACATGCAGGCGTTCTCCTGCGGTGAGCGCACGCAGGGATCCGCGTCAATGTTTCCGCTTTGCGTCTCTCGCCCAATGTCGCGCAGCAGCTTGTCCACATAGCGCGAGAGCTTGCCGAGCTGTTCCGCTGTGGCGAGATAATCGCCGCCGAGCTGCACATTGCCGTCCTTGTCGCGCTTGACCGAAATCGGCAGACGGTGCGGTTCGTCCAGCGCGCCGTGCTCCATTGCGCGCAGCACCTCCGCGTCGCGCAGCACCATGCCGCTGCGGCGCAGTTCCTTTTGCATCTTCTGCCGGAGCGTCTGTTCATCGACGTTGCGCGGCGCGCGCAATATTTCGTCCCGCGCCGGCGTATAGAGAACGCCCGCGGGCACGATCTCACGGCCGTCGAATACCTCGCTCCCCTCACGCTCAAGCGCAAAGAGATACAAAAGCATCTGTACGCCGAGCCCGTAACACAGCTCGGCAAGGTCCAGCGACTTTTTTCCCGTCTTGTAGTCCACCACGCGCAGATACAGCTTCCCATCGCGCAGCCAGCCGTCCACGCGGTCGACCTGCCCGTTGACTCGCACCTCCATACCCTCCTCGCGCACGGTGATTGCGGGGAGCGCGCCGTCCTTTCCGCCAAAGGACAGCTCAAACGCCATGGGGACGAAATCGGACTCCGTCAGCTCTTCCGCCACCTCGTCCATGATGCGGTAAGTCGACTCGCACAGCCGGCGGAGCAGGTAGCGGAATCGCGCCGTCTTTTCTCCGAGGTCGGGCAGCTTGCGCACAATGTATTCGTTGATCGAGCGGCGCGTCAGCTCGTGCAGTTTCTCCTTGGAGAGTGTTTTGAGCCCTCCCGCGTCCTCCGCCGCGCGCAGGGTATGCTCCATCACGTCGTGGACGAACGTTCCCCTCTGCGGCGCGTCAAAGCCCGCCGCAACGCGCTCTTTCGCGCGCAATCCGAATTGCATGAAGTAGGCGAAGTGGCATGAGCGCGCCTTGTCCATACGTGAAGCGGAGAGCGTGATGCGCTCCCCGTAGAGCGAACGCACCGCCTCCTGCGACAACCGCCCGCGGGTGTCGTCCGCGGCGCGGCGCATCGCGTCGAGCGTACCCCGCAGCGACGCGTCCTGCTCAAACCACTGCCACGCCGCGCCGCCGATATGCTCGCCCGCGTAGGCAAGCGCCGGTATTTTTGCCGACAGGCGGTATTCCTTGTCAGCGCCCTCTATTTTCAGTTCAATCGAAGGGCAAAGCTTTTGCAGCCGCCCCACGACGAAGGACGGGCGCAGCTCGGCGCCCGCGCCGTCAAACATGGGATAGGACAGGTAGAGCCGCTGCGTCGGCTGCGCCAGCGCCGCGTAGAGATTTTGCAGCTCGATATGCAATATTGCCATGCCGTGCGGCGCAAGGCGGATATCCCGCTCCTCGAGCGCCAGCCGGTCCTCCTCGCGTAAAACGCCTCCGCCCGTCTCGACCGCGGGCAGCACCCCGTCGTTCGCGCCGAGCAAAAAGAGCGCGCGCACCGTATGGCGGTCATTGCGCGTCATCTCAGAAAAGCTGACGCGGTCGAGCGCGGCTGGGATCGTGCCGACGCTATACTGCGTGAGCACAAGGCGCATGAGCCGCGCGAACTCCGCCCCGTCGATGGCGGCGTCGCCCAAGATCGCCACGAACTGATCCAGTACGCCGCAGAGGATCTCCCATAGCTGTGCGGTCTCCTCCGCGCGCTGCATCTCGCCGCTTTCAAAAAGCCGCTTCGTCTGCTCCTCCAGCCGCTCCGGCAGACGGATCTCCGTCAGATAGCCATACAGCGCTTCGACCTTTTCCCGCGCGCTCTCACGCTTCAAGCCTTCACAAAGCGCCGCGAGCGGCGCGCGCACGCGCTCGCGCAGCGTGTTGACGGTATCGAGCCGCGCGCGCGACAAGTCGTCCCACTCGGTTCCATAGCCTTCCGGATGCGCCGTCCATGCCGCGTCACGCACCCACATCGCGCCGTGGATATCCCACACAAGCGCGTAGTTTTCCAAAAGGTCGCACTCCTCTGCGGAAATCCCTGCCAGTCCCGTCTTGAGAAATCGGAATACGTCCTCGTACTCAAACCCGCCCGTCGCCGCATCAAGCGCGCCGAGCAGCAGCGCGGTCAGCGGCTGGCGCAGAATATCGCTGCGCCGCGCGCTGTAAAGTGGTATCCCATAACGGGCAAATACCGTTTCCACAACGCCCTCGTAGGCGGAAAGCTCGCGCGCCGTGACGGTGATGTCACGGAACCGATAGCCCTCCTCGCGCACGAGGCGCAAGATCTCCGCCGCCGTCCGCTCTGTTTCGGCGTAAGCGTTCGACGAGGCAAAAATGCGGATGGAATCGCTCTCTCCGCCCCATGCCCCGGATTCGCCGAAAAAGCGCCGCTCCACGAAGTCGAGTGCGATCTCCGCACGGCTGGGCGTCATCGTTTCAACGCGGCACAACACGCCCGCGTCCTTCGCCTCCTCGACCAGTTGGTCGCGCACGCGCAGGCTCTCGCGGAACAGTTCGCGGTCGGTCGCGTCGCCGAGCAGCGTCACGGTCACGTTCTCCGCCCGGCGCAGCAGGATACGCAGGATGCGCAGTTCACGTCCGGTGAAATACGAAAAGCCGTCGAGATAAACGTCCGTTCCGTCTATGTAGCGCGACTCCTCCAGTTTTTCCTCCAGCTTTTCCATGCGGTCGCGCGCGTCGCGGCCATCCGTGTACAGCTTCGCGAGGTAGACGCCGTAAATGAGCGCGATGTCGCGCAGCTTGTCGCCGCTCTCGCCCGGAATGTCCGCGACCTTTTCCGCAAGCGTTTCCGGCGCGACGGCGTAGGCGATCAGCTCCTCCATCACAGCGAGCAGGCTCTCCAAAAACGCGCTGCGCCGCGAGGGGCGGCAGTAGACCTTGAGCACGGGCGCAAGCTCCGTCAGCGCGCGCTGGAGCGTCAACAGCTTGCCGCCGCCATCCAGTGTCACGTCCGCGCCGCCGCCCGTGATCGACAGCACGCGCGAGGCGAGCAGCTTGAACGTCAGCGCCTCGGCGTAGCGGCTCGCAGTATCGCCGCAGGCGCGGCAGACGTCCACCTCGGCGGCATGAGAGGCGTGCTCCGGCACGATAAGAAGCTGTCGCCGCGGCTGCTTCTCACGCCCCGCTTTCGCGATCTCCGTCAGCACGCGCTCCGATTTTCCTGTCCGCGCGCGCCCCATCAGGATCTTGAGCATTCTTCCGCCCCCTTTCCGTTTTGATCAGTTTACCACGTTTCCGCGTGTCAGGCAATGAGAAATGCGCTCAATGCCCGGTCCGCGCGAGCAGATCCCAAAGCCACGAGCGCAGCACGACGCCGTCGCCCAACGCTTCCGTGCCGAGGATGCCGTCACACAGCGGAGAAAACGCCGTCGTCCACCACCCAAGCGTCAGTTTCGGCGGCGCGGCGCAGCAAAGAATGGTTGCCGCAGCGCCGGCCATCATGGCGATTTCCCACTTTTGGAGTTTATTCATAGAAAAACACCGTCCTTACCGAAGTTTTCTTTCAGTATGGACGGTGTTTTTGAGTTTTAAACGAATTTCGTCAAATACGTCTGCTCGTAACGGTCTTTTAGTACCTCATATGCCGTTTCCGCCGCCGATTGATCGCGGTAAAGTCCAAACACCGTCGGGCCGGAGCCGGTCATCGCGCACGCCTCCGCGTGAAGCGAACGCAGCCGCTTTTTGATGCGAAAGACCTCCTCGCACTCCGGCGGAAGCACGGTCTCGAACACGTTCTTTACGCGCATCAGCACACCCTCGGCGTCGCCGCGATGCAACGCCGAAAGCATCCCGTTCGTATCGGGGCGGTTCCACAGCTCCGCCACGCGCACGCGGGCGAAAAGCTCCGGCGTCGGAATGTCAAACGCCGGCTTGCAGAGCACCGCGAGAAACGGCGGCGCTGCGCGCAGCGTCGTCAGCCGTTCGCCGCGCCCCTCCGCGAGCGCAGTCCCGCCGCGCAGGCAATAGGGCACGTCGCTCCCGACCGCCGCGCCGATGCGCTCCAGCTCTTCACCGAGCATTTCCGGACGCAGTAGCTTGCGCAGCGCGCGCAGCGTCGCCGCGGCATCCGCGCTGCCGCCCGCCATCCCCGCCCGTGCGGGGATGCGTTTTTCAATTTCGATCAAAAGTCCGTGCGGCGCGATACCCGTATGCTCAAAAAACGCGCTTGCCGCCTTGATTGCAAGATTGCTCCCGTCGTCTGGCAGATCTCCGCAGCGGCAGGCGATCCCTTCGCCCTCAGTGAGCGTCACGCTCACATCGTCGTGCAGCGATATGCTCTGCATGACCATGAGCATGTCGTGATATCCGTCGGGACGCTTGCGCAGGATGTCAAGCGTCAGGTTGAGCTTGGCGTGCGCGGGCAGGGTCACGGAGGTCATTTGATTTTGCGCGCCTCGATGTAATAGCGCTTATCCTGCGCATGACCCATCGAAAAGGTCTTGCGCGGCAGCACGCCGTCCGCCATGACGGTCTTGAAAAGCTGTTCCTTCCCCATTGCGGGCAGCAGGAAGCCCATGTTGCCCGGCTTTCCACCCAGCTCGCGCGTCACATCGTCACCGTGGATATAATCCACCTCGCCGCCGTGGGACTTCAGATACTCGTCGATGAACGCCTGCAGGGTGCCGACGGCAAGCTGCACCTTGGGGTCAGGCACCGTCCAAAAGCCGGAATAGCCTTCGTAGACGACCTCAAACGTATGCCCCTCTCCCTTTCCCTCATGAGCGTTCGGGTAGAATTTCTGAAGCTCCGCCATAAACTCCTTCGCGTCCACGCCGAAAAGCACGCGGTGGATCGGCTCGAACTGAAGCGCGTCGTCGTGATTGTTCACGACCTCGACGAGCGCGTAGCGCGCGAGCGGATTTCTGCCCTTCTGCTCCTCATAGCACGCCTTGGCGGTGGCGAGCGAGTGGTTGCCGTCGCCAACCGCGAACAGCAGCGGCGCGACGCCCGAAACGCCGTACTTCTTCTGCATCGCCGCATCGGAGCAAAGCCCCGTCAGCGCGTCCGCAACCGCGTCCGTCTGCTTGTCGGAGAGCTTGTAGCCCTTGATATGCCCGCCGTTTTCCATCAAATCAAAGTCGTAGAGCTTTTCCATACCGCTTGCCTGGGCGGTCAGCGGCTCGATGACGGTCTTGTCGGGGTCGTCGATGAGCAGCATCACGTGCGGCAGCTCCAGCGAAGCGTTGCGACGCACCTTGGCGCGCGGCGGAATGCGTTCGAGCACCGTTCCCTCGGTCGCGCGGATGAGCGCGCCGGAGCCGGGCGTGAAGTCGTACGCCTCCAAATCGACCATGCCGACGACGCCGTGGCGGATCTTCCCGTCGGACTGCTCGCGCTCGACGTAGACAAGCGAATCCTCCAGCGTTTTAAAAAGCTCGCAGCCGAGATAGTTGTCCATCGCGGCGTTGATCTTCTCGATGCGCTGCTCGACGTCGGGCGCCTTCAGCTCCGCTTCGGGCAAAATGAGGCGCAGCGTCGAGGGATCGCCGCCGACGCGCTTGTCCACACGCTCCCAATACTCCGGCTCGGAAGTGAACTGGTCGCAAGCGACGACCGCCCACTTCTCCATGTCCGCATTCTTCGGCAGCAGGATGTCGGCAGGGTAAAAACCGAGGTTCTTGAATTTCTCGTTCATCACGTTTCCTCCCGTAGCGTATCAATTTTGGTCTCACAATTTGTAATTATACAATAACCAAAACGCCGTTGCAACGCCTTTGGTAATTTTTTCTAAAAATTTTTTAGTGTGCATAACTTTTTGGCAGTCTGCTAACACTATCACACGACCACAGCGAGGGAACCAGCAAAAGGAGGATATTCTCATGTTTCTCGATAAGTTTGCGCTGACGCTCGCGATCGTGGGCGCGCTGAACTGGGGCAGTGTCGGGCTGTTCGGCTTCGACGTCGTCGCGTTCCTTTTCGGCGGGCAGATGGGCGCGGTCAGCCGCGTGATCTACACGCTCGTCGGACTTGCCGGTCTTTGGTGCATTACAATGCTTTTCCGTGAGACCGAGCCGTTCGAGAGTCACGAACACGCGTAAGGTCAAAAAAGCGGCTGTCCGATATGGGCAGCCGCTTTTTTACGCTTTACCCCGCCGCCGTTTTGTGGTATCCTGTCGAAAACGGGATTTTTCAGGAGGATACCGCCATGAAGTCCAAAGCCGCTGTGGGGCGTATCATCAAGGAGCTGAAAGCGCTCTACCCCGACGCGCTGTGCTCGCTCACCTACGAAAAAGACTACGAGCTGCTCTTCGCCGTGCGCCTCTCGGCGCAGTGTACCGACGCGCGCGTCAATCTCGTCACGCCGGAGCTGTTCCGCCGCTTCCCCACGCTGGACGACTTCGCGAACGCGCGCTATGAGGACGTCGGCGCGGCGATCCGCTCCTGCGGGTTTTACAACACCAAGGCGAAGGATCTCGTCGAGTGCGCGAGGATTCTCATTTCCGAGTACGGCGGGCGCGTCCCCGACACGATGGAGGCGCTCACGGCGCTCCCCGGCGTTGGGCGCAAGACGGCAAACCTCATTCTCGGCGACATCTACGGGAAGCCCGCCTACGTGTGCGACACGCACTGCATCCGCATCACAGGGCGGCTTGGGCTCACGGACGGCAGCCGCGACCCCCTGCGCGTGGAAACACAGCTGCGGGCAATCATCCCCGGCGCGGAAAGCAGCGATTTCTGCCACCGCATGGTGCTGCACGGGCGCGCGCTGTGCACGGCGCGAAAGCCTGGCTGCGCGCATTGCCCGCTTCGCGGCGACTGCGACTTCAGCAAGGCGCAGCCATGCCCCTAATCGCATAACTTAAGAATTGTGCCTGACTGGCGAGGTCAGGCACTTTTTTCGCGCGCGGTGCATATATTGCCTTGAAGCATAAGACACGGAGGTTTCGAGATGGACGATAAAACGGCGGCCGCCATCGAGCGGCTCAAGCAGAACAAGGACCTCGCCGAGCAGATCATGCGCTCGGGCGACGGGCAGAGGCTCATGCGGCTTCTCTCCGATGGCGACGGCGGCGGGGGGGGGGG
>JAWRIJ010000180.1:0-8136 GCA_040307975.1 Oscillospiraceae bacterium | reverse complement strand
CTGATATCCGTAGCCGGATATCAGGCTGTCTACATGCCATCAAAACGGTTAATAAGTAGAAAAAGAATCTCAAATTTTGTAAACTATAGCAATTGAAATCGTTTTCGGAGCGGACTAAAATTCTTTTTTAGCAGGGGGAACGCCTCTGCGGCGGAACTCCTGTGAAACATTTGGATAGGAGATGTTGTGTGTGCTTAGCTTTATCCTATGTCTCGCGATTTTGGTAGGCGGCTACTTTACCTACGGTAAGCTCGTCGACCAGACCTTCAACCCGGACGACCGCGAAACTCCGGCCGTTGCCATCAACGACGGCGTGGACTATGTTGTCTTGCCCCAGTGGAAGCTCTTTATGATCCAGCTTCTGAACATTGCCGGCCTCGGTCCGATCTTCGGCGCGCTCTCCGGCGCGATTTGGGGGCCTGTGGTGTTCCTGTGGATCACCTTCGGTACCGTGTTCGCGGGTGCTGTCCACGATTACTTCGCGGGCATGCTCTCCGAGCGCAACAACGGCGCCTCGATCTCCGAGGTCACCGGCATTTACCTTGGCGGCACGATGAAGAACGTCATGCGCGTGTTCTCCGTGATCCTGCTGATCATGGTCGGCACCGTGTTCGCAGTCGGCCCCGCGGGCCTTCTCAAGACGCTGTTCCTCAAGAGCGGCACGCCGGAAGGCAGCCTCGTCACCAGCTCCGTGTTTTGGCTGGCGATCATCATTACCTACTACTTCATTGCGACCTTTATTTCCGTTGATAAGGTCATCGGCAAGATCTATCCCGTGTTCGGCATCTGCCTGATCATCATGGCGATCGGCGTTATGTTCGGTACGCTCACCAGCGGCACGCCCATTCCCGAGATCTGGAACAACTTCACCAACATGCACCCCAAGCAGACGCCGATTTGGGCGTTTATGTTCATCACCGTCGCCTGCGGTGCGATTTCCGGCTTCCACGCCACGCAGTCCCCGCTGATGGCGCGCTGCCTCAAGAATGAGCATCAGGGCCACTTCGTGTTCTACGGCGCGATGGTCGCCGAGGGCATCATCGCCCTGATTTGGGCCGCCGCCGGCGTGACCCTGCTCGGCGTCAACACCCTTTCGGAGATGGGCGGCGGCAACGCCAACACCGTCTATGAGATCTGCACCATGACCATGGGCAAGGTCGGCACGATCCTCGCCATGCTTGGCGTCATCGCCTGCCCGATCACCTCCGGCGATACCGCGTTCCGCTCCGCGCGCCTGACGCTCGCCGACTGGTTCAAGCTCGACATGGGCAACTGGAAGACCCGCCTGTACCTGTGCATCCCCGTGCTCGGCATCGGCGCGTTCCTCGGCTTCGGCAACACGCTCGGTTTCATCGACTATCAGATCATTTGGCGTTACTTCTCCTGGTCCAACCAGACCCTCGCCATGATCGTGCTGTGGGCCGGCGCCATGTTCCTGAGCCAAAATAAGCGCAACTACTGGATCTGCGCCGTGCCTGCGACCTTCATGAGCGCCGTCTCCATGACGTACTTCATGATGGCCGGCGAGTGCATGGGCCTCATTCCGTTCTTCAAGAACAACGCCGCTGTCGGCTATCCCGTCGGCATCGTCTTTGCCGTCGCGATGCTCGCATTGTTCCTGAGCAAGGCGAAGAAGAACGAGGGCGCGAAGAGCGCCGTCGCTGCAAAGTAATTCCCCATACATCACATCAGAAAGGCGGGAGAAGTTTTTCTCCCGCCTTTTTAAGGAGTTGTCGCTATGTTCATTTCCCCCTCGCCCGCCGGTTCGACGGCGCTGGACGCGAACACCCTCGCTGCGGACAAAAAGGGCTGCCGCAAGATCGGCCCCTGCGGCGTTGGCACGCAGGCGCTCTATCTGAGCAACCGGTTCTTTGAACGCTGCCGCTATGTGGTCTACGGGGATATCGCGCGCGTGTTCAAGCGCGTGGCGATGAGCCGGGGCGGCTTCACAGGCCGTGGCGCGTTCGGCGCGATGGCGTATCTGGTCGTGCAATTGAAGGATGGGAGCGAGAAGCAGAGCTACTTTAAGCGCGAGGAGCAGGTCGACGAGCTGTTGGACGCAGTCGCGCGCGCGCATCCGGACGTCCCGACGCGAAGCGAAGCGGCGGAGCGTAAGCTCGCCGAAGCGGAAGCGGCGGAAAAGGCGCGCTTTGCCAAAGTGCTTTCACCCGACGCGGAGGCGGCGCTCGCGACGCTTCAAGAAGCGAAGGCGTTTCTCGAAAAGCGTCCGGGACTTGCGAACGAGTTGAGCGCGGCGGCGAAGCAGAAGCGTGTCGCCGACTGCCTCAAGCCCGGAACGCAGGCGATTGCCGTGATCCTAGCGGCGTTGGGCGTCCTTGCGGCGCTGTACGGCGTGTACGGCCTCTTGCGGCACGCGGCGGGCGCGCTCTACTACCTCGCAGGCGGCGGCGTTCTGTTTTTCGCCGTGTTTGCGACGGGCGTTTTGCCGAGCCGCTGGAACAGCAAGAAGGCGGCGCAGCGCGATTGGGAGACCGCTGTGGCGAACAGCCGCGACTACTTAAGCGGCAAAACGGATTTCCCCGTGCCGCCGCAGTATGCGCACCCCGCGACGCTTGAGCGCATGATCCGCGTCGTGCGCGAGGGACGTGCGCAGAGCGTGTCCGAAGCCTATGCGGCGATGAAGGCGGAGCTCCGCGCGCTCAACAAGGATGTGACCGTATCGCAGAAGGAGTACGACGAGGTCGTGGCGATCAAGCCGATGTTCCTCGTGTGCGGCTACGCGGATGAAGGATAGGGAGGAGACAAGATGACGCTGAACGAAGCGAAAGCAAAACTTGCCGCACTGCAGCAGAAGCTCGCGGCTTACCGGCACGCCGAGAGCCTTATTTATTATGACGGCGTGACGGGCGCGCCGAAGGGCGTAGCCGACAACCGCGCGCAGACGCTCGGCGTGCTGGGGGAGGAGATATATCGCCTCTCTACGGGCAAAGAGAGCGTTGAGCTGCTGGAATTTCTTGACACAAGCCGCGAGCGCCTCGACCGGCGCGAACGGCGGCAGGTGCAGCTCCTGCTCAAGGACATCCGTATGATGCAGAAGATCCCGATGGAAGACTATGTTGCCTATCAAAAGCTTCTCGTGCGCGCGGACGACGTGTGGCACCGTGCAAAGGCGACAAACGACTGGCTGAGCTTTGAGCCCATTTTGGAGCGGATATTCGACTTCCATAAGAAAGCCGCCGCGTGGTGCGCGCCGGACAAGGCGGCGTACGACTACTGGCTCGACCGCTACGAGGAAGGCACGACGATGGCGAGCTGCGACCTCTTTTTCGCGACGCTGCGCGAGCATATCGTGCCGTTGCTGCAAAAGGTGCGCTCCAAACCCCAGCTTGACGACGGCATCCTGCACGGAGAATTTCCCGCGGCGGCGCAGGAGCGGTTTTCCTATGAGCTGATGAAGCTCATCGGGCTCGATTTGGACCGCGTGGGCTTTGCCACGACGGAGCATCCGTTTACCACGAGCCTCGGCTCGCACCTCGACGAGCGTATCACCACACACTTTTACGAAGATGACTTCTCCAGCTCGATGTACAGCGTTATCCACGAGGGCGGGCACGCGCTCTACGACACCGGAACCACCCGTGAATTTGCCTATACGGCACTCGACTGCGGCGTGTCCATGGGCATCCACGAGAGCCAAAGCCGCTTCTACGAGAACATCCTCGGGCGCAGCCGCGCGTTCTGCGAGTACATCCTGCCCGTGGCGCAGCGGTACTTCCCGCAGCTCAAAGGGCATACCGCGGACGAGCTGTACCGCGCCGTGAACCGCGCGCAGCCGAGCCTCATCCGCGTGGACGCGGACGAGCTGACCTATGCGCTGCATATCATGGTGCGCTACGAGCTGGAAAAGCGCGTGATGGCGGGCGAACTGGCGGTGCGTGATTTGCCCCGTGAGTGGAACCGGCTCTACAAGGAATACCTCGGCGTGGACGTGCCGGACGACAAACGCGGCGTGCTGCAGGACAGCCACTGGTCGGGCGGCAGTGTCGGTTACTTCCCGTCCTACGCGCTCGGCAGCGCCTACGGCGCGCAGTACCTGCGCAAGATGCGCGAGAGCGTGGATGTGGACGCCTGCCTGCGCGCGGGCGATTTTGCACCCATCAATGCGTGGCTCCGCGAGCGTGTGTGGCAGTACGGCAGCCTGCTCACGCCGAACGAGGTCTTCCGCAACGCGACGGGGGAGGAGTTCGATCCTACCGTGTTCACGACCTATCTAGAGGAGAAATACGCCGGGCTGTACGGCCTGTGACGCATGATTTCCGCGTGGGCGCGCTTTGCTGCTGAGATTTTCAGATGGTATAACGCACAAAAAGCACTTGCGTTTTGTGCGCCGATATGGTACGTTTTAATAGGAAAGTATCGGCAATAGGATCGGAACAGCAGGAGGTCGATCGCATGGCGATGAACGTAGGTTCCTCCCTCGGCGGATACCGGAATTATCAGAACAATACCAATGCTGTGAACAGCGGCACAAAGAAGCTTTCGAGCGGCTATCGCATCAACGGCGCCGGAGACGATGCGGCGGGGCTTGCCATCTCGGAGAAAATGCGCGCGCTCATCACAAAATACGACGCGGAGTACGAAGGCGCGGAAATGCAGGCCGATTTCGCCCAAACCGGCGACGGGGCGCTTTCCGCCGTCCACGAGTCCCTCGGGCGGATGCGCGAGCTCGCTGCGCAGGCGTCTAACGGCACGTACAGTGATTCTGACCGCGCGACGCTGCAAAAGGAGTTCTCGCAGCTCCGCTCCGAGGTCTCCCGCGTGTTTGAGAGCACCAACTTTAACGGCATTGAGGTGCTCAAGGACGCGCCCGACCTGTCCGGATTCAGCATCAGCACGCAGGACGGCGCCTTTGCCGCGGTTGACGGGTTGACGGAAACCATCAACGCCATTTCCGGCCAGCGCGCGGACTTCGGCGCGCAGCAAAACGGAGCGGAGCGTACCGCAAGCAGCTTGATGAACGCGCGCATCAACACGCAGGATGCCGAGAGCGAGATCCGCGACCTCGACGTTGCGCTCGCGGTGATGGAGAACACTAAGAAAAAAATCCTCCAGCAGTCCTCCACGTTCATGCTCGCGCAGGCGAATCAGCGCGCCTCGGGCGTGCTCGCGCTGCTGAAGTAGACGCCGAAAAACGAATAAAGCAGGCGGTTCCGCAGGAACCGCCTGCTTTATTTATGAGGCCTTGACGGCAAAGCGCATTTCCTTTTTGCGCTCTTTATGGCGGCGCGTATTCCCTTTTCAGCGGCTGAACGCCGCTTTGTGTCATAATGGACGGGACGGCGGGTTCCGCCGGATCATTATGATATTGAGGGGATGCTAATGGACGAGAAGATGCAAAAAGCGCTTGAGGAAACGCTCTTTGACGGAGAGCGGGTGCTTTGGGAGAGCGGAACGCAGCAGTTTCGGCTGCTAGACGGCAAGGAGGGGCGGAAGGTCCTGATACAATGGGTTCTCAGCACGATCTGCTGCGCGGGGTTTACGATCCTTCGCGTCTCGCAGGGAGAGCTCACGGCGAAGTTTGTCCTGATCATTTTGGCGATCTACGCGCTCTTTATGCTCGCTCCCGTCGTTTCCTACCGGCAGCTGCTCGCTCTGCGGTACTATCTGACTGATGAGCGGGCGATCCAGATCAAGAAGGACGGCACGGTTTACAGCATGAAGCTCTCCGGCGCTCCCGCCAAGCTGTTTCCGGTTGCCCCCGGCGCCGCGATCGCCATCGGCTCCTCCATCATCGAGGAGGGCGACAAGCAGCTTCGCTGGCGTGCGCTTCACGCGCTGGAAAACCCCGGCAAATTCGACGGCTGCAACGCCTTGGGGCTCGTCTTTTATAACGTCGAGCGCGCGGAGGCCGCGATGCAGCTCCTGCGCGCGCACGAGTCCGCAGAAGCGGTACGGGAGGCGCAGTGATGGAGCAGCAATATTCGCATCTGTTCGTTGTTTTAATGGGTATGGGCGTCACCTTTGTGGGCCTCATCAGTATCATCTTTCTGACGCTGCTGATGGGCAAGATCATGTCCGTGATCGACAAGCGCAAGCCGCAGACGCCGCCTCCCGCCTCCGCCGCTACGCCCTCCGCCGACCGCTTTGAGCCGGTGGACGGATGCAGCAACGAGGTCAAGGTCGCCATCCTCGCCGCGCTTGCCCAGCAGCCCGGCTTTCACTTAGAGCAAGTGACCAACATCGAAATCCGCAAAAGCAGATAGCAGTAAAAAGCGCATCGTCGCGGAGCAGTTCGCGGCGATGCGCCGATTCTTAACGGAATATTAGCATCCGTTGTGTTATACTAACGCAAAAGGCACACGGAGGGGGCGATACAATGCAGAAAAAACGGCTGCCGCGCGCGGCGCACGATATCCTTTTGACGGCGCTAGCGCTCGGCCTCGCGGTGATCCTCTGCTCGGTGCTGCGCCGGTTCGACGAGGGCGACACCTATGTGGGGCTTTTGTTCGTGCTGGCGGTAGCGTGCATCGCGCGCTGGACGGAGGGCTATTTTTTCGGCGTGCTCGCCTCGTTCCTCGGCGTGGTGTGCGTGAACTATGTGTTCACCTATCCCTATTGGGAGTTCAACTTTACGATGACCGGTTACCCGCTGACCTTCCTGACGCTGCTCGCCGTGGCGCTGATGATCGGCACGATGACGACGCAGATCAAGCGCCAGGAGCGCGAGCGGCTGGAGACCGAGCGCGAGGCGATGCGGGCGGATCTGCTGCGGGCGATGTCGCATGACATCCGCACGCCGCTGACGTCCATCGTCGGCAACACGGCGGCGGTGCTGGAGGACGAGGGTGCGCTTTCCCTCGGGCAGAAGCGAGCCCTGCTGCGCGATGTGAACGAGGACGCCCAATGGCTCATCCGCATGGTGGAGAACATCCTCTCCATTACGCGCATCCGCGGCGAGGGACAGCTCGCGAAGGAGTATGAGGCGGCGGAGGAGGTCGCGGGCGAAGCGGCGCGCAAGTTTTCCAAGCGCTTTCCTGCCACGCGCGTCTCGGTCGAGGTGCCGGACGAGGTGCTGCTGGTACCGATGGACGCGACGCTCATTGAGCAGGTCATCCTCAATTTGATGGAAAACGCCGCCATCCATGGCGGCGCAACGGAAATCCGGCTGCGCGTGGAGCGCGACGGCGAACGCGCGGTCTTTTCGGTCGCCGACAACGGGCGCGGGATCGACGAAAAGCGCCTTGCGGGACTCTTTGACGCCTCCCGCAGCGCAGAAAACGCCGGCGTGGACGGAAAGAAAAATATGGGCATCGGGCTTTCCGTGTGCCGCGCCATCGTTAAGGCACACGGCGGAATGATCGAGGCGGAGAACCGGGCGGACGGCGCTTTCTTTCGCTTTCTCCTGCCGATGAAGGAGGCGCTCCATGCAGATCAGGGATAAGGTGCTGATTATCGAGGATGAGCAGCGCATCAGTAATTTCATCGCGACGATTTTGAACGCCAACGGCTACGATACGCTCACCGCGTCGAGCGGCGGCGAGGCGCGTTCGATGATCTCCTCGCATTGCCCCGACCTCATCATCCTCGATCTGGGCCTGCCGGACATGGACGGACTTGACATTCTGCGCGAAGTGCGCTCGTGGTCGAGCCTGCCGATCATCGTCGTCTCGGCGCGCACACGCGAGCGCGACAAGGTGGAGGCGCTGGATTTGGGCGCGGACGACTACATCGAAAAGCCCTTCGGCACAAGTGAGCTGCTCGCCCGCATCCGCACGGCGATCCGCCACACGCGCACGCAGAGCGGGAACGACGGCATCGCGCAATCCGGCCGCTTTACCGTCGGCGGTTTGACCATCGACTACGACAAGCACCACGTGCTCGTCGACGGGACGGACGTGCACCTCACGCTCAACGAGTTCAAGATCGTCGCCCTACTCGGCAAATACGCAGGCAAGGTGTTGACCTATGACTATATGATCCGCGAGATTTGGGGCCCGAAGGCGAAGACGGAAAATCAGATCCTGCGCGTCAATATGGCGAACATCCGCCGCAAGATCGAGAAAAACCCAGCCGAGCCGGAGTATATCTTCACCGAGATCGGCGTGGGCTACCGCATGCGCGACGAGGATGAATGAATGAATGGCTCGCGTGGGAGGATGCGGCAAGCCCCCCCCC
>JAWRIJ010000179.1:0-6843 GCA_040307975.1 Oscillospiraceae bacterium | reverse complement strand
CGTAGTTGGCATTGTAGGAAAATCCAAAAGTTTAGATTTTCCCACAATGCTTATCTTTTGGTCTTTGGTTCGGAATAGTGTAGTGCTGGCGGTCTATCTCTTGTTTTCGGTTGCTTGCTTCCTTACCGTACATGAGCATTTTCGCTGGGCTTCTCCGGCGCGCCGATGGTGCATTGCGACGTCGGCGGCTTCTTCTCCTTCGGCAAGCTCAAACGTGATGAGGAGCTGATGATCCGCTGGACGGAGCTTTGCGCGTTCAGCCTGCTGATGCGCACGCACGAGTCCATCCGCCCCTGGGCAAACGCGCAGTTTGACGCCCCGCTTGTCAAACCCCACACGATTCGCCTGAGCAACGTCCACCGTGCGCTCCGGCCCTACATCGAGCAATGCGTTTCCGACGCGCAAAGCGGCCTCCCCGCCATGCGGCCCGACTTTTACAACGCCGTCAGCTATCAGGAAAGCCACGACCCGTATTCCTATTTCCTCGGTTCCGACCTCTATGTCTGTCCGGTCATCCGCCGCAAGGCCGTGAAGCGGACGGTCTTTCTCCCCAAGGGCACGTGGGTGCACTTCTGGACCGGCAAGGTGTTCCCCGGCGGCACGCGGCACACCGTTCCCGCGCCGCTCGGCGAGATACCCGTGTTTTACCGCGCGGAGAGCGAATTCCTTGAACTGTTCCGCGGCACGGCGGACAAATACAAGCTGCAGGAGGGAAACAGCTGAGATGGAACAGAACTACATTACACAAACAAGCGGCATCCGGATGAAGGATAAGCTCGGGTACGCTTTCGGCGATCTCGCGTCCTGCCTGGTTTTCGGCCTGACGCAAAGCGTCCTCAACAAATACTACACCGACGTGCTGGAAATCAGCGTTTTGAACGTCATGATCATGACCATCGTGGCCCGCATTTGGGACGCGATCAACGATCCCATCTGGGGCCGCCTCATCGACGGGGCGAAGAAGTATCCGGACGGACGCTACCGGCACTGGATCAAGGTGTTCGCCGTGCCGACGGCGGCCGCCGCGGTGCTGATGTTCCTTGACGTGCGCGGATTGTCCGCCGGTGGGCGCGTGGCTTGGATCTACGTCACCTACATTCTTTTCGGTATGCTCTACACCTGCATCAACATCCCCTACGGCTCGCTGGCGCAGGTCATTACGAGCGACGACAAGGAACGCTCGTCGCTTTCGGTGTTCCGCTCCGTCGGCTCCACGTTCGGCGCGATGCCCGCAATGGCGCTCGCCTCCGTCTGCTATGTGACCCTTGCCGACGGTCGCCGCGCAATGGATCATTCCCGCGTCCTCGTCGGCGCGGCAGTCATCGCGGTTTTGAGCGTCGTGTTCTATCTGCTTTCCTACGCGTGGACAAAAGAGCGCGTTGACACCAACCCCGCGCCGCGCGAAAAGGGTCAGACCGCAAAGGTCATCAAAACGCTTTTGAGGAGCAGGCCGTTTATGGCGGTCAGCCTCGCGAGCATGCTGTTCCTCGCTGCGCAGATGTTCGGGCAGGGCTACAACACCTACCTCTTCCACCATTACTTCAATAAGCCCGGTCTTACCATGCTGCCGACCGTGTTCCAATATCTTCCCGTGGCGATTATCATGCTTTTTGCGACAAAGCTCGGCAACAAGTTCGGGCGCCGCGAGGTCTGCTCCGTCGGTATGCTGCTCGCTGCGGCGTTCTACCTTGCGCTCTTTGTGCTGGCGCTGTTCGGCATCACACCGGTGTGGCTGTATCTTGCCGCCTGCCTGATGTCCGGCATCGGAACGGCGTTCATCTTTCTGCTGGTTTGGGCGCTCGCCAACGACACCATCGACTACAATAAGGTGACGTACGGTCTCAATGACGAGGCGACGAGCTACGCGTTCTATACATTCATGCGCAAACTTGGCACCACGGTCGCAACCATCCTCATCAACGTGCCGCTGCTTCGCATCGGCTACAACGGGAGCGAGCTCAAGACCGAGGGGCTGAGCGCGGAAGCGCTGCGGAGCATGTATAACTTCTCCGTTATGATCCCCGCCGTGCTGTTTCTGCTGACCTTCCTGATCCTGTGGTTCGCGTATCCGCTCACCAAGCGGCGCACCGAAGAACTGCAGGCGCAAAAGGAACAGCTTCTGCGCGAGCAGGCGCAGGGGCAATAGCCGATCCGCAAAAAAGCATCGGCGGCCAAAACGGCTGCCGATGCTTTTTCGGTTCTTGACGGGCGTTCGCCCGACGTTAAATATTCAGCTTCAAATTCTCGCCGCGGATCCCCTGATAGGCGCCCTTTTCCGCTTGCGGGGAATCCGGATGGCAGGTCATCCACTTGTTCGTCATCCACAGCAGCTTGTCCTCGCCCGGAAGCGTCGTATCGACATGGTCAAGCGGCATATTGGTGCCCTTTTCGAGCGCTACGAGGCAGTTGAAGCCCTCCTCCGCGATGCGGCACGGGGCGAAGTGCATGACCATCGGATAGATCTCCACCGCCGTGTCGGGGGGAAGATAGAAGCCGACGACGTCCTTCGCGTCAAGCGCGCCGTCATGCAGCGCTTCCGGCGCGGCAAGCAGCAGCACAAGCCCTGTGGTCGTCAGATTCACCTCGCTGCACCGGTGGTACTCCATCGCGTTCATGGTAAAGCCGTGACCGTTGCAGTATCCGACCTGCACCGCCCTGCCCGCAAAGCAGCGTCCACTCAGCACGGCGTTTGCGTTCGCCGCTTCCAAAGACGGCTCGGACGCCACGTAGCGGTTGCCGCTTTCGGGGATCGGGGTTTCCGACAGCGCTTTTCCCAGCGCGTCCTGCCCCTCGAAGGTGAACACCGAGCCGTATCTGCGGAACTCCGGATCGCTCACGCCGTAAAGCGGCAATTCGGGGTTTTTTGCACGCAGCAGCTCCAAAACCCGATCGGTCATCGAATCCCTCCGTTTTTAAAAAAGTCGTCCACGGCCAACAAGCTCGCCGCCTTGTCCTCAAGCTGGTGGTTATAGGGGCTGATCTCGACCTTTACGTCATGCCCGCCGTCCACGCCCTCCCGCAGCTCGGTGAGCAGGCGGGAGAGATAATAGGGATTGTCGAACATCCGCCCGTAGAGCACGATCTTGCCGGGGTCCACCAGATAGATCAGCGACTTGAGCGTTCCGCCCAACGCGCCGACGGCGGTATCCACGATCTCCGCGGCGCCCATATCGCCGCTGCACGCGGCGTTGAGCACATCGTCCAGCGTCAGCTCCCCCGATTCGTGCTCGCCGCGCAGTTTCCAGAGCACGGGCGTTCGCTCCGGCGAGAGGACCGCCAGCGCGTCCTCAAGGATGGCCGTGGGAGACGCGATGGTCTCCAGGCAGCCGCTTTTGCCGCAGGAACAGGGCTTGCCGCCGCGGCGGATGACCGGGATGTGCCCGATCTCCGAGCACTGGTGGGTCACACCGTGCCAAACCTTACCGTCAATCGACATCGCCGCGCCGATACCGTACTCGCAGCGCAGGAAGAACTGGGAGCCGACCGGCTCGTCGTGCGAAAGGAACATATGCGCCGCAAAGAGTGCGCGCACGTTGTTCTCCAGCACGGTTCGAAAGCCCGTGAGCGCTTCGACCCTGTCGCAAAGCGGATAGTTCGCTTCCCCCAGCGCGGCGAAGCTGTTGGCGGAGCCTCTTCCGTCATTTGAAATGATGCCGCGCACGGCGATGCCGATACCGATGATCTGCTCGCGCGACAGCCCGTTTTGCTCGGACAGCTCCATCAGGCGCGCGCACAGTCGCTCAACGGTGGGATCGGCGGCGGCGCGGCGTTCAAGCGGCAACTCCTCGGAAAAGATCACCGTGCCGTCGAGCCAGACGGCGGACAGGATCGCTTGCCGCAGGTTGATCAGCAGACCCAGCGCGCAGACGTGCCGCTCGTTGAGACGCACCATGATCTCCCGCCGGCCGGCGGTGCCGTTCGATATTGCCTCACCCTCCAGCAGGAGGCCCTCTCCCAGCATTTCCCCCACGATCTTTGTGATCGCGGCGGGAGTGAGACCCATGCTCTCCGCCAGACGCTTTCGGGACATCTCTCCCTTTTCGTGGAGGATGCAGATCGCGGCGCTGCGGTTGTTCCGCTTGACGTCCATCATATTGTCACCGGAAAAAATCATTGCACCGTCTCTCCTCCTGTTTATTCCGCCCCCTGCGCCGGACGGCCCTCATGGTTGATGCGGCCGCGCTGCAAAATGACCGCCGCGCCGGCGAGCACCACTAGGATACCAAGCAGCTTCTTTGCTGTCAACTCTTCGTCGAGGAAAAATACGCCGATGAAGCAGCTCAACACCGGCATGAGCAGCAGATAGAGCTTCACGAGCCAAACCTCGAAGTGCTTGAGGTTGCGGTAGTAGAAGAAGTAGATGCCGGTCTGTGCGAGGCCGCCGAGGGCTACGAGCCACCAAAAATGCGGGATCGTATTGGGCGTCGAAGCGCGGAACGCCCCTGTTGCCGCGGAGCTTATGCCAAATAGGACAAGCACGACGAAGTTGTTGTAGTACGAGATCATGTCCGAATCCTCGTCGTACTTCTCCTGCGCGGTTTTGATGATGAATGCGTTGGCGCTGACACACGCGGCGGAAATCAGAAAGAAGAGATCCGTCACGTGCAGCTCCATGCCGCCAAAGTCCACGCCCAGCACCAGCAGCACACCGACGAGCATGATCGCGGTGCCCAGCCAGTCGGAAAGGTAGAGCTTCTTCTTATAGAGGATCACCGTCGCCAGGTTGACCATCAGCACATCTGTTTTGAGCAGCGCCGTGCCGGCGCTGAGGCTGCCGTGGAGATACCCGAGGTTGGCGAACAGGTCGAGCAAAAAGCCGAACGTGCCGATGAGCACGAGGATCGCGAGCGCCTTGCCGCGCTGTTTGAACAGACGCTTAAAGTTCCCGTCGGCAAGCAGTTGAACCGTCAGGAACACCAACGCCGCGACACGCAGCAGAAAGCCGCCCAGCAGCGGCGACCCGGTGGCGCTTACGACGATCTTGCTCACCGCGTAAAAGATCGACCATGACACCACCATGCCGCCGACCATCAGGGCGTACTTCAGGTCGTCCTTCATCTCAGGCTTTCAAACATTGCGCGGAGCTTTGCCTCGTCCATCGCCACGGGGTTGTTGTTCATCAGCGGATGGGCGGCGCTGTCGCGCGCCAGCTTCTCGACGTCCACGTTGCCGCCGAGGTCGCCGAGGCGGCGGCGGAGACCGCCGAGCTCCTTGAGCGCGGCGATGCGGTCGGCGAGCTCGTCCGCGTCCTTGAGACCGACGCGGCGGCACAGCTCGTTCAAACGCGCGTCGGCGTTGATGCGCACAAAGCTGTCAAGCGTAAACGCGACCGCCTCGCCGTGGGGCAGATGATAGTCCTCGGAGAGGGGATAGGAGCACGCATGGCTGCCCGCCGTCTTGGGAAGGGCGAAGGCGAGGCCGCCGATGAGCGCGCCGAGCGACATGTTGGCGCGCGCCTCCATGTTGCTGCCATCCTTGTACGCCGTTTCAAGGTTTTCAAGCACGAGGCGGACGGACTCCACCGCCATCAGGTCGGAGATGGGGTTGTGATTGCGGCTCCAGTAGCCCTCCAGCGCGTGCGCCATGGCGTCGATGCCGGTGTTCATGGTCGTGCGCGGGGGAACCGTCGCGGTCATCTTCGGATCGACGATGGCGATCTTCGGCATGAAGACGGGGTTGTTGATCGTCTTCTTCTCCTTGCCGTGGCTCATGACGGAGACCTGCGTGACTTCGCTGCCCGTGCCCGCGGTGGTGGGCACCGCGATGACGGGGAGACGCTTTTCGGGGAAGGGCTTCTTCCCGTCGTAGTAGTCGACGAGCGGCGCGTCGCCGAGCGCGGTCGCGGCGGCGAACTTCGCCGTGTCCATCGTGCTGCCGCCGCCGATGCCGATGACGGCGTCGGCGTTATGCTTGCGGATCAGCTCGACGACGCCCTCGGCGCCGCGCAGCTGGGGATTTTCCTCAATGTCCGAAAACGCCGCGCAAAGCTCGGGGATTTCCTCGACCATTTGCTTGGCCTTGTCCGCGAGGAACCGGTCGCTGACCACCATGCAGCGTGCGCAGCCCAGCTCGCGCAGGATCTCGCCGACTTTCTCAAATTCGCTCGCGCCGTAGTAGATTTTGACGGGCTGGGCATAGACAAACTCACTTACCATAGACGTTATCCTCAATGTTTGCGACCTGAACGGCAAACTTCTTCATGTTTTCCTTGCGCCAATCCTCCAGATCCTGGCACCAGTCGGTGGCGAGGAAGGTCTTGACCATCTCGACCGCCATCTCCGGCCCAACGATCCAGCCGCCCATGCACAGGACATTTGCGTTGTTGATGGCGCGCGCCATCTTCGCGGAATACACACCCTCGCACGCAACGGCGTGCACGCCCTTGAACTTGTTGGCGACGATGCTCATGCCGGCGCCGGTGCCGCAGATCAGCACCGCCTTTTCGTAGGTGCCGTCCTGAACCTTGGGCGCGATCTCGGACGCAACCTGATAGTACGGATGGACCTGCTCCAGGTCGGTGGTACCGAGGTCGTCGAACGCGACGCCCGCTTCGGTGAGGTATGCTTTGATGGCTTCCTTGGCGGAAAAGCCGGACTTGTCGCTGCCGATTGCAATTTTCATGATCATACTCCTCCTTGTTTATACGGGCGACCGCAAAGGCCGCCCGTATTCATTTAGACAGTTATTGAACGGTTATGTTTTACTTGAGCGAAACGGCCTTCTTGGCGGTTTCGACGATGTTCTCCACGGTGATGCCCATGACCTCGCGCAGGTAGGGGAGCTTGCCGACCTCGCCGAAGCGGTCCTGCACGCCCACGGCGCAGACGGGGAGCTTCTCCTGCG
>JAWRIJ010000178.1:0-4618 GCA_040307975.1 Oscillospiraceae bacterium | reverse complement strand
CCCCCCCCCGCTCCGACGCATGGAGGAAGAAATATGAGTAACGCTCCACTTTTGGAGATGCGTAACATTAAGAAGGACTTTTTCGGCAATCAAGTCCTCACCGATATCAACCTGACGCTCCGCGCGGGCGAAGTGCTGGGTCTTTGCGGCGAGAACGGCGCGGGAAAAAGTACCCTCATGAAGATCCTTTTCGGCATGGACGTGATCCGGGAGACCGGCGGCTACGACGGAGATATCCTGCTCGACGGCGAGAAGGCGGAGTTTGCCACGCCGTTTGACGCGCTGGCGGCCGGCATCGGCATGGTCCATCAGGAGTTCTCCCTGATCCCCGGCTTCACTGCAACGGAGAACATCCTTTTGAATCGGGAACCGCAAAAACACAGCGTTCTGTCGGAGGTGTTCGGCGAGCGCTTGAATACATTGGATCGGAAAAAGATGGACGCGGACAGCGACGCCGCCATCCGAAAGATGGGCGTCCACATCGACGCGGACATGACCATCAACAGCATGCCCGTGGGGCACAAGCAGTTTACCGAGATCGCGCGCGAGCTGAGCAAGGAGCAGCTCAAGCTGCTGATTTTGGACGAGCCGACCGCCGTTTTGACGGAGAAGGAGGCGGAGGCGCTGCTTGAGTCCATCCGCGGTATGTCCGCGCGCGGCATCGCCGTCATCTTCATTACCCACCGCCTGCATGAGATACTGTCCGTGTGCAACAAGGTCGTCGTCATGCGCGACGGGCGCGTGGTACAGAACGTCCCCGCGGCGGAGACCTCGGTGGAGGAGATCACCCGCAGCATGGTCGGGCGCAGCGTGGAGACAGGGGGCGAACGGCGCGAGGCGCGCGACGTGAGCGATTTTCCGACCGTCATGTCCATCCGAAACCTTTGGGTGGATATGCCCGGCGAGATCGTGCGCAGCGTCAACCTCGACGTGAAGGAGGGAGAGATCCTCGGCATCGGCGGTCTTGCCGGACAGGGGAAGCTCGGCATTCCCAACGGCGTGATGGGCCTCTATGAGGCGGGCGGCAGCGTGACGCTGGACGGGAAGGAAATCCCGCTGAACAACCCGCGCAGGTGCCTTGACGCGTCGCTCGCCTTCGTTTCGGAGGATCGCCGCGGCGTGGGATTGCTGCTGGACGAGAGCTTGGAGTGGAACGTCTCGTTCCCCGCGATGCAGATTCAGGACAAGTTCCTGAAAAAGTATTTGGGCGGCCTCATCAAGTGGCGCGACGAGAAAGAGATCTACGCCGTGACGAAGAAATACGTCGACGAGCTCGCCATCAAGTGTACGAGCACCCAGCAGAAAGCGAAAGAGCTCTCCGGCGGCAACCAGCAGAAGGTGTGCCTTGCCAAGGCGTTCGCGCTGGAGCCGAAGTTCCTCTTCGTCTCTGAGCCGACGCGCGGCATCGACGTGGGCGCGAAGGCGCTGGTGCTGGAGGCGCTGCGCAAGTTCAACCGCGAGCGCGGCGTCACGGTGGTGATGATCTCTTCGGAGCTGGAAGAGCTGCGCTCGATTTGCGACCGCATCGCCATCGTCTCCGGCGGACGCGTGTCCGGCATCTTGCCGGCGACGGCGTCGAGCGAGGAGTTCGGTATGCTGATGGTCAGCCAGGTTGTATAAGGGGGTGGAGAGAATGAGTGAAAATCAATCTGAGCTGCAAAAGCGCGGGATGAATCCCCTGCGGGCGATGGCGGCGTCCTTTGGCCTGCCGCGCCTCATCATCGCGGGCTTTCTGCTGCTGATGTTTATTTTGGCTCCCATCGTCGGCAACGACTTTTGGAAGCAGATCTCCAATGTCGTCAACCGCTTCAGCTGGAACGCGATCCTCGTGCTTGCCATGGTACCGATGATCCACTCCGGCTGCGGACTCAACTTCGGGCTCCCGCTCGGCATCATCTCGGGGCTTTTGGGCGCGACGCTCGCCATCGAGTTCGGCTTTACGGGGCCGGGCAGCTTCCTCGCGGCGATTTTGATCGCGACGCCGATCGCCGTTGTGCTCGGCTGCGGCTATGGCTGGCTCCTCAACAAGATCAAGGGCGGCGAGATGATGATCGCCACCTACGTCGGGTTCTCGTCGGTGTCGTTCATGTGCATGATGTGGCTGCTGCTGCCGTACCACAGCCCGACGATGGTTTGGGGCTTCGCGGGCAAGGGCCTGCGCACCACGATCTCGCTGGAGGGCTATTACAGCGAGGTGCTGGCGAACATCCTGAAAATCGAGATCGGAGACAGCTTCATGTTCCCGACCGGAACGATGTTGTTTATCGCGCTGATGGCGACTCTGATGTGGGCGTTTCTGCACACCAAGACCGGCACGGCGATGACCGCCGTGGGCTCCAACCCCGCGTTTGCGAAGGCGGCGGGCGTGAACGTGGACAAGATGCGCCTGCTCTCCGTCGTGCTCTCGACGTGGCTGGGCGCGCTGGGCATCCTCGTCTATGAGCAGGGCTTCGGCTTCATCCAGCTCTACAACGCGCCGTTCTATATGGCGCTGCCCGCCGTGTCCGCCATCCTCATCGGCGGCGCGAGCGTCAACAAGGCGAGCATCGCCAACGTCGTCATCGGCACGTTCCTGTTCCAGGGCATGGTCACCATGACGCCGACGGTGATGAACTCCGCCATCCACATGGATATGAGCGAGGTCATCCGCATCGTCGTCTCGGAGGGCATGATCCTCTACGCGCTGACGCGCAAATCGGAAGGAGGCGGACGCTGATGGAAGAGAAAAAGGGCTTCGGCGCGAAGGCGCTGGGTTTTGCCGGCAATAACATCGTTCCCATTCTGTTCATCCTCATCTGCGTGATCTGCGTTCCGCTCTCCGGATTGACGCCGAGCTATCTTTTGAACGAGATCGTTACGCGCATGGGCCGCAACATTTTCCTCATCCTCTGCCTGCTGATCCCCGTTATGGCGGGCATGGGCCTCAACTTTGCCATGACGCTCGGCGCCATGGCGGGCGAGATCGCGCTGATCTTCGTTTCCGACTGGCAGATTTGGGGCATCCCGGGCGTGGTGCTGGCGATGATCCTGCAAATCCCGTTCTCCATCGCGCTGGGGCTGCTGTGCGGCAGCATCCTCAACCGCTCCAAGGGCCGCGAGATGATCACGAGCTACATCATCAGCTTCTTTATGAACGGCGTGTATCAGCTCATCGTGCTCTTTATGATGGGCCCCATCATCCCCATCAAGCACTTTTCCGTCAAGCTGCCCCGCGGCTACGGCATCCGCAACACCGTGAGTCTTCTCAACATGCGCCAGTGCCTCGACAACCTTTTGGCGGTGAACGTCGGCGGCGTGAAAATCCCGGTGCTGACGTTCCTCATCATCGGAGTGCTGTGCCTGTTCATCGTGTGGTTCCGCAAGACCAAGCTCGGGCAGGACATGCGCGCCGTCGGGCAGGATATGGAGGTCGCGCGCGACGCGGGCATCAACGTCGAGAAGACGCGCCTGCTCTCCATCGTGATCTCGACGGTCATGGCGGGCTTCGGCATGATCATCTACCTGCAGAACATGGGCAACATCTCCACCTACTCCTCCCACTCCCAGATCGGCATGTTCTGCATCGCCGCGCTGCTGGTGGGCGGCGCGAGCGTGGATAAGGCAAGCATCGGCAACGTGTTCCTCGGCGTCATTCTGTTCCACACGATGTTCATCGTGGCGCCGCGCGCGGGCGCGGCAATCACCGGCGACTCGATGATCGGCGAATACTTCCGCGTCTTCTGCTCCTACGGCGTCATCACCATCGCGCTCGTGATGTACGAGACGAAGAAGCGCCGCAACAAGAGCCGCAGCGCGCAGGAGCTCGCGCACGCGGCGGAGGAGCTTGCAAAGGAGGCGGCGCAATGAAGAATACGAAGCGGCTGCTCGTCCGCGTCGCGTTCTTCGCGGTGATCCTCGCGGTTGCCGCGGCGATGCTCGTTGTCGGGCGCGGACACACGGTCTACTTCGACAACAAGACGCTGGAGTACAACGGCCAGACCTATCAGGCGCCCTACAAGGTCGTGGTTTACATTAAGGGCGAGACGGTTGCCAAGCTGAAGGCGCGGGAGCGCGGCATGGCGACCCACATCGGTCAGAACTTCGGCATGGCGCTGGGCGTCACACAGGAGAAGGACGGCGAAGAGCAGATTATCGAGGTCTCGCAGAAGCTGCCCTACAACATGGACGGCGTCATCATCAACCTGCCCGGCTATCTCGCGGGGCTGCCGGAGGAGGCGTACCTTTCCGAGTTCGTCGCGGTCCCGACCGAGGACGAGCTGAAGGAGGAGGCGCCCACCGGCGAGGGCGAGGGCGACGAGCTCATGCCCGCGGCGGAGTTCTGAAGCGCCTTGCAGCGTGAAATGGCAAAGACGTAAAATAACGAAAAAGGATCCCGAAACCAAACGGCTTCGGGGTCCTTTTCAAATACGAAACGCAATATATGCGGCGCGTATGACTACTTGTATTTTCCTGCCGTGCCGATCTTGCCGTTCGCCTCACTTGAGCGAAACGGCCTTCTTGGCGGTTTCGACGATGTTCTCCACGGTGATGCCCATGACCTCGCGCAGGTAGGGGAGCTTGCCGACCTCGCCGAAGCGGTCCTGCACGCCCACGGCGCAGACGGGGAGCTTCTCCTGCG
>JAWRIJ010000177.1:0-6343 GCA_040307975.1 Oscillospiraceae bacterium | reverse complement strand
CTTTGAGTACACGGTAGCGAAGGAGCGGCGCTATCGCCGGGACGGCGCGTATTACATCGTCAGCCCCTACGCGCTGACGTGGGACGACGAGAATTATTACATGGTCGCCTACGAAACGGAGACGGACAGCATCCGCCACTATCGCGTGGACAAGATGACGAACATTGCAACGGTCGACGAGCCGCGCGACGGCGCGGCGGCGTACCGTTCGCTGGACATGGCGGTGTACTCGCGCAAGGTGTTCGGGATGTTCTCCGGCAGGGAGGAGCGCGTCAGGCTGCGCTTTGCGAACCATCTCGTCGGCGCGGTGCTCGACCGATTGGGGCAGGACGTGAGCATCATCCCCGACGGGGATGCGCATTTCACGGTCAGCGCCGACGTGGTGGTGAGCCCGCAGTTTTTCGCCTGGCTCTGCGGCTTCGGCGCGGACGCGCAGCTCCTCGCGCCGGCGAGCGCGGCGGAGCAGATGAAGGCGTATATCGAGGAGATCGCCGCGCTCTATCGGTAGGGTAGATTATGGGACAGTGTGAAGCACGCCCGAGCCTCGCCCCCGTCACCTCCTGCCGCCTAACAAAACAGGCAGAGCAGAAAAGCCCGTAAGCGCCAAATGATCTAGCGGATGGCGCAGTCTCTGGCAGTCCATGAGAATTTGCGCAAGTTATTGTACCTTATCGAGAGGCCGCCCTTTCCGGCGGTATAATGCATATGATTGCGCGCACGGGCGCGAAGCCGCTATTCCAGCGAATCGATCTGACGCTTGATTGTCGAGGAACAGATGCCCGGCGTTCTTGCAAGCCTGACGACCTCTTTCCCGTTTTCCTCACACCAGCGGACCGCCCTCTGAAACCCGGGATGTCTCTGGTCGCTTCCGATTGCGAAAACGTCAAAATCAAGCTGCGGGAGCGTTCTGTCCACGTCCTGATACAGAATCACTTCGTCCACCGTGCGAAGGGCCTTTACCAGCTCGATCCTCTGCTCCGTAGAGTAAAACACGTTGGCGTCCGGTTTTGTCTTCAAAACGCTGTCACCGTCCTGAACAGCCACGATCAGATAATCGCCCAGCGCTTTTGCATGCTCAAAGAGCCGCAGATGGCCCAGGTGAAAGTAGTCAAAGACGCCGAATGTGACCACTCTTTTCACAGTGTATTTCTCCTTCCGCATGGATAGCTTTGCCTGCTGGGGCAAAACCGCACGATCCGCCTTCCGCTATGCATAATCAGCCGAGTCAAAGGTCCGCTCGCCGTTCGCTCCCGCCGTATTTATCGGCGTTTTAATCGTTATATACCACGGTAGCCGGAGCCATGCCGTAATCCAGAACAAGGGTTCCCCTGTGCCGCATATACAGGTCTCTGTCGCATCCGAACCGGACAAGCTTGATGTAATGGGCGTTGCGGTCAAAGGAGATCACGTTGAAGCAGTCCATGCTCTTTTCGCCGGGGATGCGCCTTGCGTCCCCGCCGATCTCGTATTCGGAGAGATTCACGTTGCTGTAACACAGCGCGCCCGCGACCCCGATGAACAGCTGCCCCCGGTAGTCGTCGGTATATGCGATGTAATCGGCGTGGCGATGCCCGCACAGGTAGCACACAAAAGCACCGCCGCGATCCATAAAGTCCTGCACGATTGCCTGATATGTGTGGATGCGGCTTTGGAACCGCGCGTCCGTCATCCCGTCCGGGAATCTGGTAAGAGAGCTGAAGGTGCAGTCGATCCTCTGCGCCGCATCGGGATAGTAGTGCTCCGCGATCACAACAGCGAGGTCTTTTACCCTCGCGTCTGCCAGAACGGCTGTGAGCCAGCTGTTTTGCTCGGCCGCCTTTTCCGCCTCGGGATACATGGCGTTTAGAACGATCAGTCTGAATCGTTTCGCCGGATAGTCCTTGTAATAATAGAGATTGCTCCCCTCATGGGATACATCGGAACCCCATTTGCCGATATACGGTCCGATATATCGGCGGTAGAGCGCCGCCTCCGACGGCTGCACGGCGTAATCGGTCGCTTCGGGAAGTATGACGTCGTGATTGCCGATGCACGTGAGGATGGACCCGTCGGATGCGCGGTCCCAGAATCCGAAATCGCTGGACCAGTTGTTCCGGACAAAGTCGCCCGTACAGATGGCATCATCTATGCTGCTCCGGAGAGCGGCTTTGACAGTCTGAATGTTTCTGAGGCACAGCGCGTCGCCGTGGATGTCGGAGAAATGGAGCAGCGTGAGCGCGTCGGCAGTACTTTTGGACGCAAGGCGTACCCTCGGAAGCTGCGCGACGGCTGAGATCGCATCGGCATTGTACCGGAGTACGTCCGGCGTTTCCTCCTTGTCCGCCCAGGCAAGGGCGCCGTCGGCCGGCGCCTTTTCCTCTTCGCTGGGAACATTGCGCGCCGGGGTCAAGCCGCGCTCCCCGTTTGGGGCATGAAAGGCGTCCTTTATCGCATACAGGCTTAAAAGCAAGGGATCGTATACCTTTTCACACGCAACGCCGTCCCGATACTTTTCATACAGCACGGGCAGCTCCGTACACCCAAGGATGCAGGCGTCATGCCGGTTGACGAGCTCGAGAAAGGTCTCTCTGATCTCTTCTGAAAATGTGTTCTGCTTCACGGCCTCGATGCACGCGCGGAGGCGCGCATACTCGTCCTTTTCCGGAACCGTACAGCGGACCCCCGATTCCCGCAGAGCGTCCCGATACATGCCGGAATCCATGGTGCCTTCGGTGCCGAGAAGAAAGACCTCCGGGATGCGATCGTTTGCGACAGCCCTCACACACACGTCCTCCAGATGGACGAGCGCTTCCTTCAATCCGGGGACCCTCCCGAAGATCTCCGGCAGGAACAGATGCGAGGTGTTGCACGCGAGGAGGATTTTATCGCATCCGGCACGCAGCAGGCCCTGCAGGGAGTCGGTCATCTCGTCCACAAGCCGGCAAACCTCTTCGTGATACAAATACGCCCTGACCCTGCTGGGCATCGTGCAGCGGTTGTCGATCAGGAGTCTCGGCCGTTCCCACTCCTTTGAGGCCGGGAAGACCTCTGCGTACTGCTGAAAAAGATGAATGGTGGCGTAAGTGCCCATTCCGCCCAACACGCCGATGGTAAAATCATGTTTCATGGTTATCAAACCGCCTTTTTGCGAGAGACACCGACGGGGTCATGAGACACAAGCCCCTATCAGACGCTGTTTGCTTATGAATGATCTGGTGCAGGTAAAATGGTTAGCCGCCGCTTCACCTGTACTGTGACTGCAGGATCGCCACACAACAGGCGGTGCAGCCGGGACGTTCTTGCCTCTTGCTCCCGCTGCGTCGTTTGTGTTATAATGAGCGCAGACGCGCTTGCTATCATTTATAATACGTCGTTTTTCCCGCCGTACAAGCGGCAGGCGAAAAACATGACGAGTGATATCATAACAGCATCGTCTGCCGTTGCTTTCGGATTTGCATCTTTGATGAAGTAAAGCGAGCCATGCGGCGCAGCTCTGCGCCGTGGCGGAATCCGATATACTTGCCGCCTTGCGGCTATTATAGCAGAAATCGCCGAAGTGTGCAATTTCATTTTGATTTTGAAGCGGCAATGTCAGGCCGCTCAGGCCTGCCAATCTGAGCGAACAGACGCATGGTGGAAAACGGATCGTGCGTTGCTGCCTCGAGAACTGTCTCGAAAAGGATGGATCATTTTCGACGCAAGTCCGTCGAAGCGGCGGGCGGGGAGCTTTTGCGGGAAGTGAAAAACAGATTGCCGGGATGGAGTGTGAAAATGCCGCAGCTTACAAGAGATGAGATATCGCAGGCCTGTGAACAGGCGGATACTTTTTTGCGGGACAATAGCGCGGATTCAAAGGCGAGGATCCGCCTCCGGCTTCAGCTGGAGGAAGCGCTGCTGCGTTTTCTGGAGAAGCTCGGTCCAGAAACGGACTTTTCGCTCAGAATGGGAAAGCGCTTCGGAAGCGTCAAGCTTCGTTTGTCCGTTTCGGGAGCGATGTTGGACCCGTTTGCGGACTCCGAATCCACAGATGAGGAGGATTATCTCCGGAGAGCGCTGGTCAGAATGGGGAAGGTTCCGGTCTGGCGATACTCTCACGGGCGAAATGTCGTTCTGTTCACGCTTCCGGGGAAGAGGCTTCCGGACTGGATCAAGCTGAGCGCTGCGGTCGTGGCAGCTCTCGTATGCGGATGGCTGGTGCGGCAGCTTCCGGATGCGGCGGGCGTGTTCCTCCGGCAGGAGATTGTCACACCGCTGATGAGCACATACCTGGGCTTTCTGAGCGCGATTGCGGCCCCAATGATTTTCCTGTCCGTCGTATGGGGAATATACAGCATCGGAGACGCCGCCACGTTCAGCGTCCTCGGCAGGAAGCTGGTGGGGCGCTATGCTCTCTCCCTGTGCCTGTGGGTGGGGCTGTCCGCCCTGCTGAGCCGTCCTTTTTTCTCGCTGAACATGGGGGCGGCGCAGGGAAAGGGACTTTCCGTCCTGTTCGGCATGATACTGGACATTGTGCCCACGAATCTTTTTACGCCTTTTTCGAGGGGAAACACGCTGCAGATCCTGTTTGTCGCCGTGGTGGCGGGCATTGCCATGATCAGTATCAGCGACAGGACGGACACCGTCGCCGCGCTGATGGAACAACTCGGTTTCATTGTGAACAGCATCATGGGCGCGATCGGGAGACTGGTGCCTCTCTTCATATTTGGCAGTCTCTTCAACATCGTCTCTGACAATGAGACCGCCGTCCTTAAAAACGCCGGGAAGTTCTTCTTCGGAACGGTTGCGGTCTGCGCTGTAATGCTCGTCGTTTACACGGCCGCCACATGCGTGCGTATGCGCTGCGGGCCGATGGATTTGTGGAAAAAGGCAATTTCGACCTTCGTCATAGGTCTCACGACCGCCTCCTCGACGGCGGCGCTGGCGGACGACCTGAAAACGTGTACGGAGGGATACGGCGTCAGCCCGAAGCTTGCAAACTTCGCAGTGCCGCTGGGACAGATCATTTTTAAGCCGGGGAATGCGGTGATGTATTTTTTTGCCGCCGTCAGCGCGGCGGAAAGCGGCGGTGTGTCTGTTTCGCCGTCGTGGTTTGTCATATTGTTCATTATGTGCATTGTGTTGTCAAGCTCCACGCCTCCGATAACGGGCGGCTCCACCGCCAGCTTTTCCATTTTGTTCGTTCAGCTTGGCCTGCCGATGGAAAGCCTGCCTGTTATTTTGGCCATCAACGCCATCCTGAACTATTTCAGAACGGCGACAAGCCTGTTCGTGCAGCAGTGTGTGCTGGTGGATACGGCTAGAGGCCTCGGCATGATTGAAAAAAGCTGAGGCAACACCGCCAGGTTTTAGTATAAGAACGTCCCCGGTCTTCTGGAAAAAACCTTAAAGCCCAAACGAAGTCCGACCGCATCCTTTGCGCGGAATAGGGACAAGATACCGATTCTCAGCGGCAAATGGATGAAATGAAATCGGAGGCGACCACATGAAAGTCTATATTGCTGCCCCGCTCTTTTGCGAGGGCGAACGCCGGTTCAACGAGCGCATCGGCGCGATCCTGCGCGATTGCGGCCACGAGACCTTCCTGCCCCGGCGGGAGGGCGGTTGCGTGGCGGAGGTCGTCCTCCGCAGCGAAGACGAGCTGCGGGAATATTTCGGAAAGCTGTAACGATGATCAAACTGTACAGCGTAAAGAAAACCGAACGCATCCTTGCCGAGTACGACGGCTGGATCGAAACCGTGGCCAAGCGGTATGCCATCCCCTCTGCCATGATAAAGGCCGTGCTGCGCAAGGAGATCGCGGACATCGACCTGCTGGACCCCGTCGCCGACCTGCTGGTGCGGCTCTATTGGCTGCGACGTCGGCTGTTTGGCGGCAACATGGCGAATCGCCGCGGCGTTTTTGCCAAGCGCGACAGCTCCACCGGCTATGCGCAGATCTTCGCCTACGTCGCCATCAACGCCGTGGGTTACGCGCTGGATCGCGGTCTGGACGACGCGGCGGGGCTTGGGCTGCCGGAGGATCGTCGGCCGGACAGTGCGAACGAGGACGACCTGTGCGCGATGTGGCTCCGCCTCAAGCGGGACAGGAAATTCAACATCCAAATGGGCGCGCTGAACCTGATCTCCGCCGCGGACGCGATGAACGGCCACACGGACTTTGCGCGCTACACCCCCGAGGAGCTCCGGCGGGCATTCACCCGCTACAACGCCAAGACGGACCGCGTCACGGCCTACGGCAAAGAGGTCTACGGCTACTATCTGAGGTACGGCGGACACGGAGGAACGAAGATGAACGCAGAGAAAAAGCTCACGATCCTGCATCTGGACGACTGCCCCTACTGCCACAAGGCGCGCCGCGCGTTGG
>JAWRIJ010000176.1:0-7624 GCA_040307975.1 Oscillospiraceae bacterium | reverse complement strand
CGCTTTCCGCGTTGTAATAAGGACTTCCCTGTGTCACATAGGGTAAGGGCGGGGAGGGATCATCATGCTTTCCGCGGCGATTTACCTTTTGACGCACAGCTTGCTGCTGTCGCTGCATCTGGCGGGAAATACGGGCTCGTTCCCAAAGCCGCTCTCGGCGGCGGAGGAGCGGGAATATCTCGAACGCCTCGCCGACGGCGACATCGAGGCGCGCAATGTGCTCGTCGAGCACAATCTGCGCCTTGTCGCGCATATCGTGAAGAAATATTACACGCAGGAGAGTGAGCAGGACGACCTCATTTCCATCGGTACGATCGGACTGATCAAGGGAATCTCCAGCTATAAGCCTGAGAAGAACACGAGGCTTGCGACCTATGCCGCGAAGTGCATCGAAAACGAGATCCTTATGTACTTCCGATCCAAAAAGAAAACGCAGAACGAGGTGTCGCTCTCCGATTCAATCGACACGGACAAGGACGGCAATTCGCTGTACCTGATGGACGTGGTGGGCGTGGACGACACGATGTACGCCGATTTGCAGGACAAGGAGGACTGCGTCCGCGTCCGGCGGCTTGTGCGCGAATGCCTGACGCCGCGCGAGGCGGAGATCGTCTCGATGCGCTACGGCCTCGGCGGGCGCAGACCGCTCACCCAGCGCGAGATCGCATCGAGGCTCGGCATTAGCCGCAGCTATGTATCGGAGCGCGCTTATTGTAAGCGATGCCCGGAAAGCCCGACAAACAAAGGGCTTGTCCGAGCATCGCTCTTTTTAAGTTGCGCCGCGCGTATTGTAAGTAGAAAAAACCCGGACAAGCCGGACTTGTCCGGGCGGGAATGAATCAACGAGCGGTCATTCATCTATTCTATTCCACTTAATTCTCTGTAGAGCGTTCGAGCATACGAATCGGTCATTCCACTTATGTAATCGGTTACCATTAATAGGCGCAAATATAAATCGTATGCTTCATTTCCCGTCTTGGACTGCCAATAATCCTGCTTATAATTCTCAGAGAAGATGGATATGCATTTTTTATCTGCCTTTGTCATGACAAAACCGTTTACTTCATCTTCATAGTCAAAATACAAAACCGCATTAACAAATCGTTGAAGCAGGAATGACAAAATCGTTTGCGCAGAAAGTTCAAGCCGCAGGATGCCAGATGAGTCGAACACAAATTCTTTCATAGCGCCCTTTAACGATTTAATTGTAATACTGTGATTTGTACCGTAAAATAAATCGTTATGATAGGTTCCTGACATGATTTCACGATAGCTGGAAGAGAAGCGATAGATTACAACGTACATCAGCCAACGGCGAGTATGGTTTAGCCATTCTCTGAACACAACTGAGTCTTTGCTGCCAGGTGTGTCTCTTCGCTGCTTTAAATCGTTTAGCAACAGATCAGTATAAAAGGCGGGGGATCTGTTTTGAGGGATATCGTTGTGATCATATGATTGGCCAAAATACTCGACGAACTCATCAAGAGAAAAAAGTTTCTTCTTGAATGCGTCTTCCAAATCAGCAATCGCATACGCGATATCGTCGGCGGCTTCCACCAAGTAAGCTAATGGATGACGGTTTAAGGTGCCGTCGTCGGCTACTGTACCCAAGGCACTCGAAATGTCTTCAAATGTATCATATTCCGAGAGGAAAATGCCGGGCTTGTGCAGTTTGAAATCAAGTGAGTTTTCGTCAAAACTTATAGAGGTCGTGGGATATTTTACTAAAGAGCTGATAACTGCATAAGAGATATTTATTTCAGCATTATGCCGAGCCTTCAAAAGAATACGCAGAGCCTGAGCATTTCCTTCAAAATGCTCTAAATCTTTCATCATTTGAGGATTTGTACTAAGCCAGTATCTAAGAGGTTGATCCTTGTATTTAATTGTATCTAAATTGGTTTTAAACCAATCTCCGATTACAGTTTCTCCAAAATGACCAAACGGAGGATTGCCCAAATCATGTAACAAGCCAGCGCAGAGCAATACCGACGCGATTCCTTCTGAAATATCTGGGGTAATATCATCGGGATGATATTGTGTGGTATTCTTTGAGATCATAATACCTAACTGGCGTGCAGTTGTAGATACTTCGATTGAGTGTGTCAACCGAGTCCTTATGAAATCACTTTTGTCTAATGGAAAAACCTGCGTTTTATCTTGAAGCCTCCGAAATGCTGCACTTGATACGATTTTATTGTAATCTTTCTCAAATTCACTGATTGGATAGTCTCTAAATTGATCTGGTTCCGCTTCTTCATCGTGTAGTTTTTGCGTTAATAATAATCTTTCCCAGTCCATTTTTTCCTCCGTAAAATCATTAGGATTCTACAAATTAAAACCAGCTAACTGTTTCTTTGCAACATGATAATTTATACATTTTATATTATAAATAGTTTCTGCAAAGTTTGCAACAATACTATTTCAAATTAGCAGGAACTATGAATTGACATTTAGCATAATTCTGCATATAATAACGCTAACAAAGGGGGTGGCGAGATGCCGAGCATTAGACCTGTTTCCGATCTGCGCAATCACTTTGCGGAGATCACCAAAGAAGTGCAGCTTTCCGACGAGCCGGTGTTTCTGACCAAGAACGGCGTCGGCTCGCTCGTCGTCATGAGCATGGAGAGCTACGAGCAAAACCGCTATGACAGCATGGTGTACGACAAGCTGCGTGAGGCGGAGTTGCAAGCGGCAAGCACGACCGAGCGGCGGAGCCATGAGGACGTGATGGCGAAGGCGCGCGAGCTGCTCGACACCGCGGAGGATAAGAAGCGTGCATAAGATCGTCTATTTGCCGCTTGCGGAAAGCGATTTGATGGAGGCGCTGCACTATATCGCCTACACGTTGGACGCGCCGAAAGCCGCGCGCGACTTGCTTGCAGAGTTTGAGGATACCGTGAAACGTATCGCGGAGTTTCCTTACGCCCACGAACTGTATCGAACAGACCGCCCGATGAAGGACGAGATACGGAAAGTACCTGTCAAGAACTTTGTGCTGTATTATGCCGTGTTCCAAGACAGGGTAGAGATCCGGCGCTTCATTCATGGGCGCAGAGACCGTTCCAAAGGAATTGAATAGTCGCATGAGGGCGTTCCGCAAGGAGCGCCCCTTTTTCATAGAAAAGACCACTTTCTCAAAATCAATCCATCAATCCATCCAACGCCTCGACAAGCACAAATGTCGAAATCGCGCGGACGCCCATCGACAAGCACCATACCCCATAAGGACGGCACCGCTTGCGGCGCTGTCCTTGCAAGCATAGCATTTTGGTACAATTCTTGTACAAAATGCGCTTGTCAGGGGCAAATCGACCCTGAAACCCCGAACGCGGAAAAAGTCGAAATGCGTCTCAATTTGAGACGCATTATTAACAAATCACGAATAATGCAGTCGCTTATGGAGAGCCGTTTGCGCCATGTAGTTTGGAAAGCAGGAGGGAGCCGAGGTTTCCACCTCGCGGCGAGGATGCACGACAGAACGCGGTCTGTCAAGGCCGAGGCGAGCCGACCAGTCTGCGGACTGGTCGGGCCTTGACCGCCCGCGCCTTGCCGTGCGCGGGTGAAGAAAGGGTGGAAACCTCAAAAAGTCGCCTTGCGGCGACTTTTTGCATCTTGGGAGCGTTTGCGCATTTCTGGAAGCATGACGACGCGACGGGGCGTCGCTTTGTCGAAACGCGTCTCAATTTGAGACGCATTTTACAATTTGAAATCCAACCTACGTTATAAGATTGTTGAGTAGTTTAACATTAGTTGCAGTTTCTCGTCTGTGTTCTTGCCTTTCATACAAATACTTGCTATTATATTATAAAACCTCCATGATAATTGAAGGATAGTGCTTACATGAGTATTGTTATAGATAGGATTTTACAACTGTTGAAAGAACAGAACAAAAGCCAAAAAGGATTAGCAATTTATTTAGGAGTTACAGAAACTATAATTTCTGGTTGGAAAAAAGGCCAATCACACAGTTATTATTCATATATCGATAAAATCGCCGAATTTCTAGAAGCTGATATTGCCGAATTGGATGAACTGGTAGCTGCCGAAAAAGCAGCACCCAGAGAATACTCGGTTTATAAGCACGTTTCGCCTAGCGGGAAAATATACATTGGAATCACAGAATCAGCGGTTGAGAAAAGATGGAAATATGGACGGGGATATGAATATAATACTCACTTCTATAATGCAATAAAAAAGTACGGGTGGAACAATTTTGAGCATGAAGTTTTATTTACAAACCTTACCGCAGAAGAAGCGGCAAAAAAAGAAATAGAGCTAATTGAGTTTTATCACTCTGATGATAGAAATAAGGGATACAATGTTTCTCCCGGAGGTTCTTTGGTCGCGGCGTCCAGTAAGGATAAAATTAGGCAGTCGCGTATGGAGAACGACCTAAACAATAAGCAGTCCAAACGCTCAAAAGCATACTGGGATGATCCCGAATGGCGTAAAAAGACAATAATGAGCATGAAAGGAAAAACCCGGACTGACGAGCAAAAAGAACACTACAAAATAGGCCGTGCAAAGCAGCCTCCAATGACCGAAGAAACACGACAAAAGATTCGAGAAACACTTTCATCGAAAACGGGCGAGAAAGCTATTAGGAAAAAAGCTGTTTTGCAAATTGAACCTGTGACGATGAGAGTGATAAATACGTTTCCAACAGCTAGAGAAGCTGCGGCAGCAGTCGGCGCGTCAATAAACAGCATTGCCTCAATATGCAGAATAGATATAGATTCTAACAAGTCGAGAGCGAGTCATCATTTCTTTTGGTGCTATGAAGAGGATTACCGGCCGGAAGATTTTGAGGTGTACAAGGGTATCCAGCTAACCGAGAACGGGAAACTTCCAAGAACGGGCGAACGTGCCTCAGGCTATGGAAGAGAGCTGTCAGATATAGCAAAGCAAAAGATTTCAAAAGCAAATGCAATCCCGGTAATATGTATTGAAACAGGAAAAACGTATCCAAGTACAGCTTTAGCGGCAAAAGAATATGGCGTTTCGAGGAGCGCAATCAATAAGTGCGCGAGAGGTATCCTTTCCACTTGTGCTGGGATGCATTGGAAGTACCTTGACGATAATTGAGATTGTGTTTGGCGCAGACGATAGACGAGGTGTTATGCTTGCAAAATCAAGAGTATTACAGACGTTATGAGGAAATCTTTGAATTGCTATGCCAATGTTATATGGATCGTTACATTTTGACAGAGCTTGATAACTACAACGAGCTTGTGAAGCGCGGAGAGAAAGCATTGCCAAAGGCGAGTTTGCAAGTATTAATACATTGTGGTGATTTAGCGAAAACAGATTTGGGCTTGTTACTGTGGAAGCTAACAGATCACAAAGGTAGCTCGAATACAATCGTGACCTTAAACAGCTACTTGCGAAAGGAGCATGGCAAACAATCCCATATTACACTCTCGGATAAATCAAAGCATATCAGAGACTATGAGCTTCGATCCATACGAAACCATGCCCTTGCACACAATGATTTGGCTAAAACAGGGGCATCTATCCAAATTTCCTCATTGTTTGAAATGCTGGAGGATGTACGGCAGGTATTCAATTCGCTTTGCTATCAGGACGTTGACAATCGGGTGACCGCTTTGAGCAATTCTCAAACCTACAGTATAGCTTTCTCTGCTCAGTTGGGCCTTCATTGGCTTATGGAAAACAGTTTGGTCTCACAGGAAAGTGCGGAGGAGATGCTGAAAAATGATATATGAAAAGCGATGTCCTCTTACGGGAGGGTATCGCTTTTTCGTCGAACAAGCGCCGGTTTTGTTGGAAATGCGTCTCAAATTGAGACGCATTAGCGAAACTTGCGATATTTGAAATAAGTTTAGAATAAGTTTGTAATAAGTTTAGAATATCTTTGCGCTATGATGCTGCGCAACAGGCAGATGCAGCCGATCCATCGGGTTTTGTCGAACAGACGCCGTTTTAAGGGAAATGCGTCTCAATTTGAGACGCATTAACGAAACTTGCGATTTTTGTAACAAGAATAGAGCATTTTTAGAGCGAAAATAGAGCATTTGCCGTGTATGCTCTCTCAAGCAATGCGCATTGAACAAGAATTTTTGGGCGTGGGATACATAGTTTATTTTAGGAAAGCGGGGAGGTGTTGCATGGACAAAACGAAGTCGCAGCTTGCGGTAACGTGTACTTACGACAAAAACGGAGAAAGCGCGAAGAAACTGATCGAACAGATTTTTCGCACTTTTATAGAGATAGAACTCCGGAAAACAGCGAAAAATTGACGTGTTGTTCATCATTTGCTATAATATAGGTGATGAATGGCCGCTTGTTTCTGGAGGCAATGATGCAGATAGAAATAAGTAACCCATTGGATTATCGGGCAGCCCTTTACATACGGCTGTCAAAGGAGGATGAAAGCGAGGGCCCATCGCAAAGCGTAACCAATCAGCAATCCCTGCTTCAAGACTTTGTACGGCGAAATCGCCTGCTCGTCTACGACACCTACATCGACGACGGTTTTTCGGGGACGAGTTTCGACCGTCCTTCGTTTCAACGGATGATTGGCGACATAGAGGCGAAAAAGGTCAACATGGTCATCACCAAAGACTTGAGCCGCCTGGGGCGCGACTACATCCTGACCGGGCACTATATGGAGCGGTACTTCCCGGAGAACCGCGTGCGCTACATATCCCTGCTGGACGGCATTGATACGGGCGTGGAATCGTCCGCGAACGACATCACGCCGTTTCGCGCCATTATGAACGATATGTACGCCAAAGACATCTCCAAGAAGATCAAGAGCGTCAAGCACGATAAACAGCGCAAGGGGCAGTTTATCGGCGGCAAGCCGGTCTATGGCTACAAAATGCACCCCACGGAGAAAAACCGCATCGTCATCGACGAGGATGCGGCTCTCACGGTGCGGCGGATCTTCGACATGGCTTTAGAGGGCATGAGTTGCCGGAAGATCGCCGTGGCGCTTAACGAGGAGGGTGTTCCCACGCCGGCCGCCTACGCGGGGCTGACGCCGGGGTGCATCGGCCCCTATAACGGCCGCTGGTCGAGCGAGCGCATTTCCGACATGCTGCAAAACGAGACCTATATCGGGAACATGGTGCAGGGACGGATGGCAAAGGTGAGCTACAAGTCGAAGAAATGTGTCCGTCAGCCCCGCGAACGATGGGTGGTCGTGGAGAACACCCACGAGCCGATCATCGACGCCGAGACCTTTCACAGAGTGCGTCTGTTGGTGGAGAGCCGCAAGCACACCCGCAGCCGAACCTACGATTTTCTGCTGAAAGGGCTGATCTTCTGCCATGAGTGCGGCTATCCGCTCGCAGTCCTCAACCGCAAGAACGCAAGAGGGGAGGACACCCTGTATTTCGTCTGCCGCACCTATCAGCGGTTCACCTCCGCGGGCGTCTGCTCCTGCCACAACATCAAGGAATCAACGTTGACGGAAGCGGTGCTTGAGCAGGTGCGGCAGGTGTGCGGACGTTATCTGGATGCGGACGCGCTTTTGCCGATCGCGCGGGAAGAACTTGAAAAGGCGCAGGAAGCGGATCGCGGCGAGGAGGAGCGCGCCGCGCTGACGGCAAAGCTCGACGGTTTGACCGCACAGCTTGACCGCATCTACATG
>JAWRIJ010000175.1:0-3795 GCA_040307975.1 Oscillospiraceae bacterium | reverse complement strand
ACGTTCGGCGGCGGCATGACGATCGAAAACGGCTTCTTGTCCGGATCGACCTCGGCGCGGAAGCAGCCGTTGTCCTCCCACATCTGATAGATGCGCCCTTCCACGCTCTGTGGATCGTACACTTTCGGTAGTTCTTTCATGCTGTTCTCCTATCTGAAAAAATCATTTGACGGTCTGGCGTGCGGGATCCCCCGCAAAGAAAAACGCCCCGAGCATCGCTGCTCGGGGCGGACGAAGATCCGTGTTACCACCCGAATTCCGCGCGGCAAACGCCTCGCAGCACTCAATCGCGCTGTAACGGGCGCTCCCGTCCCGCCTACGCACAGGTCTCCCCCGCTTCGGCGCGGCTGCTCCGAGGCGACTTCCGCACGCTCTCACGGGAACTTGCACCAACCGTCCCCTCTCTACGCTTCAAGCAATGCGTACTGCTCCTCATCGCTGCGTTTAACGGGCATTAGTTTATCTCAAAATGAGGCGTTTGTCAACTTATTTGTTGAGGTATCCTTATTTGTCATTGTCAGCTCATGCGCAATATTTCTTTCTTCAGCTGCGCGATGATGCGCTTTTCGAGGCGCGAAATGTAGCTCTGCGAGATGCCCATACGGTCGGCGACTTCCTTTTGCGTCAGCTCGTCGCGCCCGTCGAGGCCGAAGCGCAGCGTGATGATCTCCCGCTCGCGCGGCGGGAGCGTCGAAACCGCGCTGCGCAAAAGCGAGCGGTCGACGTCCTCCTCGATGGGCTTCATCACGGTGTCCTCGTCCGTACCAAGGATGTCGGAGAGTAGCAGCTCGTTGCCGTCCCAGTCCGAACCGAGCGGCTCGTCGAAACTGACCTCCGCCTTTTGGTTGGCGGTCTTTCGAAGATGCATCAAGATCTCATTTTCAATGCAGCGCGAGGCATAGGTCGCAAGCTTGATGTTCTTGTCGCTCTTGTAGGTATTGATTGCCTTGATAAGGCCAATCGTGCCAATAGAAATGAGATCCTCGATGTTGACGCCCGTGTTCTCGAACCGCCGCGCAATGTAGACGACGAGTCGCAGGTTGTGCTCGATAAGCGTTTGGCGCACCTCGGTCTCTCCGGCGTCAAGGCGCTCCAGCAGTTCCGCCTCTTTCTCGCGCGAAAGCGGCGGGGGCAGCGTGTCGCTTCCGCCGATATAGAATACCCCGCCGCGCGGCAGCAGCCCCTGCCGCGCCAGCCATTCCCTGAGCTCATCCCACAGACGTTTCCAGTTCATGCCGTTCCGTTTCCTCCCTCTCTTCATTATACCAAAGCCCCTGATACGCGCCGCAGAACGATTCCGTGCTCAGCGCGATCAGCCGGGCGCCGAGCTCGCGAGCGTCGACGGTGAGCGCGTCGCAGCGGAACGCCTCCAGCGTGGCGTCCGCGCCGCCCACTGTGCGGACGTGCAGCGTCGTAAAGGGTATATGCGCCGCATCGTCAGTTCCTTTTCGGAAAAGCGGCGCAAGCGCGCATTTTTCGACCACCGGAACGCCCTCTCCGGTCAGCGGGTCGCAGAGCGTGTTCCCCGTGTCGCGCAGCAGCCGTACCGCGACACGCCGGCCGCCGTACTCGATCTCCGCGCGCGCAAATTCCGTCCCGTCATGTTTTGCGCCGCCGCGGAACACAATCGTCAGCAGAAGATACGCCGCGCACGACGCCGCGAGGAACACCCCCCACGGGATACGCGCGTACAGCACGCCGAGCGCAAGCCGTTCCATGCCTCCGCCGAAGCGTCCCAGCAGCAGCACGGCTCCGCCGAGCGCGCAGGCAAGCAGGAAAAAAAGCAGCGTCAGTCTCACACGGCGCGCTTCCTTTCCGAACGCCGCGTATGTCATGGCAATCGCCGCCGGCAGCAGCGTCCACGGCGGGAGCGGCAGCGCAAGCGCCGCGACGGAATACGCCGCGCCTATCGCCGCGCCGCACGCAAGCCTGACGCGGCAAATTGGTCTCCCCGCAATGCGCAGCGTACCGAGCAGCAGCAGATAGTCCAGCAGAAAGTTCCACAGCGCCGCCAAATCCCAGTAAACGACCACGCCCCTCACCGCCTTTGTCCCCATTATAGGCGGCGCGTCCCACAAAAAAGCGCGAAAAAGCCCGCCGCGCATGTACGCGGCGGGCTCTTTGACTGTAAGCAGCGTTTCGTGCAGGTGAAACGGCAATCAAAGATACGGTATGATCATTGAACCGAGAAACGACAGCACCATCACCGCAACAATGATGATCGCGATGATGCGCGTGGCCCTTTTGCTCATAGCTCTTCCTCCCTCAACACCTTTTTGATGGCTTTTTCCGCTTTCGCACGCGGAAGCTCCGCCATGCGCCCGCATCCGGTACACCGCAGCCTGACGTCCGCTCCGGCGCGCACAACGAGCCATATCCGTCCGCCGCATGGGTGCGGCTTTTTCATCTCAACGCGATCATTTTCCTTCAGATCCATCGTCATGCTTGATCTTCTCCCAGTACTGTGCCGCAGCCTGTTCGGTTTTATTGTCGCCGAAGTGGTAATACTTCGCGTTTTTGATCGCGTCGGGCAGATACTGCTGAGCGACCCAATGATTTGGATAGCTGTGCGGATACTTGTAGTTCTGGCGGTTATCCATGCCCGTGGTATCGGCGTGAACGTTCTGCAGCTGGCGCGAAACGTCACCCGTCCGCCCCGCCTTCACGTCCGACCACGCCGCGCCGATCCCCTCGACAACGCTGTTCGACTTCGGCGCGGTGGCGAGCAGGATCGCCGCCTGCGCAAGCGGGAGCTGCGCCTCGGGAAGCCCAAGCTGCATCGCCGTATCCACACACGCCTTCACAATGGCAATCGCCTGCGGATACGCCATCCCCACGTCCTCGCTCGCCGAGCAGAGAAGCCGGCGGCAGGGCGTAATGAGGTCGCCCGCCTCCAAAAAGCGCGCAAGGTAATGCAGCGCCGCGTCCGGATCGCTGCCGCGCAGGCTCTTCATCAATGCGCTCGCGCAGTCGTACATCGCGTCGCCGCCCTTGTCGTAGCGCATGGCGCTGCGTTGGGCGAGGGCATCCGCGTCGGAAAGCGTCAGCTTCAGTTTTCCGCGCTTTGCCTCCGCCGAGGCGTACAAAAGCTCGCAGGCGTTGATGCTCTTGCGGACGTCGCCGCCGCAGTTCAGGGCAATGCGCTCCGGCACGCCGTCCTCCCAGGAAAGCGGCAGCTCGCTGCGCTCTTTAAGGATATTCAGCGCGCGCAGCACTGCCCTTTGCACTTCCTCGGGACCGACGCTTTTGAACTCAAACACCGTCGAGCGGGAGAGCAGCGCGCCGTAAACGTAAAAATACGGGTTCTCCGTTGTGGATGCGATCAGCGTGATGGCGCCGTTTTCCATGAACTCCAAAAGGCTTTGCTGCTGTTTCTTATTAAAATATTGTATCTCGTCGAGGTACAGCAGCACGCCGCCCGGCGCGAGCAGCGTCCCCACGTCCGCGATGATCTCCTTCACGTCCGAGAGCGAGGCGGTCGTCGCGTTGAGCTTGTGGAGCGTTTTGTGCGTCTGAGATGCAATGATGTTTGCGATGGTCGTCTTCCCCGTGCCCGACGGGCCGTAAAAAATCATGTTCGCGCTGACGCCGGACTCGATCAGGCGGCGCAGCATGCCGCCCTCTCCGATCAAGTGCTTCTGCCCCACGACCTCGTCGAGCGTCTGCGGGCGTATCTCGTCCGCAAGCGGCCTGTCCATGCTTCGTCGCCCTCCTCTTTTTCGCGCCCGCGGGCGCGAAATGAATCACAGTACATTTTTTCCAACGACATGTGCGTCAGGAAAAATTCTTTGCACG
>JAWRIJ010000174.1:0-4441 GCA_040307975.1 Oscillospiraceae bacterium | reverse complement strand
ATTTCGCCAATGTCTTTGTGCGTTACTTTATTTCCTATTGAATTGAAGAAATCAATGACCTTCTGCGTAATACCCCTGCCGTCGGTAGCGGATTTCTGAAATTCTTTGTCATACACCACGTTCAGCTCGCAGTCGCAGACGATTTTGCCCGCAAGCGCCTCGTTCCGGCTCATGTCCGGCATTTTGTTGGAATAGTTACTCATTGTTTGTTCTCCTTTTTCTTTTTTATTTTTCCACGCAACGCGGCTATGCGCTGTACGCCTCGCCCGTGATCTCGGTGTACCGCTCCGGCGTCATGCCGTTGTGCCCCGTCGCCACGTCGTCGCGCAGGACAAGGCGCACCTCGTCGGCGCGCCCCGCGCGGACGCACTGCGCCCACGTCTTTGTCCCCGCTTCCAGTCGATTCGCCCAAATTCGTGCCATTACAGGTCTCCTCCTTCGTCCAGCTCACAAAGAGCGTCCTCGATGCCAGCCCGCCACGCGGCGGCGGCCTCGTCCGATTCGCACATCGCGTCCTCGACCGCGGAGAGCTCGTCGCTCAGCTCCGTAAGCCGCGTCTCGTGGTCTGCGAGGATTTCCGCTTCTGTCGGCTCTTGCGGCTCGGGTTCGGGCGCGGGCGGCAATTCTCCCGCCGTCCATTTCGTCAGCGTCATCACGCCGTCAACAAGTTCCGCTTCGGCCTCGCCATACGGGAAGTTTTCAAGTGGGAGCATTGTATCGGGAACGACGCAGTAGCCACTTGGGATGGGAAATGTTTTCGAGGTCATGCCAAATATTGTCTGATTGATATGTCCCCCGTTCGCGCCCGCTTCGATTTTGAGCATTGTAAGTTTTTTCATATCAGTCTCCCTTCCGATTAAGCGGAAATGTAGTACTTGGCATCGCCGATTTGAGAAACCGAACTGCCGCTAAAGGTTATCCCATCGTCATTCCACGTTATTGTATATCGACTTGCACGCGGATTTGAACCTGACGAAAAAGCTACAAAATAGGTTGAACCCATACATCTTGATGCAATCATAAAACCGTTCGCATTCTCAGACGGCACTCGTGGCTCGATTTGCAGAAAATCGCAGATTCTTAGATACTCGTCCGCCCGCAGGCTGCGCGTCCCGTTGAGGCTTGGCTGCAGGCAGCCATACGCCACCTTTGCCTTTTCGCTCAAGAACTTGATCTTCATGCCGCGGCTCTCGACCTCGTTGCGGATATACTCCTCCGGCTTCATCGTTTCACCCCCTTCTCTTTAGCTTTTGCTTAATTTGATATATAACATAAGCAAACGCTAAAGTCAATAGTTTTTTTAGCGTTTGCTTATTTTTTTCTTGATTTCTACATTAAATTTGCTTATACTATTATTGTGGAGGTGATAAGCATGACACAAGGGGACTTGATAAAAGCCGCGCGAAAGAATGCTCATCTTACGCAAAAAGAATTGGGTGAGAGGCTTGGAATATCAGGCCCCGCGGTTGCACAATACGAGAATAATCTTAGACATCCAAAGTATGAAACACTTCAGCGGCTTGCTAAAGCCCTTGGCGTTGATGTCACGAAACTTGATTTCCAACTCACAAAGTCCAAAGACATTGACTTAGTAGCTTTCCTAACAGATCAAGAAGAAAAGGCCATTGATAAGGTTGAGTATTTTACAGATCTATCAGATGGCGATATTATTAAAATTTCGATGAATACAGACGAAGGCAGACTTATATACGACTTCCAGCGTCTCAATGACGAAGGCAGAAAAGAAGCAATGAAACGAATTTCTGAGCTAACAGAAATAAAGCGGTATCAGTTAGAAATAACTGATAAAACCGACTGAAAGAAACAAAACGACTCGCTGCTCCCGCAGTCTGACGAGATCGACGCGGAGGATCTCCGGCTTGCGCGCGAGATCAACCGGGACAAAAAATCGGGGGGGGCGCACATCTGCCTCGAATGGCGCCGCTGGGAAAAAAGCCGACAAGGCGGCAGAAGATGATCAGAGCTGGATCGTGCCGGAAGATCACGATCCGATCGATCCGATTGCCGACTTTGAGCAGCTGGTCGCGGAAACGGAAAGCGAGCAGCGCGAAAAAGAGCAGACGCGAAAAGCAAAGAAAGACAAGGCCGTTTGAATAAAATCCGCAACCGGTTGCGGATTTGGGAGGTGCGCCTATGAATCCTTATCGAGAAAACAAGTTTCATACGTGGATCATCAAAGTCACACTTATCTATTTGGCGGTTATCATTATTGTTGAGGCCTTTTTCAAAAAACACAATCCAGGCATCATCCGATTTTCCGAAAACTCAATCTCCTACTATCTGTTGATTTTTGGCTTCTGCAGTGCCTGCTATGCCTTATCTATGTTGCTAATCTATATAGTTGGTATATCGGATTTCACGCCAAAAGAGAACCGTGAGGCAAAGTTTTGGGAAAAAGTCTGCTTTTATATTGGCGCCATGCTTTGGATTGTAGGATTACCAGCCTCCATCTTTTTCGGCGGGCTTAGACGCCTTTATGATATAAGGCTGATTGACGGTATTGAGCGCGAGAATAATAAAAAGTGGCAGGAGAAGTATGATTATGCTCCTTGCCCTCATTGCGGACAGTCCCGAAAGAAAAAAGATCCGGAGTTCTGGGAGCCACTTGATTGACACAAGACGAAATCCGCAGACGTTTGCGGATTTGAAAGGAGGGACACAAGCATGGCAACCATCGAAAAGCGCGGAGACAGCTATCGGATCATTGTATCCAGCGGCTACACCGCCAAAGGCAAGCAGATCCGCGAGCGTATGACCTGGACGCCGCCGGAGGGGATGCCGGAGGACAAAGCGCGCAAGGAGGTGGAAAAGCAAGCCGTCCTCTTTGAGGACAAGGTCAGGCAGGGCCGCGTCGTCGACAGCAGGATCAAGCTCCAGACCTTCATTGAGGAAAAGTACATGCCCGATTACATGGAGCTGTACCTCAAGCGCAGCACCCGCGCCGGCTATAAGAAGCTCATCAAGGGCATCAATGAAGCGCTCGGCCACATGAAGCTCTGCGACATCCGCCCCGCTCATATCAATGAGTTTTACCGCAATCTGCAAGAGGAAGGGATGCGGCAGCACGCCACGGCCACGGCGAAAGAAAGCCTTCAGGCTGCGCGTGTCTCCGCGGGCAAGTCAAAGAGCGCCCTTGCCGATCTCGCCGGCGTCTCCATCTCGGTCGTTATCACCGCGGAGCGCGGAGAGAAGATCAGCTATGCGTCCGCGCAGAAGCTCGCCGCGGCGCTCGGAGCAAAGGTTTCGGCATTGTTTGAGCTATCCAGGGATCCAACGCCGCTTTCGGCGCGCACGGTGCTCTCCTACCACCGCGTACTCAGCGGCATTATGACAAAGGCCGTGCAATGGGGATACATCAACTTCAATCCATGCGCAAACTCGGAGCATCCGTCCGATCCGAAGACCGAAGCGCCGTATCTAGATGAGGGCGAGGCACGGCTGCTGCTGGAAAGGCTTCAGGATGAGCCGATCCAATGGCGCGCGCTCGTCGCGTTCGACCTGTTCAGCGGCCTGCGGCGCGGCGAGCTGGTCGGCCTGAAATGGCGCGACGTGGATCTCGACGCGCAAGTCCTACAGGTGCGGCAGACGTTCAACTACCAGCCCGGCTATGGCGCCTATGAGGACACAACGAAGTCCCACGCCTCCCGGCGTCCGATGAAGATATCCCGCGCCGCAGTCATGCTCCTGCGCGAGTACAAGGAATGGCAAGACGCCCAGCGCGAGCTTTTGGGCGACGCATGGGAGGACACGGAAGGCCGCGTCTTTACCACCGACGTCGGCAGGACACTCCGCCCGGGCAGGGTTACGAATTGGGTATCGGACTTTATCCGGCGCTGCGGCATACCCGACGCCACACTGCACTCCTTGCGCCATACCTACGCGAGCCTGCTGATCTCAGACGGCGTCCCTGTCACCGTGATCTCCCACCAGCTCGGCCACTCCCAGACGAGCACGACAACAAACATCTACGCGCATGTCATCGCATCGGCTGAGGCGAAGGCGCAGGAGACCATCGACTCTCGCTTTGAGGAATATATCGAGTCGCCCAAACGTCAAGCGACAGGGGCATGATGCAAAGTGAAATATAGCGCCGTGTACGACCGTACAAGGCGCTATATTTATGCTTGTTTTCACGTAAACAAACCCCAAATAAGTCCCAAATCATCTTTGCAAAATCAGCGCCTGCAACTTTTGAAAAGGAAAACCGCCTGATTTCTTGCGAAATCAGGCGGTTTTTTGGCAGGGGCAGAAAGATTCGAACTCTCGACACGCGGTTTTGGAGACCGCTGCTCTACCAGCTGAGCTATACCCCTATGGTGGGCCTTCGGGGACTCGAACCCAGGACCGACCGGTTATGAGCCGGCTGCTCTGACCAACTGAGCTAAAGGCCCATGTTTCATGTTCCCTTTGGAAAAAGGAA
>JAWRIJ010000173.1:0-16859 GCA_040307975.1 Oscillospiraceae bacterium | reverse complement strand
CGATCGGCGTGGGACAGTATCAGCACGACATGCCGCAAAAGCGCCTCGGCGAGGCGCTCGACCACGTGGTCGAGGACTGCGTCAATGCAGTCGGCGTCGACCTCAACACCGCCTCCCCCCCGCTGCTTGAGCGCGTCGCCGGTCTCAACGCCGCGACCGCGAAAAACATCGTCGCCTATCGCGAGGAGTCCGGCGCGTTCGCCACGCGCAAGCAGCTTTTGAAGGTCCCTAAGCTGGGTCCCAAGGCGTTTGAGCAGTGCGCGGGCTTCCTGCGCGTGCCGGAGAGCCGGAACGTGCTGGACAATACCGGCGTCCACCCCGAGAGCTATGAGGCGGCGGAAAAGCTTCTTGATCTGCTCGACTACGACAAGGCGGCACTCAAAAACGGCGCGCTAAGCGACCTCGGCGCGAGGCTGGACAGCTTCGGCGCGGAGAAGGCGGCGCAGCTTTGCGGCGTCGGCGTCCCGACGCTGCGCGACATTGCCAAGGAGCTGCAAAAGCCCGGGCGCGACCCGCGTGATGAGCTGCCCCCTCCCATCCTGCGCACCGACGTGCTGGAGATCAAGGATCTCAAACCCGGTATGCCGCTCACCGGCACCGTCCGTAATGTGGTTGACTTCGGCGTGTTTGTTGACATTGGCGTCCATCAGGATGGTCTTGTCCATATTTCGCAGGTTTGTGACCGCTTCATCAAGCATCCGAGCGAGGTCGTTTCCGTCGGCGACATTGTCAAAGTCGTCGTACTCGACGTGGACGAAAAGAAGAAACGCATCTCGCTCTCCATGAAACAAGCGCCCAAAAATCAGTGACTTTATAGATCCTTCTAATTAAGTCTATTTTCATGGCAGAGTGTTTTATAGTACTCTAGTGTCGTCGTCGCTGGTATGTCTATCTATATATTGTGTTCGTCTTTTGTTTCAGCCACTATATTTATCCAAAATATCGACCAAACGCAGTAGAGTTGCGTGTTTTTAGTAGACCTACCGTTTTCGGTGTTCTTTAAATTTTACCGTCCGCTGTAGGTTTATATTTTTCGCTGACTGTAATAAGTCTTTTTTGTTGAAAGAAAAGCTCTCCGCAAAGGTGGAGAGCTTTTCTTTATTGGGGGGGATCCAGTTCGTCTTTCGTGACCTCACGCTCACGCCACGCCGTTGGCAGCGCCTGCATGATGGCGGGAAACGGATTCTCTTGTTCGTTGGTCGGCTGGATGTTGTACGTGCCGTACTTGTTAATGAGGTCTCCCACATCCTCCGGCTGTCCGAAATGCGCATGCGCCATCGGCGTATCGTCGTAGGGAAGCTTTTCGCTGCGATCGTTCTGCATGGCCGTCACCTCCGCCTGTAGCTTGCCCGATCTTGCCGGAAAGCATGCAAAAATACAGGAGCGCGGACTTGCCGTCCGTGCTCCCGCGATTGTAAAACACGCCAAAACCGTTTTTATTCGCGAAGGCTTTTGGGATAGACGCCCGCGTCGTGGAGCTTTTTGAGCTCCGCCTGTACCGCAGGCTTATCCTCCTTGTACGTCACGCCGAACCAGCGGGCGTTCGAGTGGAGCACCGAGACGTCGATCTCGCCGCGGTCGATCAGCTCGCCGACCAGCGTGGGCAGCAGCGCTTCACCCTTGATGTTGTCGGGCGCGAGGGTCTTGAGAAACTCATTGAGGTAAGCGTCGAGCTTTTCAAAGATCCACGGCGTAAAGCCCCAAAAGTTCATCGACACCGGCGTTTCAGGCGGAATGAGCGGGCTGTCCTCGCCGTTCTCGACGTCGCGGATATCGCCGTTGGGATAGAGCTTGATCTTGAAGGTCTCGACGATCTTCGTAAGTTTGCCGTTCTCGGTGTGACAGACGCCGCGCGTCACGGTGCCGTTCTCGCTGACCGTCTTGTCCACGCGATAACCGACCATCGTCGCCGCTCCCTGCGCGGGCAGCTTGCACAACTCCTTGTAGATCGTCGAGAACGCGTCCGCGCCGTAGTAGTCGTCGGCATTGATGACGGCAAATGGCTCACGAACGGCGTCGCGGGCGCAAAGCACCGCGTGCGCCGTGCCAAAGGGCTTGGTGCGCTCCGGCGGGATCTTGTACCACGAGGGGATGCTGGAGAAGTCCTGAAACGCGTAGGCAACCTCGACGGGAGAGCCGTCGTTCGCCTTCATCTGCGCGATGCGCTTACCGCAAAGCTCCTCCAAAAGATCCTTCATATCAGGCTTAATAATGAAAACGACCTTGTTAAAGCCCGCGCGGATCGCGTCGTAGATGGAATACTCCATCAGGATCTCGCCGTTCGGGCCGAGCCCGTCGACCTGCTTGCTGCCGCCATAGCGCGAGCCCATCCCCGCCGCCATGATCACCAGTGCTGTTTTCATAGTCTCTCCTCCTCTAATGATTATAAGCCACATCTATCTTTTGGTATAATATACCTGAAAGCGCAGGGCTTTTCAACTCTTGTTTTTTCCCGCCTTCGTGATATACTCAAGGTACCTTACCACAAGGAAAGAAGGCTCTTCCCATGAAACGTTTCCTCTCGCTCCTGCTCTGCGCCGCGTGCCTGTGCTCGTGCGCCGCCTTCGCCGCGGCGGAAACCGGTACGGCGAAAATCGGCGGCGGCGCCGCCAACGTCGTCACCATCCCCATGAACGGCGTCACCGCCGACGTCGCCCTCGCGCAGGGTGTTATCAGCAAGGATCAGAACGCCGCGGAGATCATTTCCGCAGCGGGTGCAAAGGGAAACCTTATCGCCGCGGTGAACGGCGGCTTTTTCAACGCCTACTACGAGCGCCAGAGCGAGGACGGCTACGGCAAGGCGGCGCGCTGTCAGGTCAACCTGGTCAAGGACGGAAGAGTCATCAACGGCGGCGCAGGCGATCAGACCGCCGTATATCTCGGCTTCACCCGCGATGGCAAGGCGCTCATCGACGAGGTCGGCATCACGCTCTACGTCGAATCCGGCGGCAAGCGGGAGCCGACCTGGGGCGTCAACCACTACTACCCCGAAATCAACTCCATGCTCCTCTTCACGCCCGAGGCAGGCGCCGATCTGCCCGTCCCCGCCAACGCGAAAGTCGCCAAGATCGTAAATGGTACGGTCACGGAGATCCTCGACTCCGGCAAATGCGTCTGCGCACCGGACACTTACTACTTTGTCTGCGGCAAGAGCCTTCATGACCGCCTTCCCGCCGTTGGCGCCTCCGTCTCCTTTTCCACCGAGTTCGACAAGGCGGCATGGAAGGACGTTGTGACCGCCGTTTCCTGCGGGCCGTGGCTGCTGCACGACGGCAAAAACGTCTTTTCGGAGAACGCCAAGTATGAATACCTCGCCGAGCAGAAGCTGTCCGAGACCGCCGTGGCGCAGCGCACCTTTGCCGCCGTCCTTGCAAACGGCGATCTAGTGCTCGGCGCTTGTTCGGCAAGCCCCAAGCAGATCACGGAGTACCTGACCTCCCTCGGCGCAAAGGACGCAATGCTGCTCGACGGCGGCGCGTCCTCAATGCTTTGGGCAAACGGCAAAATGCTCACAAACGCCGGCCGCAAGCTCAACAACGTCATCGCAATTTACGGCGGCGCGTCCGCAACGCTCGCGGCGAAGCCCGCGGTGCAGCGGACAGCGCAGAACCTCACCGTCAACGGGATCGCGAAGAATACCGAGATCTACAACATCGACGGCAGCAACTACTTTAAACTCCGCGACATGGCGGCGCTGCTCTCCGGCACATCCTCGCAGTTCTCCGTGGATTGGGACGCCGCGAGCAGTACCATCGTCATAAAGACCGGCACGGCATATACGAGCGTCGGCGGTGAGCTCTCCATCGGTGAGGACAAGAGCGCAAGCGCGGTGCAAAGCGCGCAGAAGGTCACGGTCGACGGCAGGATCGTGGAGCTCGTCGCCTACAACATCGGCGGCAACAACTTCTTCAAGCTGCGCGATCTCGGCAATACGCTCGGTTTCGGCGTCGACTGGAACGGCGCCACGTCCACCATGGTCGTCAAAAGCAAATAAGGCTCAAATCAAAACGCCCCGCCTACGGCGGGGCGTTTTTTTACTTTTTCTCCCGCTCGATCTTCGCGGAAGGGGCGTTCTTGCGGATGGACTCGACGCCGTTCAGGCAGCCTTTCTTGTCCTTGTAGCTCTCGCCCGCGCCGATGATCTCGCCGTTTCGCGCCTTGAGACGGAAGCGGAACTCCCCCGCCTTGTCGGTGTAGATCTCGAACTTCGGATTCTTCTCTTTTTTGAAGCCCTTCTCAGTCTGGTCTTCCAGCGCGGCGATGGGAGCGTTCCTTTGGACGCTGGCAATGCCCTTCTTGCAGCTTGTGACCGCCTTATACGTCTCGCTGGAAAGGATGACCTCGCCGTTTCCGGCCCTGAGATCGAACTTGACGCCGTTCTTGGCGTCCTTGATGACGAATTTGCCCATTTCTGTAGCCTCCTGCATCAAAAATCAGCGGACGAACGTCCTCTTCTTGTTATTTTACGACACCTTTCGCCGTTCGTCAATGGAAAAACTGTGCGACTCATACAAAAACAGCTTGGGGCATATACATGGAACACCTTGAAAATCAGGAGTGTTGCTATGAAGGGTAACATCGAAGAGCGCGCCTGCGCGCTCGCCGACTACATCATAGAGAATCGCGCCACCGTGCGCGCGGCGGCAAAGAAGTTCGGCATCTCCAAAAGCACGGTCCACAAGGATCTGCAAGACCGCCTGCCCGGCATCAATCAGACGCTCTACCGTCAGGTCAAGGCGGTACTCGACGAAAACAAGGCGCAGCGGCATATCCGCGGCGGCATTGCGACGAGAAAGAAGTACAAGGGGATATAAAGCTTGCGTATCCTGCGAAAAAACCATATAATCAGATTGGCAGCCGCACTGTCGGTTCCGCTGTTCGGCGCCGCGGCGCTGCTTTTGAGCGTCCGCGCCCCCGCGCCGGCGCATGAACCGCCCGCCGCGGAAAGCCTGCACACCGTGCGCCTTGTTCCCGTCGGCGAGGCGGAAACGGAAGCCGCGGAGTGCGCGGTGCAGCGCACCCGCAGGCCCGATTGCTACACCGTCCTGCTCTCGGGGCTCGACGCGTCCGGCGGCGGCAGCGACACGAATCTTCTGATGCGGCTCGACGTGCCCGAACGTCGAATCGACCTCGTAAGCCTTCCGCGCGACACGCTGCTCCACCACGAATGGTACAGCAACAAGCTCAATTACGCTTACGCCTCCGGCGGCATGAAGCTGCTGCGCGCGGAGGTCGAAAATCTTCTCGGCATACCCGTCGACCACTATATAACGATTGACCTCAAGGGCTTCGTCGCACTCATCGACCGCCTCGGCGGGGTCGATTTCAACGTGCCCCGCGATATGGATTACGACGACCCCGCGCAGGACCTCCACATCCACTTTGCCAAGGGGCCGCAGCATCTGAGCGGGCGGCAGGCGATGGAGGTCGTGCGCTGGCGCAAGAACAACGACGGCGGCGGCTATCCGGACGCCGACATCGGACGCATCGCGACACAGCAGGCGTTTTTGAAGGCCGCCGCCGCGCAGGCGGCGCGTCTCGGAAATGTGCCTGCGCTCGCGCAGGCGGCTTTTACGTGCGTCAAGACCGACCTCACCGCGGGAAACCTCGTTTGGCTCGGCGGCGAGGCGCTCAAGATCGGCGCGGAAAATATTCATTTCCACACGCTGCCCGGCGACGGCGCTCTCTGTTATCGGCACGAGTCCGTCTACGCGCTCGACGCGGAAAAAACGCTCGCGCTCGTCAATGAGGCGCTCAATCCCTACACGCTTCCCGTCCGCGCCGAGGAATTGGATATACTTATCCCTTAATATGCCAATATGTTTTAGAACAATCTCCCCTCGCTGATGATACGAAAGAAGGGATACCATATGCGCAAAGGCTTCCGGACACATATTCTCGCGCTTTTGCTGCCGCTCGCGCTGCTGCTGTCGACTGGCGCGCGGGCGGCGGATGGCGGAGCGCGCGCGCCGCTGCTCGAACGAGAGCGCGTCTATGAGGGCCAGTTCATCGACGCGGACCCGACGAGCTGGTATTTCAGTTCCGTCGTCTCCGGCTACGAGTACGGCCTGTTCAACGGGCGCGATAACGGCTTCGCGCCCAACGCGGAGGTCACGGTCGCGGAGCTGTTGACGCTCTCCGCGCGCATTCACGCCGCCTACGCGGGCGATATCATCGAGGATGAGGAAGACCCGTCGCTGTGGTATTTCCCGTATATCCTCTATCTTCAGGAAAAAGGCGCCCTCGACGAGTCCGTGGTCGGCTGGCAAAATCCCGCGACGCGCGCGCAGCTTGCCGCGATTTTCGCGCTTTCGCTGCCCGAGGAGTGTTACGATGGGCTGAACGACGCGCTCGTCGACGAGGGCTATGCCTCTGGAGGCTATATCGCCGACGTGACCGCGTTCACGCCCTATCAGTCCCAAATCCTCTGGATGTACCGTCAGGGGCTGCTCTCCGGCATGGACGAACGCGGCAGCTACTGGCCGGACAAGACCACCACCCGCGCCGAGGTCGCCGCCGTCGTCACGCGCATCGTCGACCCGTCGCTGCGCATCGGTCTGAACTGGGACCTTCCCTCCTCCCGTGTCGCCGGGCGGACGCTCGCGAGTCTGGTCGACCCGCCCGCCAGCGTTCCGGGCGAGCTTGCCACCGGCGATCCCTCTACGGTCGACGCACTGGTGCGCGACATGCTCGTAAGGGACAAGGCGACAATCACCGTACCCTATCGCGGCGCTTACTCCGATTCGGCGGTGTCCTCCCTTGCCCGCAGCTTCGTCGAATGTATCAAGGAATACTGCGAGCAGATGTATAACGCCGTCTCCGTCGAGGCGTCGAGCCAAAGCGGCACTATCACGTTCAAATTCTCCGCCACCGCCTGCGAGGGCGAAACGCTCGCGCGCTACCGCGAGCAAACCATGGCAGAGGCGCTCAAGGTGCATGATATGCTTTGGTCGACCGGCCAGCTCACACCGGAGATGAGCGAATATGAGATCGCGCTGGTCTATTACCGTTGGCTGTGCGACCACTGCGCATACGATCACGGCGGCGCCAACAACCCGGACTCCATCAGTCATCTCGCCTACGCCGCGCTGATCAGTCAGTACGCGGTCTGCGACGGCTACACGGGAGCATACAACCTCTTTTTGAAGCTGGAGGGCATCGACTGCTACGCGCTGGCGAACGACACGCACATCTGGACGGTCGCGACGCTGGACGGGGTCGAGTACCACATTGACACGACCTGGGGCGATCAGGAGTACTACGTGGAGACGCGCTTTTTTGGCATGACGCCGTCGCAGTCCATGTGGGAGCACGCGAAGTAAGGGTCCCGTCTTGCAAAAGACGCATCTTATAATGGCATATTAATAAGTCTATAAAAACAGGCCATCCGAATGGATAGCCTGTTTTTTATGTGAGCCTTCGCAGATACAGCAGGTTAGTCAGCAGCGGCGCGCTCGTTTCGCGCATATAGCGCTCATAGTCCGCGCGGGCGATATACAGCTCGCGCCCCCATGACGACACGCGCAGCCATTCTCCGTCCAACCCCGTCGCCGTCAGGAAATGCGCTCTGGCGTACTCCGCCGCGGCATAGCCGCCCTGCTCCGTCCGATGATAGAGCGGCAGGCGCTCCCTGCCCCAAACACGCGGGAAATTCGGCCCCACGGCAAGAATCGCAGGCAGATCGTCCGCAAGCATCGCCGAAAGCCTCGCCCAAAACCGTTTCCCCGACGCGCTCCAGAGCGCGCGCAGTGCAAGCCCCTGTTCGCGCAGGCAGACGTTCATGCCGATGGCAAGGCGCACGCCGTCGATGCCGCGGTGGGGAATGAGCGGGAAATACTTCCGCATGGAGTTTACATAACGCAAGTACTCCTCACGGGACAGCTCCGCCTGCCCCCGCAGATACAGCAGCGTATCCGCGCAGGCGACGACGCCGCAGCCGCAGTCGCGGAAGTTTTGGTCCGTGAACCAGCTTTGGCTGCCGCCGCAGGACGCCGACTCTCCCGTCAGTACGCGCGGATAAGCGCGCTTGAGCTCCGGCATCTCCGCCTCTACTGGGCGCGCTTGAGTACCGCGTCCCCCGAAAGCGCGGGGTTGATGGTCTCTTCGCACTCAATGGTAATGGCGGCCGCCGCCGCGCCGATCGCCGCCGTTTTGGACAGGTTCTCGCCGCGCAGCCACGACCATGCGATGCCCGCCATCAACGCGTCGCCAGCGCCGGTGGTGTTGACCAGCTCCGCCTCGGGCGCCGGCTGCCAGACCGTCTCGTCCTCCGCCGCGGCGAGGAAGCCCTCCTTTCCGAGGGAAAGGAACACCTGCTTCACGCCGAGGTCGATCAGCTTGCGCGTCGCGCGGCGCGCGCTGTTTCGGTCGACGACCGGCACGCCGGAGAGCAGTTCCGCCTCCAGCGCGTTTGGCTTGAGCGTGTGAATTCGAGGCAGGATGTCGCGCAGTTTCTCCGCCTTCGACACAGACACGGGATCGACAAACAGCGGCACGCTCAGATTCTCCGCAAGGTAGATAAGCGACGCCTGGGGCAGGTTCGTGTCTGCCACGACGAGCGCCGCGCCGTTGAGCAGCGCAAGGTTTTCCTCAAAATATGCCGGCGTCAGCTTCTCGCAGATTGCCATATCGGCCACGGCGAGCGCCATATCGCCTCGCTCATCGCTGATATATACATAAGTCGATGTCATCGCATCTTCCACGCGCAGCGCGTGGCTGAGCCCCACGCCGAGCCATTTGCAGGACTCGCGCATTGAACGGGCATACCCGTCGCCGCCGAGCGCCGTCAGGAACTCGACCTCCGCGCCGAGCAGGCGCAGATTGTGCGCAATGTTGCGCCCCACGCCGCCGACGCTCGTATGCACGCGCCCCGGATTGGAATCCTTCGCGCGCAGCTTTTGGAAGGACTGCGCACCGATATCGACGTTCACGCCGCCTGCCACCGCAATGTATGACATACCAATTTCCTTCTTTCCTATGGGTCTATTTCTTCAAGATAGCACTTGCGCGCCGAACGCAGCGCGTAAAGCGAAAAGACAAGCAGCCACAGCTCCACCGCCCATATCGGGACCATCCCCCGCTGATAGAGCGCCGCCGGCATGTCCGCAACGGCGTGGAGCGCAATTGCAAACGGGAAATACGACCGCTGCGTCTTGTCGCGCGCGGCGAGGAACACGTAGATCGACAGCGCGATATGCAGCAATATCGCCGCCGCGCGCTCAAGCATCGTCCAAAGGCACATACTGGGCGTAAGCTGCCCGATCCTACCGAGCAGCGCCGCGAGCGCCGCGGCGTCTCCCTTTGTAAGCGATAGCGCAGAGGCGTAGTCTCCGGATTGCTGGCAAAGCGCCAGTACCGCGTAAAGCGCGAAGGTGACGCCGACAAGCATGATCGACTCGATGCCGCCGTGGCCGATGCCGTAGGTCACCGCCGTGTCACGCTCCGGAAAGCGCCTCTTGGAGAGCAGCCAGCGGAATGCGGCATAGCGCCCCGTCTCCTCAAAAAGACCGGCGGCAAGCGCTCCATAGAGCACATAAAGCCAAGTATTTCCATTGATCGCGCGGGAAACGGCATTGTCTCCAAGTATCGCGAAACGGTGCAGCGCGCCCTCCAGCGCCTGCGCAAACACGAGGAAAACCAACGCGCCGACGAAAAACGGCGTCAGCTTCGCCTTGCGCGTTTTCCGCCACCAAATCAGAAGTCCCACGGGCAGCGCGACGGCAAAGAGCGCCGTAACGCACAGCCAAACGGTGTGAGTGGTCGGGATCATGGCAGACGCTCCTCCTAAATTCCAAGCATAGTCCGGGCAAAGTTGAAATAAATAAGCAATGAGACCGCGTCCACCAAAGTCGTAATAAACGGCGAGGACATGACCGCCGGGTCAAAGCCCAGCTTCTTCGCCAGCAGCGGCAGTACGCAGCCGATAATCTTCGCGCAGATGACGGTCAGCAGCATCGTGATGCAAATCACCGCTGCAATCCAAATCGTGATGGGATTGTGAAACACAAGGCGGTCGATGAACATGATCTTTAGAAAGTTCGCGCAAGAGAGCGTCGCGCCGCAGATCACGCCCACGCGGATCTCCTTCCACACGACCTTCGGCAGATCGGGAAAGTCGATCTCGTCAAGCGAAATGCCGCGGATGACCGTAACGCTCGCCTGTCCGCCACAGTTGCCGCCGGTGTCCATCAGCATAGGGATGTACGCCGTAAGGATGGCGACGGCGGCGAGGGCATTTTCAAAGCCCGCGATGATCTGCCCCGTAAAGGTCGCTGACACCATCAACAGAAGCAGCCACGGGATACGCGCCTTCCACGTCTCCCACACGCCGGTTTTGAGATACGGCTTGTCGGAGGGAAGCATGGCCGCCATCTTTTCGATATCCTCCGTGGCCTCCTCTTCCATGACGTCGAGGGCGTCGTCAACCGTGACGATACCGACCAGCCGTCCCTCGGCGTCCACAACGGGCAGCGCGACAAAGTCATACTTGCCGAATGCCTGCGCCACGTCCTCCTTGTCCTCAAGCGTATTGACGGAGATGACGTTCTCGTCCATGATCTCGCCGACGACGTCCTCCTCCTCGGCAAGCAGCAGGTCGCGGATGGTAACGACACCGAGCAGATGACGTCCCTCGTCAGTGACGTAGCAGACGCTGATCGTCTCCATGTCCGCCGCCGTGCGCCGGATGCGCTTGAACGCGTCCGCGACGGTCATCGTGCGCTTGAGGTCGAGCAGTTCTGTCGTCATCAGCGAGCCGGCGGAGTCCTCGGGATACTTCAGTATCTCGTTGATGCTCCGGCGCGTCTCGGGGTCGGCGTGGCGCAGGATGCGCTTGACCACGTTCGCCGGCATCTCCTCTACCAGATCCGCCGCGTCGTCCACGTATAACTCGTCCAGCACCTCTTTAAGCTCGGTGTTGGAAAAGCCGCGGATCAGCAGCTCCTGTTCATCAGGCTCAAGCTCGACGAAGACCTCCGCCGCGGGTTCCTTGGGAAGCAGCCGGAATAAAAGCGGAAGCTGTTCCTCGGTCAGATCCTCGAAAAGCGCCGCGATATCCGCCGCCTCAAGCTGCATGAGCTGGTCGCGCAGCGCCATGTACTGCTTGCGCTCCAAAAGCTCGCGAATGGTCTCAAGCAGTTCTTCGCGATGCTCCTCGAAGTCTACCATGCCGCACCCCTCCCCTGCCTTATCATAACTAAAGTATTTTATTCGATTTCGGCAAGGCTGTCAAGAACAGCAAGTTTTTTAAATTTACATAAATAATTCTTGCATATTGGCAACACCTATGCTATAGTAAACTTATCCATAGAATGGAAATGGGGAGGTATCACCATGAAAAAGCGCCGCATGCTGCTGACAATGCCCTTTTTCACGTTGGCTCTATGCCTTTTGATGTCCTCCCCGACCTTTGCTTCGAACTACACGGTCGTCAAGGGCGACTGCCTGTGGAAGATCGCGAAGTCGCACTTGGGCGACGGCTTGCGGTGGGGCGAGATCTACGAGGCGAACCGCGATCAGATCCGCGACCCCAACCTGATCTATCCCGACCAAATATTCGAGATCCCCGGCTGGAACGATTCCACGGCGAGCGCGCAAAGCGCGCAGGCAGCTTCGGTTTCGGAAGCGTTGGAAGTCCCCGAAACGCCCGAGCTCCCCGAAACGCCCGAAATTGCGGAAGTCCCCGAGCCGGCGGAAAACAAGGAAATCGCAAAACCGGCGGCCGCCGTTTCCGGCATCGAGCCGCTCGTCGGCACCCCTTCCGATTACTCCAGCGTCAGCAACTGGGCAAGCCTTCCCGAAAAGGCCGATAAAAAAGCCGATACCTTTTATATATATTCCACGGCCTACGTAAGCACCTCCAGCAACGCCCCAAAAATCGTTCCCATCGAGGATGAAACGATGCGCAAGGGCGCGGTGGGCAACATTGAACTCAACTGCGGCGTCTTCTCCGAAAGTACCAACGTCTACGCTCCGTTCTACCGCCAAAGCAATCTCGGCGCGATTGCCGAACTGCGGAGCGACGACCTCCTCAAATTCCAAATGCAGGAACAGCGCACCGATATCTATGCCGCGCTGGACTACTACTTCGAGCATTACAACAACGGCAGACCTTTCATTCTCGCAGGGCATTCGCAAGGTTCTGTAATGGTCAAGATCGTCCTGCGCGAGTACATGGCGGCGCATCCCGAATATTATGAACGGATGATAGCTGCATACGTACTAGGTTATTCCATTACCAATGAGGACATGTTGATTAACCCCAATCTCCGCTTTGCCGAGGGTGCGGACGACACGGGAGTCATCGTTTCGTGGAATACAGAGGGTAAGGGCAACAGCGACAACCTCTGCGTCCTCCCCGGCGCAATAGCGATCAATCCAATCAACTGGAAGCGTGATAACACCCTCGCGAAAGCCGCTGAAAATAAGGGTTCCCGTATACTTGTAAACAGTGCTACAAACGATGTTGACGATCTGCTTCCCGGCATTGCGGATGCTCAGGTCGATGTTGAGCGCGGTGTGGTGATTTGCACCAATGTAAACCTTCCATACGTAAAAGTTGACAATTTGGGCATCCCCGCGGTGTTTGGTCCCAAGAGCTATCACAACGGCGACTACCTCTTCTACTACTACAATCTCAAGGAGAACGTTCAGGTCAGGACACAGGCGTGGCTGGACGCCCATCCCTGAGGAAAAAGAACGCTTCGGCAAAGCCCCCGCCCAACGGCGGGGGCTTTCTTTTTCCTTTTTTTGTGCTTTTATTTTAAACAACTGTGTGCTATACTTAGCAGTTAGTGTTGCAGAAGGGAGGGCGGGCGCTTGTCCGGTTATTTGGAACGGCATTCCTTTATAAAAGGCGTTTCGCTGCTTTTGCGGCGCTATTACGACCATCATGTCGCGCGCGACAGCGCCGCGCTGACCTACTACCTGCTTTTCGCGCTCTTCCCGCTGCTCATCTTCCTCAACAATCTCGTCGGCCTGCTCGCCTTTGACATTGACGGGCTGCTCGCCGAGCTTTCGCGCGTGGTGCCGCGGGACGTAGTCGATCTGGTGGGACAGTATCTCGTCTACGTTTCACGCGTTTCCAACCGGACGCTGCTGTGGTTCAGCCTCGTCTTCACCATCTACTTCCCCTACCGCGCGGCAAACGCGCTGTTCATGTCCGTGCGCAAAGCGTACGGCGCGGGGATACCCGCGCATTTTCTGCGCCACCAGCTCCGTGTGCTGCTCTATACCATCCTGCTGATCGTCACACTGGTGCTCTCGATCGTCGTCTCGACCATCGGCAGCCGCGCGCTGACCTTTCTTTCGGATTATATCTATCTCAGCGAGACCCTCATCCGCCTGTGGACGTCGATGCGCTTCGTGCTGCTCGGCGCGGTGCTCTTCGTGATGATCGCGCTGCTCTATGCGCTGGCGCTGGAGGAACGTAAGGATGTCCGCCGCCGCATTATGCCCGGGGTGCTCGCCTCACTTGCCGCCTGGGTCGGGCTTTCGCTTCTCTTCTCGCTCTATGTCGAGCACGCGGCGCGCTATTCCGTCATCTACGGCTCTATCGGCGGCATCATCGTCGTGTTGCTTTGGCTCTATCTGACGGCGTGTACGCTCATCATGGGCGCCGAGTTCAACAGCACACTCCTGGAGGTGCGTAGAAGCCGCGCTCAATAAGCATTTCTGCGCTTTCAGCGCATGGAGGATAACGCTATGAAAATCATTATCATCGGGCTCGGCAAGGTCGGCTATGCCATCGCCCAGCAGCTTGAGGGCGAGCATCACGACCTCACGCTGGTCGACGCGAACGTGGAGGCGCTCAAACGCGCCGAAAACTCCATCGACGCGATGTTCGTCACCGGTAACGGCGCAGGCGTCAGCGTTCTGCTGCAAGCAGGCGTTCGCGAGGCCGATCTCGTCATCTCCGTGACGGAAAATGACGAGGTGAACCTCATCTGCTGCCTGATGGCGAAAAAACTGGGCGCGAAGCGCACGGTGGCGCGCATCCGCAACCCCGAATACTTCCGCGAAGCGCCGGTGCTCCGACGGGAGATCGGCATTGATTTGACCATCAACCCCGAATACGCCGCGGCACAGGAGATCGCGCGCATCCTGCGCGTTCCCGCCGCGTTCAGCGTAGAAAGCCTCGCTCGCGGGCTCGTCGAGCTCATCGGCTTCCAGGTCACGGAAGGCGGCGCGATGGCTGGTATTTCGCTCTTTGATTACAATCGGCGCAACCCCGGCAGTATTCTGGTCTGCGCCGCCCGGCGCGGCAATGAGATCATCGTCCCGGACGGCAATTTCGTGCCTCTGCCGGGCGATCAGATCTATGTTATCGGCTCGCCGAGCGAGACCATCCGCGTCATTAAGAGCACGGGAAAGACCGTCGCGCCGGTGCGCCGCGTTTCCGTGCTCGGCGGCGGACGTATTGCGGTCTATCTCGCGTGGGCGCTCAAGGACATGGGCGCGCGGCTGACGATCGTGGAGCGCGATCCGGAGCGCTGCCAGACGCTCGCGGAGGAGCTGCCGGACGCCACCGTCATTCAGGGCGACGGCACCGACCATGAGCTGCTCGACACCGAGGCGATTTTTGAGTGCGACGCTCTCGTGCCGCTCACGGGACGGGACGAGGAGAACCTTCTCATGGCGCTTACCGCGCAGAACGCGGGCGTCAAGAAGGTGCTGCCCAAGGTCTCACGTCCGAACTTCAACGAAGTACTGCGCCAGCTCGGCCTTGAGACCGTCATCAGCCCCAAGGACATTACCGCGAACTTCATTTCTCGCTACGTCCGCGGACTCGCCAACTCGCAGGGCAGCGCCGTGGAGAGCCTGCACAAGATCCTCGACGGCTCGATGGAGGCGGTGGAATTTACCGCCGCAAGCGCGACCCACTTCCTTGACACGCCGCTCAAGGACCTGCATTTGAAGCGCGGGCTGCTTGTCGCCGCCATCGTACACGACGGGAAGGTCACGATCCCCGACGGTAATTCCCGAATCCATGCGGGTGACCGCGTCATCATCGTGGCGCGCAAGCTGTTTTTGCAGGATCTAAACGATATTTTGGAGAGGTAAGCCATGAATCGACCCTTGATTGCGCGCGTTGTTGGGCTGATCCTCCGCATTGAGGGCGCCTGTATGCTGCCAAGCCTCCTCGTCGCGCTTGTTGTGCGGGGCGCGGACGTTGCCGCGTTCGCCGTCTCGATTGCCGCATGCCTCGTGGCAGGCTTTCTGCTCAGCAGCGTCCGGCAGGACAGCAAACGCCTCCAAACACGCGACGGCTTTGTCGCCGTGGCGCTGTGCTGGCTCGTGCTGGGCCTGTTCGGCGCCCTGCCCTACGCTCTGTGCGGCTTTTCCTATGTGGACGGCGTGTTTGAGACTGTCTCCGGTTTCACGACTACCGGCGCAAGCATTGTCACCGCTCCCTCCGCGTTGCCGCGCGGGCTCCAGCTATGGCGGGCGCTGACGCAGTGGATAGGCGGCATGGGCGTGCTCGTGATGGTGCTAGCGCTGTTGCCGTCGCTCGGCGAGGGCAGCGTCAACCTGATGAAGGCGGAAAGCCCCGGTCCCATCAGTTCCAAGCTCCAGCCCAAAACAAGCGAGACCGCAAGATCGCTCTATTTCATCTACATCGCGCTCACGCTTGCCGAAACGCTGTGTCTGCGCGTTGCGGGCATGCCGCTGTTCGACAGCCTTACAACCGCGTTCACGACCATCTCCACGGGCGGCTTCTCCATACGCGACACGAGCATCGCATACTACCAGTCCGAGGCGATCAACTGGATCATTGTGGCGTTCATGTTCCTCTCGGCGGTAAATTTCAGCGTGCTCTTTCAGGTACATCGCCGCCAGTGGAAGGATGCCCTCAAGAGCGAGGAGGCGCGCGTTTATACCGGCATCACGCTCGGCGCGACGGCACTCATCGCGCTCAATCTGATCTATTCTGCCGGAAAAGGCGTTTACGAAAGCATTTCGCAGTCCGCGTTCCAAGTGGTCACGTTGATGACGACCACCGGCTACGCCACCGCCGATTTTGACCTTTGGCCGAACTTTTCCCATGCTATGCTGCTGTTCGTGATGTTTGTCGGCGGCTGCGCGGGCTCGACGGCGGGCGGCGTCAAGGTCAGCCGCATCGTGATCCTCTTCAAGGGGCTCAAACGCGAGCTGCGCCGCATCCTACACACCCGCGAGGTTCGCCTGCTGACGCTTGAGGGCGCGCGCGTGGAGGAAAGCACTGTTTCGTCCGTTTCGGTATTCTTCTTTGCCTACGTCGCCATTTTAGTGCTGTGCACGGCGGTCGTTTCGCTTGAAAATGTCGATTTTGCGACCTCGTTCTCTGCGGCTTTGACAGCTATTTCGAATGTCGGCCCCGGCCTCTCACTGATCGGCCCAACGCGTAATTTCGCGTTCTTTACGCCCTTTACCAAGATCGTACTGACGGTCACGATGCTGCTCGGGCGTTTGGAGATCATGCCGCTGCTCATCCTGCTGTTCCCCAGCGTATGGAAAAAGTGAAATAGCGGCTTTTGTGCGTTTATTTTGATTCGCCGCCCATGGGCGGCGAATTTTTTTGCTCTTTCCGCGCAAACTATGCCATGGCAAATGCCAAAACAACAATATGGAGGAATCCCGCTATGACCGATCACACCATGCGCGGCGGCGCATGCACGCCCAACGCCTCGATCCATTGCAACGTCACGAGCTGCGCCCATCACTGTGAAAACGCGCAATACTGCGGTTTGAGCAGCATCCAAGTCGGTACGCATGAGACGAATCCCGCGATGGATCAGTGTACGGACTGCCAAAGCTTTGAAAGGCTCAGCTAAAACGCGCGCAAAGGCGTCGCCGCAGGGCAGCGGCGACGCCTTTCGATA
>JAWRIJ010000172.1:0-3121 GCA_040307975.1 Oscillospiraceae bacterium | reverse complement strand
CCAGTCGCCCGCGTGTACGTCGCCGAACGCCGCAAGATTGCCGTTTGCCTGCGCGCCGTCGAGGTTAAAGAGCATCTGCGCGATCTGCGCGCGGCTCGCCGTCGCGTTCGGGGCAAACGTGCCGTCGCCCATGCCGTTCATAATGCCGCGGCTCGCCGCCCACGCGATGTAGGGCGCAAACCAGTCATTCGGCTGCACGTCGCTAAAATACTTGGTATTGTCCACGAGCTTGACCGTCGCGGACTCTTCGAGCGTCAGCACAACGCCGTCCCTGCTCGTGGTCGAGGTCTTGACGATCTCCTCCGTGCCGTCCGCGTGAACGATGACCGCGACCGTGCCGGAGGTGAGATTTTCAACGGGGATTTCCACGCGCACGCCCGTTTCGCCCTTGGGAAGCGTGACCGTGACCTCGCTCGCGCTCCCGGCGTCATTCCCCGCCTTGACCTCGACTGGGAGCGTGACCGGCTCGCCGGACTTCGCCGCGTCCTCGATCGCCTTGGCGCTCGGGTTAACCTCGGTGCTGACGACGTTGCCGCTCTTGTCGGTCTTGACCGTCGCGGTCGAGCCGTCCGCCGTCTTTTCGGTCGTCACGGCGCTGCCGTCCTTCGCGGTGTTCACGGTGACGGTCGAGCCGTCCTGCTTCGTCGTGACGGCGGTCTTGGAGCCGTCCGCGTTCGTGGTGGTCGTGGTCTTGCTGCCGTCCGCGTTGGTCGTCGTCGTGGACGGCGTGGACGGAGTATCGTCGCCACTGCTGCCGCCGCCGGACGCGGGCCGCGCCCACGGCGTGATCGTGCCTGTCTTGACGTTGTAGTTCGCGCTGTCGGTCGGCGTGTACGTCCAACCGTAGGCCGTGCCCCGCGTGACCTCGGCGAGGTCGCCGTCGTCCCACGCGAGCGTGCCGCCCGCGGGCGAAAGGCCGGACGCATCAAGCGCCGCGTCCGCGAGCGTCTTGCCCGCCGTGGTGATCTTCGTAAAGGTCGGCGCGCCCGTAACGTTCGCCTTGCTGATGGTCAGCGCAAGCGTCGTCTCCACACTTTCGTAATTAGTGCCGTCTTCCGGCGTGAACACGACGATTTTCGCGCCGCTGTCCGCGACATTGGTGAGGGCCTGCGCGGGCGTTGCCTTGAACGCCCATGTGCCCGCGACGTTCGCCGTGCCGCGGATGTCGCCGTCCGCGACCGCGACCCCGTCATAGGTCTTGGCGATGGCGTTCGCGCTCACGGTCGGAACGTCTTTTTCCGTCGCCGTCATCGTAACGGTGATGGTGTAATCATTGTAGTTTGCCGACGTGACTGTGACCTCTACGCTTTCCGTATCGCCTACGCTCACGCCCGCATCGTCAAACGTGGCGGTGAGCTTCGTGCCGGAGAGCGCCGCCGAGGCGAACTTGCTCGCGCCAAAGTCCGCGGGAGCCGTGATCATCGCCGTGCCGCCGCTGACAATCAGCGCGGAGAGGTCGACCGTGCCGCTGCCGCCCGTCGCCTTTGCTTTGCCGCTCGCGGTCTGGCTGCCGAAAGTCCCCTTGCCGATGGTGAACGTCTTCGTGCCGCTGACGGTGTAGTTGCCGCCCGTCTTGTCCGTGATGGTAACGGTCGGCGCGGGCGTGTCGGTGGAAAGGGCCGCGTTGATGTTATTGCTGTAGCTGACCTTGTACTCGCTCGCGGGGATGGTCGTATTGCCGTCCTTGACCGTGACGGCGGGCGTCAGCGCCGCACCTGTGTAGTTGCACGCATCGACCGTAATCGTCGGGTTTTCGACGGGCTTCGCCGTGATGCTCCACGCATAGGTTTTCACTTCGGTCGCCGCGCTGCCCACCGCGGGGGTCATGGTCGCCGTGTTGCCCCAAACATAAGAGACGTTTCCACTTTCCGCGTTCAGCGTCGCCTTTGCCGTATAGCTGCCCGCGTTGGTCTGCTTGTTGTCGCTGACGGCATAGCCCGCGCCCGCGGCAAGCTCATAGGTCCTCTCCGTGCCGTCATAGGCGAACGTCGCCGTGGTCGCGGCGTCTGGCGCGGTGCAGATGTATTTGATTTGCGCGCTGTCGGGTATGTCGCCGTTGCTCAAATAATGAGTTGCCCTCGCCGGCGCGATGACGGATGTGATAGTCGGTTTGGCCGCAAACACGTGATCGCCGATGGCCGTCACGTTACTCGGAATCTTTATGACACCGTCGCTTGGAACCTTAAAGCAGGCTGTAAGCTTATTGGAATTGTCGATAACAAAAAGGCCGTCGCCATCGAAGTATGTGTTTTCCGGGTCTATTGTGAAAGTATTGATTGATCTAGATGGGCCAGAAGCGCAAAATGTAGAAAAATCTATGCTCGACACGTTTTTGCCAATGCTAACTGCATCGAGGCTCGAGCAATACGAAAATGCACCCTGATGGATGGTCTTCACGCCGTCACCGATGGTAACGGTTGTGAGACTCGTACAGTTTTTGAAAGCGTTTGGGCCGATTTCCGTATCGCAGGCGGCCGTGCCCGGAATTTCGACAGACGTGAGGGCTGTGCAATATTGAAATGCACCAGCGCCGATGGTTTTCACGCTGTCTGGGATGGTAACGCTTTGAAGGCTTGTACAACGAGGATCGTTACTACCGTTACTACTGTTACCAAACGCGTATGCGCCGATGCTCGTCACGCTGTTTGGAATAGTAATAGATGTGAGGTTGGTACCAGAAAACGCGTGTATACCGATACTCGTTATGCTGTCAGGAATCGTAATAGATCTTCCGTAGCATTTATAAAACGCGTAATCGCCGATGCTCGTCACGCCGTTGCCGACGATGATCTGATCAATCCACCCTCCATCGTCTTTCCACGGTGATCTACCACCGCCGCTTTCGGCATAGTTTGTCATCGCGCCCGTGCCGGAGATTTCAAGAATTGTGTAATAGCCTTGGTTGTTCTTTCCGCTGAGCGTGTAGGTGAGGTTTTCACCGCAAGAGCCCGTCCTTGTGTCGTCCGCCCTTGCGCTCAGCGTCGTCCACGGCAGAAGCCCCGCGATCATGCAGACCGTGAGCAGAACGGAAAGTGCTTTCGTGTGCTTGTGTTTCATCGGTATTCCTCCTGAATGCTTTCGCATGAAATAACAGAGCGTCATTACGTTTTGCGCTGCAAAA
>JAWRIJ010000171.1:0-4715 GCA_040307975.1 Oscillospiraceae bacterium | reverse complement strand
TCATGGCGGCGATCAGACCGGAAAGGTGCAGGATCGCGACGCCTTCGAGCCCAAAGATGCGCTCGACGTCAAAGTCGTCAGAGCTGAGGGTTCGGCCGACCTCGCCGGCACGGTCGTTCCAAACGCGCGGGGCGCGCAGGCCGAAGCCGGAGTCAGCGACATTGAACTGGTGTCGATAACCCCACGGGCCGCCCTGCGGGACGTCCTTGCCCTCGTAGGCGATGCCCCGCGCGCGGAGCTGCGCCTTGATAAAGGCGGCAATCGGGCTGCCCTCGACGAATTTCGTCAGTGCGAGACACTTATGCCCAAGACTGGAGGCGACGTTCAAAACATTTGTCTCGGCGCTTGTCGAGGTCATGGTGAACTGCGTGCTGTTGTGTACCGCCATGCGGTCCGCGGGCGTGATGCGCACGCCCATGCTCGTTACGCACGCGAGCGCGTATTTGGCGTCGGGCTTGAGCTGAAAAATCATTTTTGTGCTCCTTCCGATAAAAGGCGGAGGGGAAGGAGGGAGCTGGTTTCCCTTCTTCCCCTCCGCGAATTTGATGGGTTACAGCGCGTGGATCGTCTCTATGGCCTTTTGGATGTGTTCGACCGTCAGACCCATAAAGGCGAGCACATCGGCATAGTTGTGCGCAGACGAGCCGAAACGGTCCTCCGCACCGACAAATTCAATGGGCTTGCAGGATTTGCAGAGCGCCTCCGCGATTGCACCGCCGAGACCGCCGATCACGCTGTGCTCCTCAACGGTCACAACGCCCTTGACGTCCGCGGCGAGGGCGGCGATCGCCTCTTTGTTCATCGGCTTGATGGAGCTGACGTTGACCACGCGCACGGAGACCCTGCCCGCGAGCGCCTCCGCAGCTTCCAGCGCCTTCGCAACCATCACGCCGCAGGCGAAGACGACCACGTCCGTACCCTCTCGCATGACCGTCGGCTCACCGATGCGGAAAGGCTTTCCCTCCTCCGTGACGTTGTCGTAGCTGTTGCGGTTGAGGCGAATATACATAGGGCCCTCGTGTTCCGCCATGTAGCGCGTGGCGGCGACCGTCTCGTTCGCGTCCGCCGGCACGATGACCGTCATGTTCGGGATGACGCGCATATAGGCGATGTCGTCAACAGACTGGTGCGTCGCGCCGTCGCCGAAGTCGGAAAAGCCGGCGCTGGAGCCGCAGATCTTGACATTGAGCTTGCCGATGGCGATGCTTTGGCGGATCTGGTCATAGGCGCGGCCCGCCGCAAAGACGGCGAAGGAGTTGATAAAGGGTATTTTCCCCGCTCTGGCAAGGCCGCCGGCGACGGAGGCCATGTTTGCCTCGGCGATGCCCATTTCGATGTGCCGTTCCGCGATCTCCGGATCGGTCTCCACCATCTTGCCCATCGTGGAGCCGCCGAGGTCGGCGTCCAGCACGACGACATTCGGATTTTCATGGCAGAGCGCCACAAGCGTCTTTCCGTATGCGTTTCTCTGATTGGTTTCAGCCATTTCGTTCACTCCTTCTCACGCCTGCTGCCCAAGCTCGCGCAGCGCCTGTTCGAACTGTTCCTGCGTCAGCGCGGCGTTGTGGAATCCCGTCTGGTTCTCGGCAAAGCTGACGCCTTTGCCCTTGACCGTGTGGGCGATGATCGCCGTGGGCTTGCCTTCAAACGCCTCCGCCGCGTCGAGCGCGGTGAGGATCTGCTCCATGCTGTGCCCGTCGATCTCGATCGTGTTCCAGCCGAAGGCGTTCCACTTCTCCGCCACCGGTGCGCTGTCCAGACGTTCGCTGATGCGGCCCTGCGCCTGTAAGCCGTTGTTGTCGATGATGGCGCAGAGATTGTCCGTCCTCTTTGCACCGGCGGCCATCGCCGCTTCCCAAATCTGCCCTTCGTTCATCTCGCCGTCGCCCACGAGCACATAGACGCGGTTGGGCTTTTTGTCAAGCTTCAGCCCAAGCGCGATGCCGAGCCCCAGGCTCAGCCCCTGACCCAGCGAGCCGGTGCCGACTTCAATGCCCGGCGTGCCCAGGTGGGGATGGCCTTGCAGATAGAAGCCCACATCCTTGCAGTGCGGCAGGTCGGACACGGGGAAGAACCCCGCTTCCGCCAGCGCGGAATATTGCAGGATCGCAACGTGCCCCTTGGAGAGAAGGAAATAATCCCTGCCTTCCCATTCGGGGTTTTTTGCGTCATATTTCAGCTTGTAGAAGTAGAGCGCCGCCATCAGATCGGCGGCGGAGCAGCTGCCGCCCACATGTCCCGCGGTGCCGACGCCGATGCAGCGTATGCAGTCGGCTCTGAGCAACTGCCCCTTTGCCTCAAGCGAGGCGATCAATTCTTTTGAGTATGCCATATTGTCCTCCGAACTGTCCCGCGGGACGCGCTGCGCCCGCTTGATTTATTAACGCGCGGCAAGCGGAGACTCGCCGCCCTTACTTGCCTTGACTGTCTTAATGACGCCGGACACCAGCGAATAGATGACGACGATCAGCAGAATGATGCCCGCTGGACGTGCCAGCAGGGACGCGAAGCTGCCCTGGGTCATCGCCTGCCGGAAATTTGTGTCCGCGCTGCCGCCGAGGATCAGCCCCAGCACCAGCGGCGCCATGGAAAAATTGCACTTGCGCAGGATGAAGCCCAGCACGCCGAACGCGAGCGCGATCCAAATGTCGAACACCTTGCCGTTGGTCGCGTACGCGCCGATCATGGTCAGCGGGACGATGATCGGCATGAGGATCTTGCGGTTGATCTTGAGGATCTGCACCATGGGCTTGGTCAGCACCAGCGCCAGCAGCACCATGATAAAGGCCGCGAGCATCAATACGATGCCGACCTCATACATGAACTTTGGATCCTGAATGGAAAGCATGGGCCCCGGACGCACGCCGTGCAGGTTCATCGCCGCGAGAAACATCGCCGCCTGTGAGCTGCCGGGGATCGCCAGCGTCAGCATTGGGATCATCGCGCCCGCGATGCAGGCGTTATTTGCCGTCTCGGAGCAGGAGAGCCCCTCGAACGAGCCGTGCATGAACTTACCGCTCTGCTTGGAGCGGGAACGTCCCACGGAGTAGGAGAGCCACGCCGCAATATCCTCGCCGGCGCCGGGGATGGCGCCGATCCCGCAGCCGATCAGACCGGAGCGGAACACGGGACGGAGCAAATCGCGCATCTCTTCCTTGTTCGGAACGATGGAACCCATGGAATCCGTGATCTTATAGGGCGTTTTGTCCTGCAGGACGCACAGCACCTCTGCAATGCCGAACAGACCGATCAGCGCCGGCACCAGCGTGATGCCGGAGTTGAGGTCTTTCATGATGACGAAGCGCGGCACGTTATAGAGCGAGTCGCGTCCGACCATCGCGAAGAAAAAGCCGAGAAAGCCCACGATCCAGCCCTTGAGCGGCGTTGAATCGACGGACAGGTTACCGCAGATCGTGATGCCGAAGAACGCCAGCAGGAAGAGCTCCCATTTGCCGAACTTGAGCGCCACGAGATAGATCACGGGCGTGAGCAGCATCATGATCGTCGTGGAAAGAACGGTGCCGAGAAAGCTCGCGAACACGCCGCCGAAGAGCGCCTTGCCGCCCTTGCCCTGCTTGGCGAGCGGGAAGCCGTCCAGCGCGGTCGCGGCCGCGTTCGGCGTGCCGGGGATGTTGAGCATGATCGCCGAGAAAAGACCGCCCGACACCGCGCCGACATAGACGCCCAGCAGGAACGCGACCGCGGTCGACGTCTCCATGCCGTAGGTTAGATTGATGAGCAGCGCCAGCGCCAGCGTGCCGGTCAGGCCAGGGATCGCGCCGACCACAAGGCCGAGCAGCACGGCGAGCGCGACGACCATCACCGTCTCGCCGCTGAAAATGTTCTGAAAGGCCAAAGCAAAAAAACCGAGTTGTTCTCCCATGTCGCCCCTCCTTTATTGCCCGGGCAGCCGGATTTGAAAACCGTAGCGGAACGCCGTTGCGATCACGATTGCCGTGATTACCGAGATCAGCAGGTTTTTCCACCATTTGCCGGTCGCTTTCAGATAGCTCAGCGTTGCAAACAGATAGGCTGCCGTGAACCAAACGAAAGCGCCGCCCAAAGCATTGTGAAAAACGCCCGTAACGACGCCCCATATCGGGCGCGCGAATTGCAGCAGCAGCACATAGCCGAGCATCAGTCCCAGCAGCACCAGTACGCGTACGCTGCGCTCATCGCGCCAGAACGCTTTTTGATAGCTGGCCGTGAAGACCTCTTTGATCTGCCGGATACCGTCCGCTTTCAGGCCGGTGATCGTCAGCGCGACGCCGAAGATCACCAAAACGGCGCCGACCAGCGCAGGGAAGAAGCCCGGATGATCCAGCAGGCCCTTTGACACCTTCGGCGTCTCAAAATTGATCGCGGAAACGATCACCACCAGCGAGAAGATCACAAGCGCGGCGCCGACCAGCGTGTCGGCGGCGCCGGATCGTTTCTTGTTGTCCATAGCACAGTATCCTTTCTTTTTCCCCCGCCCCTTGCGAGGCGGGGGAAGCTTGCTATTCCTGTTGAAACTGTTCGGAGCTTACTTGTACGCGGAGCACTGGAGCTTCACGGTATCCCAGTTGTACTCTTCGAGGGTCGGGATGTTGAGGTCGGCGGGAGAGACCGTCGCGAGGCCGGCATTGTAGATGGTCCACGCATAGCCGGAGAGCGAATAGCTCATGAACTTGTCGCCCTCTTCGCCCGTGTAGCCGAGGATGGTGTAGCCCATG
>JAWRIJ010000170.1:0-43400 GCA_040307975.1 Oscillospiraceae bacterium | reverse complement strand
TCACCGCACGGGCAAACTCCATCTCGTGCGTCACGATCACCATGGTCATCTTCTCCTCCGCAAGGCGGCGAATGACGCGCAGCACCTCGCCCGTCAGCTCCGGATCAAGCGCGCTGGTCGGCTCGTCAAAAAACAGGATTTTCGGGTTCATCGCAAGCGCGCGCGCAATGGACACACGCTGCTGCTGCCCGCCGGAGAGCTGGCAGGGGTAGGCGTTCTCTTTGCCCGCGAGGCCGAGCTTGTCCAAAAGCTCGCGCGCCTCCGACTCCGCCTCCGCGCGCAGCCGCTTCTGTACGCGTACGGGAGCGTCCGTGACGTTTTGCAGGACGCTGCGGTGCGGAAAGAGGTTAAACTGCTGGAACACCAGTCCGAACGCGGCGCGGAACGGATTAAGATCCTTGGCGTAAACGGTCTTCCCGTCCGCGCCCGTCCACGCGGCGCGCTCGCCCATGTAGGCGATCTCGCCCCCGTCGAGCGTTTCAAGGAAGGTCGCGCAGCGCAGCAGCGTCGACTTGCCCGAGCCGGACGGCCCGATGATCGACACGACCTCGCCGTTTTCCACCGTGAGGGAGATGTCTTTCAAAACGCAGAGCTCCGCGAAGCTCTTTTGCGCGTGTTCGATGCTCAATACGCTCATATCCCGTTCCTCACTTGTAGTAATCGAGCGCCTTCTCGCAGCGCTCCATGCCGAACGCCACCACGTAGTTGAACACGTAGTAGAACACGGCGGCGACCGCAAAGGTCACCATGCCGGGCGAGTGCGGCGCGACGGCGATGCGGCTCGCCAGCGTGAACATCTCCACCACCGCGATGACAGACGCAAGCGAGGTGTCCTTCACGAGCGTAATGACCTCGTTCGTCACGCTCGGCAGCACGCGCTTGACCATCTGCGGCAGAATGATGTGGAAAAAGGTCTGCGCCTTCGTGTAGCCCAGCACCTCCGCCGCCTCGTACTGTCCCGCGGGGATGGACTCGATGCCGCCGCGGTAAATTTCGGCAAAGTACGCGGCGTAATTGATAATGAAAGCAACGATCGTCGCCGAAAAGCGCGGCAGCGGGCGCAAGCCGAACATCAGGTTCGGCGCGTAATAGACCACCATCAATTGCAGCATCAGCGGCGTGCCGCGCATAACGGAGATATAGATGCTCACGGCGCCGCGCACGCTCTTCAGCCGGCTCTTGCGCCCGAAGCAGACCGCGAGGCCGAGCGGCAGCGAGCCAAGCAGCGTCAGAAGAAAGATCGCGAGCGTCGTCAAAAAGCCCGTCGTGAGCTGGGACACCATGGTTTGAAACGTCATAGGAAGCCCTCACAAAATCGGTTTACTGCACACAAGGGTCGGGCGGCGGTATCCCGTCGCCCGACCATGCGATTTCAGCTTGTTTCTCCCGCGCCGCTCACTTGAGCAGGCACAGGCTGTCGATCACCACGCCCTCGTCGACGTAGTTCTGGGCGATCTTGAGCATCGTGCCGTCCTTCGCCATGGCGAGCAGCTGCTCGTTCACGGCGTCGCGCAGCTCGGTGTTGCCCTTGAGGAAGCCGACGGCGTACTGTTCGGTCGAAACTGCCTCGTCGAGGATCTTGTACGCGCCGGACTTGGCGTTAAGCTGCGCCATCGCGACGCCGAGATCAACCGCCAGCGCGTCCACCGTGCCCTGATCGAGCTCCATGAAGCCGAGATTGTAGTCGGCGAGCTGTACGACCTCCTTGAGGCTCGAAGCGAAGCCCGTCTCATCCGCCTCCAACGCGTCCACGGCGGAGGAGCCCGCCTGCGCCATCACGCTCTTGCCGGCGAGATCCGCCTTGGAGCCGATGCCGGAATCGCTCTTGACGACCAGCACGATGCTGTTGTCCACATAGGGGTCGGACCATGTGTAGTCGTTTTCGCGTCCGGTATAGGTAAAGCCGTTCCAAATGCAGTTGATGTTGCCGGACGACAGCTCCGCGTCCTTGCTGTCCCAGTCGATGGCGACCGCCTCATATTCCCAGCCGAGGCGCTTGCAAACCTCCTGCGCCATGGCAAGGTCAAAACCGTCGTACTTTCCGTTGGCGTCAATGTAGCCGAACGGGGGGAACTCCGCGTCGAAGCCGACGATCAGCTTCTTGCCGGCGGTCTCCTTCTTGCCGCACGCGGCGAGGGACAGCACGAGCGCAAGGCTCAGCATCAGGCATAATACCTTTTTCATCTCTTCCATCCTCCTGTTTGTTTCGTTTGATTTCCCATGCTGTCATATTATCACATTATCGTGATAAAGCAAGAAAAACTTTCGCGCTCGCGTGGGATTTGACGGATTCCATAAAAAAGCGCCGCATAAACGCGGCGCTTTTTGTGACGATTCTCTTGCTTATGCGGCGACGCGATGCGTTACTCCGTCGGCTCGGCGCTTTCGAGCAGCACAAGCGCGTCGTTGTTCTCGAAGCGTGCGAGGCCCGCGCCGACCTTCAGACGGACGACGCCGCCGTCCTTCGGCAGACGGTAGCGCAGCACGCCGGGAACGACGGCTGCGGTAACGGGGGTGTGATACGCGAGCAGCCCGATCTCCCCATCGGACAGCGGCAGCGTCAGCGAGACGCAGTCGCCCCGATAGACGTCGCTCTCCGCCGAGCAGATATGCAGGCGAAAGGTAGAGTTTGCCATCATGATCCTCCCGCGGTATGAGTCAGTTTACAGGGTCTTGGCCTTTGCCAGGGCGTCGTCAATGGTGCCGACGTTATAAAACGCGTTCTCCGGCACTTCGTCCATCTCGCCGGAGAGAATGGCGGCAAAGCCGCGCAGCGTCTCCTCCAGCTTCACATAGCGTCCGGGCACGCCGGTGAACTTCTCACCCACATGGAACGGCTGGGACAAAAAGCGCTTGACCTTGCGCGCGCGGTAGACGGTCAGGCGATCCTCGTCGCTCAGCTCGTCCATGCCGAGGATGGCGATAATGTCCTGCAATTCGCGGTATTTCTGCAGGATCTCCTGTACGTCGCGCGCAATGCGGTAATGCTCCGCGCCGATGAGGTCCGCCTGCAAAATGCGGGACGTGGACTCCAGCGGATCGACCGCGGGATAGATGCCCTCCTCCACGATCTTGCGGGACAAAACGGTCGTCGCGTCGAGGTGGGTAAACGTTGTTGCGGTGGCGGGGTCGGTCAAATCGTCCGCGGGAACGTAAACCGCCTGTACGGACGTAATGGAGCCGTTTTCGGTCGAGGTAATGCGCTCCTGGAGCTCGCCCATCTCGCCCGCGAGCGTCGGCTGGTAGCCGACCGCGGACGGCATGCGCCCGAGCAGGGTCGAGACCTCGCTGCCCGCCTGCACGAAGCGGAAAATGTTGTCGATAAACAGCAGCACGTCGCGGTTTTCCCTGTCGCGGAAGTATTCCGCCATCGTAAGCCCCGAAAGCGGCACGCGCATACGCACGCCCGGAGACTCGTTCATCTGCCCGAACACGAGCGCGGTCTTGCTCAAAACGCCGCTCTCACGCATCTCATTCCAAAGGTCGTTGCCCTCGCGGCTGCGCTCGCCCACGCCCGTGAAGATGGAATAGCCGTCGTGCTCCATGGCGACGTTGTGGATAAGCTCCTGAATGAGCACCGTCTTGCCGACGCCCGCGCCGCCGAAAAGGCCGATCTTGCCGCCGCGCGCGTAGGGCTCAAGCAGGTCGATGACCTTGATGCCCGTTTCCAAAATCTCCACCGACGGCGCAAGCTCCGAAAAGCCGGGGGCGCTCCGGTAGATGCTCATGCGCTCGGCGTCGGCGGGGATGGGATCGCCGCCGTCGATGGGCTCGCCGAGGACGTTGAACATACGCCCCAGCGTCGCCTTCCCAACGGGGACGGTAATGCTGCGGCCCGGCGCCGTCACCTTCATGCCGCGGTACAGTCCGTCGCTGTCCGCGAGCATGACGCAGCGCACCACGTCGTTCCCGATGTGCTGGCTGACCTCCATGGTGCGGCGCCTGCCGTCCGATTCGACCTCGATGACCTCGCGGATCTTCGGCAGCTCGCCGTCTTCAAAGCGGACGTCCACCACGGGGCCCGCGACCTGTTGGATGGTTCCTGTCGTCAAGGCTTAAGCGCCTCCTTTTTTCTTTCTCGCGTTCTTTTGCGCCTGTGCGCCGGCGGAGATCTCCGTGATCTCGCGCGTGATGGCGGCCTGTCGCGTACGGTTGAGCTGGAGCGAAAGGTCGCCGAGCAGCTCCTGCGCGTTCGCGTTCGCGGAGTCCATCGCGGTGACGCGCGCGTTCTGCTCGGAGCAATAGCTGTTGAGCAGCGCGCCGTAGAGAAAGCCGCGCACGTAAGTACGCACCGCCGTGCGCACGACCTCCGCCGCCGAGGGGAGGAACTCCGTCTGCGTCCCGGCGGCATTCCCACCCGTTTTTTCGTCTCCGGCGGGCGCGCCCGAACGCGGGAACGGCAGCAGCCGGTGGGTCTGCGCGTCGGAGGAAAGGCTGTTTTTCATGTCGGTGTAGATGACGGCAAGCTCGTTCAGCTCACCGTCGTCCAAACGGCGGAGCAGCCCGTCGCCCAGCTCCACCGCGCTCTCGCGCGTCGGCGGGCGCATTGGGCCAATATAGGTCATCGCCTCGGGGCGGTGCTGCGCAAAATAGCGGCGGCCGTATTCGCCAATGACAAAAAGCTTCGCGTCCGGCTTCTCCGAGAGCAGCTCCTCCGCCGCGTGCAGCACGTTCACGTTATACGCTCCGGCAAGCCCCTTGTCCGCGGTGACGACAAGCGCGCCGCACACGCCGCCCTCCGGCGTCGCGCCGGACGGCGAGCAGAACCAGCGGCTCTCAAATGTTTCGTCCACGTGCAGAAAACTCCCGATCTCGGCGCGCATCGTCTCAAAATACGGCTTCGCCGCGGCGAGGTCAACCTTGGCGCGGCGAAGCTTAGTCGAGGAGATGAGATACATCGCGCCCGTGATCTTGCGCGTCTCCTTGACCGCCTTAATGCGATCCTTGAGCTCCTTACTGCTCGGCATCGCCCGTCTTCTCCTCTCCGCCGCCGCTCTGAGCGGCTGCATGATCGTTCTTCCACCGCGCGGCGAAGGTCTTTGCCGCGTCAAGCAAAAGATTGCGGTCGTGGTCGGTCAGCTTGCCGTTGCGGTCGATGTGGCGGCAGACGTCGTTGCAGCGCCCCTCCACGTCGGCGAGCATCTTGTCGCGGTAGTCCGCCAGCTCGTCGAGCGGGATATCGTCCATCGTATGATTCAGCGCCGCGATCAGCAGGATCACCATGCTGTGCTGCAAATAGGGCTTGTACTGGTCCTGACGCAGCAGGCGCATGAGGCTCTGCCCGTAGGCGAGCTGCTTCTTCGTCGCCTCATCGAGGTCGCTGGAGAACTGCGTGAACGCCTCCATCTCGCGAAACTGCGCGAGATCGATGCGCAGCGAGCCTGCGCTCTGCTTCATCGCCTTGGTCTGCGCGTCGCCGCCGACGCGGGAAACCGAGAGGCCGACGTTTACCGCCGGACGCTGTCCGGAGAAAAAGAGGTTGCTCTCCAGGTATATCTGCCCATCGGTGATGGAGATAACGTTCGTGGGGATATAGGCGGACACGTCGCCCGCCTGCGTTTCGACGATCGGCAGCGCCGTCATGCTGCCGCCGCCGCGCTTCGCGCTCAGGTGCGCCGAGCGCTCCAGCAGGCGGGAGTGCAGATAGAACACGTCGCCGGGGTACGCCTCGCGTCCCGGAGAGCGCTCCAGCAGCAGCGAAAGCGCGCGGTAGGCGATGGCGTGCTTTGAGAGGTCGTCGTAAACGATCAGCACGTCGCGCCCGCTGTTCATGAAGTATTCGCCCATCGCCGTCGCGGCGTAGGGCGCGATGTACTGCTCCGCCGCCGGGTCGGAAGCGGAAGCGCTGACGATGATGGTGTGCTCCATCGCGCCGTGGGCTTCGAGGTTCGCCGCGATCTGGGCGACGGAGCTCGCCTTCTGCCCGATGGCGACGTAGATGCAAAGCACGCGGTGGTTGCACTGGTTGATGATCGCGTCAATGGCGATGGCGGTCTTGCCGGTCTGGCGGTCGCCGATGATGAGCTCGCGCTGGCCCCGCCCGATGGGGAACATCGAGTCAATGCACAAAATGCCCGTTTCCAGCGGTTTTTTGACCGCGGCGCGGTCGAGGATGCCGGGCGCGGCGACTTCAATGGGGCGGTAGGCGTCATGCTCCACGGGGCCCTTGCCGTCGATCGGTTCGCCGAGCGCGTTGACCACGCGCCCAAGGAAGTGGATGCCGACGGGCATGCCCGCTGTGCGTCCCGTGCGCTTGACGGCGCAGCCCTCGGCGAGGTCGCCTTCCGCGTTGAATAGCACCACGCCCACGCTGTCGCGGCGCAGATCCTGCACCATGCCGCGCACGCCGGTCTCGAACTCCACGACCTCGCCGTACTGCACGCCGGGGAGCCCCCGCACGCGCGCGATCTCGTCCGCGACGAAGATCGCCTCGCCCTTCTCCTCACGCACGACAGATGGCACAAACTCGTCCACCGCCTTGCGGATGAGCGGGATCACGTCCTTCTGGCTGTCCGTGTACGCGCTGTCCACATTCGCGCGGAACTGGCGCATCAGGCCCTCAAGCGTCCAGTCGTAGATATCCGGGCCGATCTCAAGGCGGAAGCCCGCTTCGGTTTCGGGCGTCTTCTTCCAGCGCAGCGGCGCGGTCTCACCGTAGCCGCGTCGGACAAACGCCTCCAGACGCTCCTTCTGCTTGTCGGTCGGCTCCTTGGCGCTGTACAGGACGGGACGGAGGATCTTTTCGTTAGCCATTGCCCGACCCGCTTTCCGCCGCGTCGAGGAACTTGTCAAGCGCGTCCTCATCGCTCAGCAGCATCTTACGCACCGCCTCCATCGCAAGGTCACGGATCTCGTCGTTCGAATCGGCGAGCGCTTTCTTTGCGCGCTGATCCGCCGTTTTTCCGGCGGTCTCAAGAATACGGCGCGCCTCGACGCGCGCCTCGGTGACCGCCTGCTGCTTCTCCGTTTCGATCTCGTCGCCCGCCTTAATGCGCATCTGCGCGATCTCCGCCTCGGCGGCGTCGAACTTCGCCTGGGCTGCCTTGCGCAGTTCCTCCGCCTCGATACGGTTCTTCGTCGCATAATCGTCGATTTCCTTATAGTGCTGCTCGCGCTTGCCCATAAAATCCTTCACGGGCTTGTAGAGCAAAAAGTACAGCCCGCCCGCGAGAATGACAAAGTTGAGCAGATGCAGCAAAATCTGCTGCCAATCAATGTTAAGCGGCATGTTCCCGCCTCCTTTTTATGATAATTTTTGCTCTTACAGGACAAAAATTATCATAATGACCACGAGCAGTGCGTAGATGATCGCCGTCTCGATGAAGACGAGGGAGAGCATCATCGCCGAGCGCACCTCGCCCGCGGCCTCCGGCTGGCGGGCAATGGATTCGCTCGCCTTGCGCGAGGCAAGCGCCATCGCGATCGCGCCCACGCCCGCGCCCACGGCGATGGTGAACGCGCAGGCCATGGCCTTGGTGGAAACGGTCTTTGCCTCCGCCTCCTTCTCGTTCACGGCGATCGCCGCGTCGTCGGACAGCGTGCTCACGACGGCGGGCGTTTCACTCGCGGCAAAGCTCATCGCGGGCAGCGCCACGGCGAGCACGAGCGTCAGCAGCAGCGCGAGGGCAAAGGTTTTTTTGCGATTCATGTTTTTTTCCTCCGATTTTTCTGTGTTTTAATGTTTTCTCTCTTTTCAGCACGTCTCAGGCGTCCGCCTGTCCGCTTGTCCGCACTTTTTTCACGCGTTTGGGCTTTTTCGGCTTTTTGGGTTTCGGTTCGGGTTTTTCCGAGACCTCCTCGTAGTACATGCCCACGAGCATCGTCAGCACGTAGGTCTGCACGATCGCGTGCAGCAGCGTGAACAGCACGCCCACGACCACGGGCAGCACATAGCTCAGCGCCGTGTAGTGATAGATCAGTTCCGTCACCAAAAGCCCCGAGAGCAGCGCGCCGAAAAGGCGGAAGCTCATCGAGATGGGCAGCGAGAACTCCTTGAGCGTCGCCCCCGCGCCGTGCAGCCCCGCGTGGCTGACGCCGCCGATGAAGATAACAAGATAGCTCATGCAGCCCATGCTGATCGCGGCGTTCACGTCGGAAAGCGGCGCGGGCAGCGCGATGGGGCGCCCCTGCGTCGTGATCGCCTGAAGGCCGAAGAGCTCGAAGAGCGTGCCGAAAAAGATGTAGACGCCCGCGGCGAACACATACGCGCCGATAAACGACTTCTTCCCCGGTTCATGGACGAGCGCCTGCCCGTCGAAGGTACCCACGATGGTCTCCAGCACGAGCTGGAACTTCCCCGGCACAAGCGTGAAGCGCGGAATGACAAAAATGCGGATCAGCAGCGCCGCAAGAAGCAGCATCCCCGTAATGGTCATCGCGGAGATAAGCGCCGGATTCACGTCCTTGACGCCGAACAGGCTCACGCGGCTCACCTCATGGAGCACCGCGTCGCGCATGGCAAGCTTCACGTCCTCATGCTCCCCCGCGGGACCCACGGCGATCGACGCCGCCGCGAGCGCGGCAATGAGGACGCCCCAGATAACGAGTCCCTTTTTGTGTTGTTTCAATCCGTTCCCCCCTGTCTGAACGATAATAGGAAGATACCTTACAGAATATCACCATCTCCTCAAAACATCAAGTCATCGGCGCAAGGTTTCGACTCTTTTTTGCACAGTTTTAACAAAGCGCTTCCGCGTTTTTCTTGCAATCCGACCACAGGGGGAGTATACTTCTTTCTTGTCATGGATGCCATATTCTTTTTCAACAGCATATTGCTCGGCGTGGGGCTTGCGATGGACGCGTTCTCCGTCTCGCTCGCGAACGGGTTGAACGAGCCGAAGATGTCTCGCGCGCGCGCGCTGACGATCGCGAGCACATTCGCTTTTTTCCAGTTTCTCATGCCGCTGCTCGGCTATTTGTGCGTACACTCTTTGGTGGAGAAGTTTGCCGTGCTCGAGCGTTTCATCCCGTACCTTGCGCTCTCGCTGCTCTGGCTCATCGGCGGCTCAATGCTGCGCGAAGGCCTCCGCGGCGGCGCGAGCGGGGACGAGAAGCCCTCCGGCGTCGGCTTCGGCGCGCTGATGCTCCAGGGCGTCGCCACGTCGATCGACGCGCTGTCCGTCGGCTTCACCATCGCGGATTATGACGCGCCCGCGGCGTTCGTCTGCGCGCTCATTATCGCGTTTGTGACGCTGTTCATCTGCCTCGGCGGGCTTCGCGTCGGGCGCACGCTGGGCATGCGCCTTTCCGGCAAGGCAAGCGTCCTCGGCGGCGCGATCCTGATCCTGATCGGGCTGGAGATTTTTATTAAAGGCGTTTTGTAAGCGCGGAACACAAAAGCGGCCGTCCCAACGGACGGTCGCTTTTTTCATGCCCATCTAGTCCTTGATACCCGCGCAGTCGGCGTTTCCCCCGCCTCGAAGCATTTCAAGCCCGTGACCGAGGGCGGACAGTACCGCCGCGAGGTTTTCTTTCGCCCCCTTGGGGCTTCCGGGCAGGTTGACGATGAGCGTGCGTTCCAAGATCCCCGCCTCCGCGCGCGCGAGCATAGCGCGCGGCGTGATGCGCATGGACGCCGCGCGCATCGCCTCGGGAATCCCGGGAGCGAGCTTCTCGCACACCGCCCTCGTCGCCTCGGGCGTCACGTCGCGCGGCGCAAAGCCCGTGCCGCCGGTCGTAACGCACAGCGCAACGTCATCCCGCGCCGCCTCGCGCAGCGCCTGCTCGATCTGCGCAACCTCGTCGGGGACGAGCACGATCTTATCCACGGTGTAGCCCGCGCCGCGCAGCGACTCCGCCACCGCGGGGCCGCCCTCGTCGGCGCGCTCGCCGCGAAAGCTCCTGTCGCTGACCGTCACGACTCTTGCCGAAAACGCCATATACCGCGCCTCGCTTTCGTTTGTTATTTGCCGAACCCGCAGTTCGGATACGTACACGGCGAGCAGCCGAGGCACAGCCCGCCCTCGCCGAGCGTGGTAAAGTCGCGCCGCGAAAGCTCCACGCCCGCCGCGACGCGCGGCAAAACGAGGTCGAACACGGTCGTCTTCGCGTACATCACGCAGCCGGGGAGCCCCATGATCGGGCGTCCGTCATCGAAGTATCCGAGCAGGAACATCGCGCCGGGCAGCACGGGCGCGCCATAGGTCACGATGCGTGCGCCGCTCGCCTTGATCGCGCCGGGGGTGTTGTCGTCGGGGTCGACGCTCATGCCGCCGGTGCAGACGATCAGCTCCACGTCCGTTCCGCGCATCCGCTCGATGGCGCCGCGGATGTTGTCCAGTCCGTCGTCCACGAGCACATGCTCCGCCATCGCGATGCCGTACTGTGCGAGCTTGTGCTCAACGGCGGGGGTAAATTTGTCCTCTATGCGCCCGCGGAAAACCTCGCTGCCCGTGGTGATAACGCCCGCGCGGCGGAGCTTGAACGGCAAAAGCTCCAAAATGGGCGTTCCGCCGACAATCTCCTCCGCCTCCAAAAGCTTCTTCTCGTCGATCACGAGCGGGATAACGCGCGTGCCGGCGAGCTTGTCTCCCGTCTTCACCACCGTATTGCCGTGCCGCGTCGCGATCATCAGCTCGTCGATGGCGTTGACGGCGTCGAGGCGCTGCCTGTCGACGCGAAAGAGGCCGTCGCGCGCGGCAAACAGCTCGATCTTGCCCTCGCCCACCTCGCCGCGCTCCATGCCGGCGTTCAAGCACAGCGCGCACATGCGCTCCGCCGCGTCGTTCTCGTGGACCATCCCCGCGCCGAGCTCGAACACGTAAAGGTTCTCCTTGCCCATGCTCAGCAGCACGGGGATATCCTCCGCCGTGACGACGTGGCCCTTTTTGAAGCGCGGGCCCTTGTATTCCCATGGAATGATCTGCGTCATGTCGTGGCAAAGCACCTGCCCGACCGCATCCTCCGTTTTAATGAGCTTCATGTCGCCGCCCCCTCGATGGTAACGGCGTCTCCCGCTTTTACCGTTCCCTCTTCCTTCACGATCGCAAACACGCCTTCGGCGGGCATGACGCAGATACCGACTTTCTTTTTGATCTCGCAGTCGCTGTGACACTCCTTGCCGATCTGCGTGATCTCAAGGAGCGTTCCGCCCACGCGCAGACGCGTTCCGACAGGCAGCGTCCGCAGCGCGATCCCCTCGGTGAGGATGTTCTCCGCGAAATCGCCCGCAGAGAGCGTCAGGCCCCTTTCCCGCATTTTGTCGACGCTTTCGTTCGCCAGCAGACTCACCTGCCTGTGCCAATTCCCCGCGTGCGCGTCGCCAACGATGCCGTGGTCAATTTTGAGTTGTATTTCTTCGACCGGGTGCTTTTTTTGCCCCTTTTGGGCGCTGACACACACGGCGAGTACTTTTGCCATAACAGGATACCTCCTTGACAGGAAATCGAAATAAAGGTCATTTTCGGGAATCATCCGTCCGGACAAAATCGCCGCTTTTTCCGCCCGTCTTTTTAAGCAGGCGGATATCGGCGATCTCCATGTCCTTTTGCAGCGCCTTGCACATGTCGTACACAGTAAGCGCCGCGGCGGAAACGGCGTGCAGCGCCTCCATCTCCACGCCCGTTTCACCGCGGCAGCGCACCGTCGCCTCGATGTCCACGCGGTCGGCTCCCAGCGCAAAGCGCACGTCCACGCCCGTGAGCAACAGCGGATGGCACATGGGGATGATGTCCGCCGTTCGCTTCGCCGCCATGACGCCCGCTACCTGCGCCACCGCGAGCACGTCGCCCTTCGGCACGCCTCCCGTGCGGATCGCCTCCGCGGTCGATGGCAGCATTTTGACCGTGCCCGCCGCCGTCGCCGTGCGGAAGGTCGGCGTCTTGCCGCTCACGTCCACCATGCGGGCGCGGCCCTGTTCGTTAAAGTGGGTAAAATCTTCCATACGCTTCGGCGCTATCCTCCGATCTCAAACATACCGCGCGGCGTGTCGCTGCCCCGCGAAAGATGGTGTCGCTCCGGCTTCGCCGCCGCGCCGCCGCGCACAGCGTCCTCCAGCGCCGCGCCGTGCAAGCCGCGCAGAGAGATTTCCTGTTCCGAGTGCAGGCACGGCTTGAGCTTTCCGTCCGCCGTGACGCGGATGCGGTCACACGAGGCGCAGAAGCAGCGGCTTATCGGGCGGATGAGCCCCACCGTCCCGCGCCAGCCCGGAACGCGGTACAACTCCGCCACGCCGTCCTCCCCCGCGCTCGCAAGCTCCGGCGCGGCGGAGAGCACCGCGTCGGCGGAGAGGAAACGCTCGCGCGCAAACGCGGCGCACACGCCCATCGGCATCAGCTCGATAAACCGCACACAGCAGTCCTCGTCCCTCGTAAGCGCGACAAAGTCCGCGATCTCGTCGTCGTTGACGCCGCCAAGCAGCACCGTGTTGAATTTAAGCGGCGCAAAGCCCGCAGCCTTCGCCGCCTCGATCCCGCGCAGCACATCGGACAGCTCGCCGCGCCGCGTAATGGCGCGGAACCGCTCCGGACGGAGCGTATCGAGGCTGACGTTCAGCCGGTCGACGCCCGCCGCTCTCAAATCGCGCGCCATGTCGCCGAGCAGCGCGCCATTGGTGGTAAGCGCCAGTTCGCGCAGTCCGTCAAGCCCGCGCAGCTTTTCGCACAGCGTCAAAATGCCGCGGCGCACGAGCGGCTCGCCGCCGGTGAGCCGGATCTTCGTCACGCCGCAGCGCACCGCCGCCTCGCCGATCTCCGCGAGCTCCTCGATGGAGCAGACGTCGCCGTGCGCGCGCTTGGGAACGCCGTCCTCCGCCATGCAGTACGCGCAGCGGTAGTTGCAAAGGTCTGTCACGGACAGGCGCAGATATCGAATGGTTCGGTTAAAAGAATCTTGCATCAAAGCTCTCCGCTCAAGGTCATCACATTTTCGGGCGCAACGCCGAGGAGCACCATTTCGGGGTTTCGCATCGCCGCCCACTCCTCCTTGGAAAGCTCCATGCGCAGAAGCGAATTGCCGCCCTCGGGCGCAAGCATGAGGATGGTGGAAAACGCGTCGTCGATGACGCGCACAACGCGCGCGTCGAAACGGTTCGGCTCGCCGTTTTTGGCAATGTGCAGGCTGTGCGCGCGCACGCCCGCGTACGAGCACACGCCGGAGACCCCCTGCGACGTTTCGAGCGTCACACCCCAGTTGACGCATCTCACATGCGTCGCGTCAATACGCTTGACGCGCGAAAAATTTTTGCACCCGGAAATCAGCGCCGCGCTGACCGTCTTCGGCGCCGCCATCAGATCGCGCACGCTCGCCTGCTCCTCGCTGTGCCCGTCGGCGAGGACGCACACGTCGGAGCACATGCGGTACACCTCGTCGCGGTCGTGCGAGACGAGCAGCACGTCGCCCGGATACGGACGCAGCAGCTCGCCGAGCTCCAGCTCCGTCTGCCAGCGGAGATAACTGTCGAGCGCGGAGAACGGCTCGTCGAGCAGCAGCGCCTCCGGCTCCGAGGCGAACACGCGCGCGAGCGCCGCGCGCTGCTGCTGTCCGCCGGAGAGCTGGCGCGGATAGAGGTCGTCAAGCCCCTCCAACCGGAACGAGCGCATCTTCTCGTCCACCGCCGCTTTCTGCTTGCTGCGCGGCAGATGGCGCACGGCGGCGTAGAGGTTGTGGCGCACGGTCATGTTCGGGAACAGCGCGTACTGCTGAAAGAGGTATCCCACCCGCCGTCGCTGCGGCGACATGTTGATATGCTTCTCGCTGTCGAACAGCACGCGGTCGTTCAGTATGATTTTGCCGCGGTCGGGCGTCTCCAGACCCGCGATGCACTTGAGCGTCATGCTCTTGCCGCAGCCCGACGCGCCGAGCAGCGCCATAACGCCCGCGCCGGTCTCAAAGCTGACGTTGAGCGTAAAGTCGTCCAGTTCCTTGTGGATGTTGACCGAAAGCATGCGCTCACCTCCGCCCTTCGCGCTTTTCCAGCAGGTTCACCGCGAACAGCACCACCGCCGAGAGGGCAACGTTCACAAGCACCCAGCGCAGCGCAAGCGCGTCGTCCCCGATGCGCCAAAGCTGATAGACCTCGGTTGCGACAGTCGCCGTCTTGCCGGGGGTATAACCCGCAAGCATGCTCGTTGCGCCATACTCGCCGAGCGCGCGCGCAAACGAAAGCACCGCGCCCGCGAGGATGCCCTGGCGGCACACCGGCATGCGCACGTGCCAAAAAATCCACGTATTCGAAAGCCCCAGCGTGCGCCCCGCGTCGGAAAGCGTTTCGTCGAAGCTCTCAAACGCGCCGCGCGCCGTGCGGTACATCAGCGGGAAGATGACGACGCTCACCGCGAACACCGCCGACCACCACTGCATTGTCAGCTTTACGGCAAACGTTTCGAGCGCCCACGCGCCGACGACGCGCCGGGGGCCGAGCAGGCACAGCAGCAGATAGCCCACCACCGTCGGCGGCAGCACGAGCGGCAGCGTGAGCAGCACGTCCAGCACGCCCTTGAGAGCGCGCGGCAGTTTCGCGATATAGTACGCCGCCGCCACGCCGAGAAAGAACACGATCACGGCGGAGATGGCGGCGATGCGCAGCGAATTGAGCAGCGGAAACCAGTCCATAAGGGACTCCTTTTTTTACATGAAGTACCCTTTATTGTATCCTATTTTGTCAAGGAAGTAAAGCCGACGCTTTCAAAAATCGCGGCGGCGTCCGCGCCCTGCAGGTATTTGAGGAACGCGGCGGCCTCGTCGGCGTGCGCGGCGGCTTTCAAAACGGCGGCGGGATAGACCACCTGCCCGCACATCTCTGCCGTAGCGGTGTCCACGACCGCGAGACCCGCCGAATACGCGTCGGTCTGGTAGACGACGCCGCAGTCCGCCGCCGCTTCCTTCACCTGCGTCGTGACCTCCTTGACGTTCGAGCCATAGGTCAGAACGCCCTTTGCGGCGAGCGTGCTTTCGTCGAGACCGTAAAAGTCAAAAATCTTCTGCGTATACTGCCCCACGGGCACGTCGGCGTTGCCCATGGCAAGCAGGACGTCCCCGCTTTGAAGCACGGAAACAAGCGCGTCGAAAGACTGCACGCCCTTGGGATTGCCCTCGGGCACGGCGAGCGCGACCTTATTCTCCAAAAGGTCGACGCGCGTGTCGGCGGCAAGGAACCCGCCGTCCGCGAGCGCGTTCATCTGCTTCGGCGCGGCGGAGAGGAACAGGTCGCAGTCCGCGCCCTCCTCGATCTGCGTCTTGAGCGTGCCGGAGGAGTCGAAGTTGAAGCGCAGCGTCACGTTCGGCGCAACGGTCTTGTACTTCTCGGCAACGGCATTGAGGGTCTCGGTCAGCGACGCCGCGGCAAAGACGTTCAGCTCCACCGCCTCCGCCTTCCTCGCGCACCCCGCGAGCGGCAGGCACGCGAGCGCGAGCGCGAGACACATGGTCACAATTCTTTTCATGTTTCTTTCCTCCGTTGTTTTTTGGTAAGTATATCGCTATTTTACCGAAAGCGCGCCGCGCGTGCAAGACATGCCGTTCGGTATTGCTAAACAATCGTTCCGCGATACCGAATTTTTTGCTTGCGCAGCGCGGCGTGCCGTGCTACGATGGGCAAAAAGGAGGCGGAGCACATGGAACGAAGGGAAGCTGCGGCGCGTGTGCGCTCGGTATCAAAGGCGATGGAGCTCTTGGAGACGCTGCTCGCGCGCCGCGCGCCGATGAGCCTGCAAGAGCTGTCTTCCGCCGCGGGCTATCCCAAGAGCACGGTTTACGCCCTGCTCTCGACGCTGCGCGAGCACGCAATGGTCGAGCAGCGCGCCGACGGGCGCTATGCGCTCGGCATCCGGCTGTTTGAATACGGCTGCGCCGTAAGCGAGAGTCTGGACGTCTCGCGCGTCGCGCGCCCGTTTTTGGAGCGGCTCGCGGAGCGCTCGGGCGGCAGCTCGTACCTCTCGGTGCTGGAGGGCGGGCACGTGCTCTCGCTCGACCAGTGCACCGGGGGCGCCGGCGTACAGGTCGTGCCGGAGGTCGGCTCGCGCCTGCCGCTGCACGCGACGGCGCAGGGCAAGCTGCTGCTCGCATATCTGGGCGCGGGCGAGGCGAGGCGCCTGCTCTCCGGCGCGGAGCTGCCGCCCTATACGCCGCACACGGTCACGGACGCGGAAACGCTGCTCGCTCTGCTGCCGGACGTCCGTGCGCGCGGCTATGCCGTGGAGGACGGCGAGTACAAGATCGGCCTGCGCTCCGTCGCCGCGCCGGTGCGCGGCAGCGCAGGCGAGGTGCGCTGCGCCGTCGGCGTGGTGGGCCTCTATCGCCGCGTGCAGTCCGACGAGTTCCAAAGCGCCGCGCGGGAAACCGTGAGCGCGGCGGCGGCGCTCTCCGCGGCGCTCGGCTGGAGATGATCCAAAAAGCGCCGCTTTTTGAGCACGAAAAAAGCTGACGCGCATGTCGTCAGCTTTTTCAATCATGCTTCTCTCGCGTCCGCGGGCGCGAAACTCTGCGAGGCTTCAGCTCAGCAGCTCATACAGCATCTTGGCAAACAGCAGGCCCAGCACGACGAACATCATGCCGCGGATCTTTTTGCTGCCGCCGCGGATGGCGTAGCGCGCGCCGAGCAGGTTTCCGCAGATATTGCACACAATCACGGGCGCGGCGAGCTTCCACAATACGTTCCCGTGCGCTATCCACACGGCCGCCGCCGCGACGTTGGAGGCAAGGTTCGCCGCCTTTGAGCAGCCCGACGCGGTGAGGAGATCCATCGAGAGGAACGCCGTGAAGCACAATATCATAAACGTGCCCGTCCCCGGCCCCAGAAGCCCGTCGTAACACCCGACAGAAAGCCCGATGAGCGCGGAGACGGCGATTTCGCGCTTTGGCTCGGTCGGAGCGGAGGGCGCGTCGTCCTTTCCGAAGTCCTTTTTCAAAACAAGGAACACCGCCACGCATGGCAGCGCGACGAGCATAATGGTTTCCAATGTCGTCTCCGGAATCATGGACGCGAGCTGCGCGCCGATCGCCGAGCCGGCGAACGCCGCGATTGCCGCCGCGATCGCGGGACGCAGGCGCACCTTGCCGTTTCGGAAATACTTGACGGTTGCCATCAGCGTGCCGCAGGCGTTGACGGCCTTGTTCGTTCCCGCCGCGAAATGCGCGGGGATGCCCGCCATCAGATACGCGGGCAGGGAAATGATGCCCCCGCCGCCCGCGACGGAGTCGACAAAGCCCGCGAGAAACACCAGCGGGCAGACGATCAGGCAGGTTTTGATAAATTCATCCATAAAGCCTCCTATACAACCTCCGCGAACGCCGCCGCGAGGCCGTCCTTCGCCACGTCCTCGGGCGTAACGCAGTACGCCGTCAGGCGCTCCGTGAGCAGGTCGCCCGCGCGCCCGTGCAGCCATACGCCGCATGCCGCCGCGTCCGCCGCGCTCGCGCCCTGCGCGAGGAGCGAGGCGATCAAACCCGTGAGCACGTCGCCGCTGCCGCCCTTGGAGAGCGCGCTGCCGCCGCAGGTGTTTTCCAGCACCTCTCCGTCGGGCGTCGCCACGAGCGTGACGTGCCCTTTGCGCACGAGCACGCAGCCGTGCCTTTCGGCAAAATCCCGCGCCGTTTCGACGCGGTCGAGCGCGCCCAGTTCTTCGGGGGAAACGCCGAGCAGCCGCGCGAATTCCCCGTCGTGCGGCGTGAGGACGGTCGGAGCGTCCTGCCTTCCGTCGAGCGCGCCGAGGTCGCCCGCGAGCGCGTTCAGGCCGTCCGCGTCAAGCACGACGGGCTTTTCCGTCTCCCGCAGGAGAGCCAAAACGGTCTCGCGCACGCCCGCGCTCCGTCCGAGGCCCGGGCCGAGCGCGAGCACGTCGCACGCCTCCAGCTTGTCGAGCAGCGGCGCGCGCGCGTCCGGCGAGAGCCGTTCGCCGTCGTCCGGCAGCGGGAAGGGCATGGCGCAGACGCACTTCGCCGCAAGGCTCGGATAGATACACCGCGGCACGCCGAGGCTCACCAGTCCGCAGCCGGAGCGCACGGCGGCGAGCGCCGCGAGATACGGCGCGCCCGTGTAGCCCACGGCGCCGCCGACGATCAGCACCCTGCCGAACTCGCCCTTGTGGCCGTCCTCTTTCCGCTTTGGGAGCGAAAGCCGGACATAAAACCGATCGATCCTTCGCGCTGCCATAGGCTTATCCCTTGTTCTTAAGCCGCTTGTCGGACTTCACGGCGAGGCGCGTGCCGACGGTCTGGAACAACTGCACCAGCAGAATGAGCAGCACGACCGCCGCGAGCATGATGAGATATTTGTAGCGGTAATAGCCGTAGTTCATGGCGATCTTGCCCAAGCCCCCGCCGCCGATGATGCCGCTCATGGCGGAATATCCGAGGATGGTGGTCACGGCGATGGTCGCGTTGGAAAGGAGGCTCGGCACGCTCTCGGGCAGCATTACGTACCAAACGATCTCCATCGGCGACGCGCCAAGGCTCTGCGCCATTTCAATGGTGTTGGGGTTCACCTCGCGCAGGCTCGCCTCCGCGAGGCGCGCGATGAACGGAAACGCCGCGATCACGAGCGGCACGATGCTCGCAAGCGTCCCCACCACCGTGCCGACGATGAGGCGCGTAAGCGGAAAGACGAGCACCATCAGGATGAGAAACGGCACGCTCCTGAGCAGATTGATAACAACGTTCAGCGCCCGCATCAGCCCTGTCGGCAGCGGACGGACGCCGTCCTTCTCGCCGGTAACGAGCAGCACGCCGAGCGGCAGTCCGATGACGATGGCAAACGCCGTGGAAAGGAGGGTGACGTACACCGTCTCCCAAATCGCGAGCGGGAACTGCGTGCGGATGATCTCCCCCGCCTCTGCGAGCACCTCGGGCGCAAACAGCTTCTCTGTCATACGGACTTCACCTCCCCCGCAAGCACGCCGTCCGCGGCGTTCAGGTATGCAACGGCCTCCTCAAGCGCCTTCCCGCCGTCGCGGATGCCGAGCAGCATCGAGCCGTACTCGCGTCCCTCGATGGTGCGCGTGGAGGCGTAGGCGATGTTCGCCTCGATGCCCTTCTCCACCGCCATGTGGGCAATGAGCGGCGTGCCCGTCGCCTCCGAACCGTTGAACACCACGCGGATCAGTCGCTCGCCCGGCACGACGGAAAACGCGGCCGCGTCTCCCTCCGGATAGACAAGCCGCTTTGCCGCGGCGCTCGTCGGGCAGGTGAAGATCTCGCTGACCTCGCCCGTCTCCGCGACGACGCCCCCGTCGAGGATGGCGACATGGCGGCACACGCTCTCCACCACGCTCATCTGATGCGTGATGAGAACGGCGGTGATGCCGGTCTTTTCATTGATCTCACGGATCAGCTCCAAAATGGACGACGTGGTCGTGGGGTCAAGCGCGCTCGTCGCCTCGTCGCACAGCAGCACCTTCGGGTCGGTGGCAAGCGCGCGGGCGATGGCGACGCGCTGCTGCTGCCCGCCGGAGAGCTGCGCGGGGTAGACGTTCGCCTTGTCCGCGAGGCCGACGGTGTCCAGCAGCTCCATGGCGCGCTTTTCGCGCCATTTCTTCTCCCCCGCAAGACCCGAGAGCTTGAGCGGGAAGCAGACGTTTTCCAAACAGGTGCGCTGCATAAGCAGGTTAAAGCCCTGAAAGATCATCGTGATCTCGCGGCGCTTCAAGCGCAGCTCCCTGTCGGAAAGCGCTCCCATGTCCACGCCGTCCACCACGACCGTACCCTCGCTCGGGCGCTCAAGCATGTTGATACAGCGCACGAGCGTCGATTTGCCCGCGCCGGACATGCCGATGATGCCGAAAACGTCGCCGTCCGGAATGGTGAGCGAGACGTTTTTGAGCGCCTCCACCGTGCCGTCCGCCGTGCGGAAGGTTTTGGAAAGGTTTTTGATCTCTATCATGTCGATTCACCTACTTCAAAAGGAGCGGCGTTTCGCCGCTCCTTTTGACTATAACCTATTTACTTTAATGCGTCAAGATTGGATTGCTTGCCGCCGTAGAGGCCCATCGGCTCGACGTGGATCGCGCCGATGCTCACGACATGCGTGCCGTTTTCCTTGTTGAAGTCCTCCAGATACGGCAGGTGCTGGAAGTAGTTCGCGTCGATTTCGCCGCTGTCGACGACGTTGTTGGGCTGGACATAGTCGGTGAACTCCTTCACGTCGAGCGTAATGCCCTTCGCGGCGAGGATGTCCTTGACGACGTCGTTGAGGATCTCGGCGTGGGGCGTGGGCGTCGCCGCGATGCTGACGGTCTGCCCGTTCAGCGCGGCGTAGTCCACGGACGCGTCGTAGCCGTCGGTGGGCTTGTCGACCACGGAGATCACGGCGCCGGCATACTTGTCGGTGATGTAATCCGCGACCTGCTGGCTCGAAAGCGCGGCAAGCAGCGCCTTGATGATGGGTTCGTTCTCACGCCCTTCTTTGACGCACAGGATATTGCCGTAGGCGGAAAACGAGCCCTCAATGCCGAGGGAGTCCTTCGCGGGGTTCAGCCCCCCGTCGAGCGCGTAGTTGGAGTTGATAACGGCATAATCCACGTCCTTGAGGACGTTCGGCAGCTGCGCCGCTTCGATCTCGTTGATCTCGATGTTGTGGGGATTCTCCGCGATGTCGAGCTTCGTGGCGGTGATGCCGGCGCCGTCCTTGAGCTTAAGATAGCCGAGGTTTTCCAGCAGCATCAGCGCGCGCGCCTCATTGGTCGTGTCGTTCGGCACGGCAATGGTAATGCTCTTGCTCTTCCCGCCGCAGGCGGCGAGAGACAGAACGAGAACGAGCGCGAGTGCAAAAGTAACAAGCTTTTTCATGGGTTCCATCTTCCTTTCCAAATGAGAGGGCCTTTTTGACCCTCGCGGTATCATAACATAGTAATCCTATGAAGTCAATAGGATATTTTCATCCTCCCAAATAAGCCTTGCGGACCTCGTCGCTGTGGATCAGCTCGTCACCGGTACCGGAGAGCGTGATCTTGCCGGTTTCGAGGACGTAGGCACGGTCGGCGACCGAAAGCGCCATCTGGGCGTTCTGCTCGACGAGCAGGATGGTCGTGCCCACTTTGTGAAGAGAGCGGATGATCTCGAAGATCTGCTCGACCAAAATCGGGGCGAGGCCCATTGACGGCTCGTCAAGCATGAGAAGCTTGGGCTTGCTCATCAGCGCCCTGCCCATGGCAAGCATCTGCTGCTCGCCGCCGGAGAGCGTACCGGCGATCTGGCGGCGGCGCTCCTTGAGGCGCGGGAACTGCTCGAACACGCGCTCAAGCGAGGCGGGAGTCTCCGCGTTCGGCCGGGTATAGGCGCCCATTTCGAGGTTTTCCTCCACCGTCATCTGCAAAAAGATGCGGCGGCCCTCGGGCACATGCGCGAGCCCATGCTCGACAAGCTTATGCGCCGGCACGCCCGCGATGTTCTTGCCCTCAAAGGTGATCGAACCGGTCTTGGAATGCAAAAGACCCGACACCGTTTGCAGCGTCGTGGACTTGCCCGCGCCGTTCGCGCCGATGAGCGTCACGATCTCGCCCTCGTCGACGTGGAAGGAAACGCCCTTGATGGCGTGGATCGCGCCATAATAGACGTTGATGTCGTTGACGTTCAGAAGCTCTGCCATCACTGCGCCTCCTTTCCGTCTTTCTTGCCGAGGTACGCCTCGATGACGACCGGATTCCGCTTGATCTCCTCGGGCGAGCCCTTGGCAATGACCTCGCCGAAGTTGAGCACGCAGATGCCCTCGCAGATACCCATGACGAGGTTCATGTCGTGCTCGATGAGCATGATCGCGATCTGGAACAGGTCGCGGATCTTGACGATGTTGTCCATCAGTTCGGACGTCTCGCTCGGGTTCATGCCCGCCGCCGGCTCGTCAAGCAGCAGCAGGCTCGGGTTCGTTGCGAGCGCGCGCACGATCTCAAGGCGGCGCTGCGCGCCGTAAGGAAGCGAACCCGCCTTTGCGTCCGCCATGCCCTGCATGTCGAAGATGCTCAGCAGCTCCATCGCGCGCTCGCGGGCAATGCGCTCGCCGCGCCAAAAATCGGGCAGGCGCAGGATCGCGCTCGGCAGGCGGTAGTCCATCTCGTCGTGGAGGCCCACAAGCACGTTGTCAAGCACGGTCAGGTCCTTAAAGAGGCGGATGTTCTGGAACGTGCGCGCAATGCCGAGACGGCTGACCTGCGCGGTCGAAAGCTTCGAGGTGTCGTGCCCGTCGAGAAGGATCGAGCCGCGCGTGGGCTGATAGACTTTTGTGAGCATGTTGAACACGGTGGTCTTACCCGCGCCGTTGGGGCCGATAAGGCCCGCGATCTCGGTGCGGCCTATCATAAGGTTGAAGTTGTTCACGGCGGTGAGGCCGCCGAAGTCGATGCCGAGATGGTGGCACTCAAGAATGGGGCTCTTGTCGGCGTCGCGGTCCGGCACGATGGCGTGGGACTGCACCGGCACCATCTTGGTCTCGGGACGTTTTTTATGCTCGCTCATTCAGCCTCGCCCCCCTTCTTGCCAAACTGGAACTTGGAAAGGAAATTCTTCGCCACGGGGCTGTTGGTCACAAGCATCACTGCGATGAGCACCACCGCATAGATCAGCATGCGGTAATCACCCAGCGCGCGCAGCTCCTCGGGCAGCATATAAAGCAGCACCGCGGCGATGATCGACCCGCGCATGTTGCCGAGGCCGCCGAGCACCACGAACACCAGCACGAGGATGGAGGTGTTGAAGTCGAACTTCGCGGCGACGAGGTTGGAGTAATTGAGGCCGTAGAGCGCGCCCGCCGCGCCCGCCATCGCGGCGGACATCACAAACGCGATCATCTTGTGCTTCGTCACGTCGATGCCGACGCTCTCGGCGGCGATGCGGTTGTCGCGGATCGCCATGATCGCGCGGCCCGTGCGGCTGTAGATCAGGTTGACGATGATGAACAGCACGAGGAAAATGAGGATCATGCCGGCGTTGAACGAGGCGATGGTCTGCGTACCCGTCGCACCCTGCGCGCCCTTGATGATGACCTGTCCCGTCGCGGAAAGGTGCAGATCCTCCACGCCCTTGAGACCCTTGTAGTTGAAAATGAAGTGCAGGCCTTTCTCGTCCACGCCGACGATCAGGCAGGTGATAAGCTCCTTGATGATCTCGCCGAAGGCAAGCGTCACGATGGCGAGGTAGTCGCCGCGCAGGCGCAGCACCGGAATACCGATCAGGAAGCCGAACAATCCGGCGAACGCCGCGCCGAAAAGCATCGCGGCGACGAGCCGCAGCGGAACGGAAGACGTGAGCCGCAGCAGGCTCTGCGAGGCGACGATGCCCGTGAAGGCGCCGATGCCCATGAAGCCCGCGTGGCCGAGGCTCAGCTCGCCCATGATGCCGACCGTCAGGTTCAGCGACAGCGCCATCACCACATAGCAGCAGATCGGCACGAGCAGGCCGCTTGTCGAGCGCCCGAGCACGCCGCCGCCGCGCAGGCCGGTCACAATGATCCACGCCGCGGCGAGGCCGATGAAGGTCCAAAGGTTGCTCTTGGTATGGGGTTTGAGGTTCTTCCAGTTCTTCATTCCGTCACCTCACACCTTCTCGGGCACGTACTTGCCCAAAAGTCCCGCCGGGCGCACCAAAAGCACGACGATCAGCACGGCAAACACCACGGAGTTCGCGAGCTGCGTGGAAATATACGCCTTCGCCATCGCCTCGATGACGCCGATGAGAAGGCCGCCGAGAAACGCCCCCGGAATGGAGCCGATGCCGCCGAACACCGCGGCCGTAAAGGCGCGGATGCCGGGCATGGAGCCGGTGGTCGGCATGAGCGTGGGGTTGAACGAGCACAGCAGCACGCCCGCGACCGCCGCAAGTGCCGAGCCGATGGCAAACGTCACGGAAATGGTCGTGTTGACGTTGATGCCCATGAGGCGCGCCGCGTCCTTATCCTCGGAGCAGGCGCGCATCGCCTTTCCCATCTTGCTGCGGCTCGTGAACGTGGTAAGCCCCGCCATGATGACAATGCACGCCGCCATCGTGAGGAGCGACATGTAGGAGATCGAAAGCTGCCCGCCGAAGAGACGGAGCGCGTTGGGCGTGCCGTCCGCCCCCGTGAGCGGGATGAGCGGCTGATAGACCTTGGGCGTCGCGCCCCAAACGAGCAGCGCCGTGTTTTGCAGCAGATAGCTCACGCCGATGGCGGTGATGAGCACGGCGAGCGAGGTCGCCTGACGCAGCGGGCGGTAGGCAAGCCCCTCGATCACGATGCCGAGGATCGTACACACCACCATCGCCAGCAGGAGCGACAGCCAGCCGTTCAGCCCCAAATAGGCGAAGCCGCAGAACGAGATGTAGCCGCCGACCATGATCACGTCGCCGTGGGCGAAGTTGAGCATTTTAGCGATACCGTAGACCATGGTATAGCCCAGCGCGATAATGGCGTACACGCTGCCGAGGCTGATACCGCTGATCAGATAGGAGAGAAATTCCATTTTCCCGCCTCCTTGTTCCAAAGGATTACACAACTAAAACATAGCGGAGTGGGAGAGCCGCCGGAAACCGGCAGCTCTCCCCCGGAGAAACCGCTTGGATGTGCGCGTCGTTTCCGATCAGGCGGAAACGTACACGCCGTTCTTGATGACCACGGCGACGGGCATCTTGGAGACCTCGCCGTTGGCGCCCCAGGTCATGTTCTGACCGGTCAGGCCGTTGTAGGTGGTCTTTTGGATTTGCGCGATAAGCTTCTCGCAGATCTCGCTCGCCTTCATATCGGGCGTGCAGCCGGACTCAACGAGCGCGTTGTAGAGGACGTAGACCACGTCATAGCCGTCGGCGGCAAACTGGTTGGGCGTCTCGCCGTAGCGCTTTTGATACTCGGCGACAAAGCTCTTGGTAAGGTCGTCGGTGGCATCCGCGGCGAACGGGGTCAGAAGCATCACGCCCTCGGCAAGCGAGGTGTCGAAGCCCTCCATCGTCAGGATGCCGTCCATACCGTCCACGCCGAAGAAGATGGGCGCGTAGTTCATCGCCTTCGCCTGCGTCAGGATGACGGACGCCGGCTGGTAGTAGATGGGCAGGTACAAAAGGTCGGCGCCGGCGCTCTGCGCGGCGGTGAGCTGCACGGAGAAGTCGGTCTGGGTATCCTTGGTGAAGGTGCCCTCATAGACGACCTCAAGCCCCTTGACGGCGGCCTCCTTCACAAAGGTGTCGCGGATGCCCTGGGAATAGGCGTCGTCGTTGCGGTAGATGACCGCGATCTTGTGGCCGGTCATGTTCGCGCTGATATAGTCAGCCGAGCCGGTGCCCTGATTGGGGTCGGTGAAGCAGAGCTGGAACATGTTGTCCTTGCCCGCGGTCACGTCGGTGGAGGAGGCGGAAGGGGTCAGCGCAAAGACGCGATCCTTCGCCGCCACGGCGGACGCCGCGATGGCCGAGCCGGTCGTGACCGGACCGACGAGCACCTGCATGCCCCAGTCCATGAGGTTGTTATAGGCGTTGACTGCCTTCTCGCCGTCCGCCTCATCATCCTGCGGGTTGAACTCGATCTGAACGCCGCCCTTGGCGTTGATCTCGTCCACCGCGATCTGCGCGGCGTTCATGACCGCCTTGCCGTAGATCGCCGCATCGCCGGTCAACGGGCCGGTCGCGCCGAACTTGAACGCGGCGGAGCTGCCGGACGCGGGGGCGTTGCTGTTTGCGGGGGCCTCATTCTTGCCGCCGCAGGCGACAAGGGCGAACACCATTACGATCGCCAGTACAAGAGACAATACCTTCTTCATAATCGTTTCTCCTTTTCATTTATCTCAAAGACCGCGCATTGCGCAGCCGTTGATTCGCGTTTTTTATTAACTGCCCGAAAATTTTGAGCTAATTCTCCCACATTACTGTACTAAAGTCAATAGTCGCCTAAAACAAATGCTTTTATGCATTTTCATCGGGGTTCTAGCTAATTCGCACAAAACATTACTGTTGTATGAGAAAACGTAATAGAATATCCCGCGTTATCTCATGGAAAAGTGGCGGTTCATGCTTGTTTCGCGCGTCCCGAGTGTGATATACTGAATTATTATGACGTCTATGACGTCGAAAGGAGGGCTTGCCGTGCGCATCGGAAACGTGGAGCTGGGCTCCAGGCTATATCTCGCGCCGATGGCGGGCGTGACCGACACGGCGTTCCGCCAGATCTGTCGCGAGCACGGCGCGGGCCTTTCCTGCACGGAGCTGATAAGCGCGAAGGCGCTTTGCTACCACGACGAGAAGACGAAAAAGCTTCTGCTCCTCGCGCCGAACGAAAAACCCGGCGCGGTGCAGATCTTTGGCAACGTCCCTGAGGAGATGGCAACGGCGGCAAAGCTCGCGGTCGAGCTCTCCGGCGCGGACATCCTCGACGTCAACATGGGCTGCCCCGTACACAAGGTCGTCGCCCACGGCAGCGGCGCGGCGCTGATGCGCGACCCCGATAAGGCGGTCGCCATAGCGGAGGCGGTCGTGAACGCGGTGGACGTGCCGGTGACGGTGAAGATGCGCCGCGGCTGGGACAAGGGAAGCGTCAACGCGGTCGAGCTTGCCGTGCGGCTTGAAGCCGCAGGCGTCGCGGCGATCGCGGTACACGGGCGCACACGGGCGCAGATGTACGGCGGGCAGGCGGACTGGACGACCATCAAGCAGGTGAAAGAGGCGGTGTCCGTCCCCGTCATCGCCAACGGCGACGTGTTCGAGCCGGAGGATGCCGCGCGCATTTTGCGCTTCACCGGCGCGGACATGGCGATGGTCGGCCGGGGCGCGTTCGGCAACCCGTGGATCTTCGAGCGCGGCGCGGCTGCAATCGAAGGGCGCGACGTCCCGCCGTTGCCGGGCGTTGCGGAACGCTTTGCAACGGCGGTGCGCCAGATCGAGCTGAGCGCGCGGTATCGCGACGAGCGCGTGGCGCTGCTCGAGGCGCGGCGGCACTGCTGCTGGTACTTAAAGGGCGTACCCTACGCCAACTATTATAAGGAGCGGATCGTAAAGATGGAAACGCTCGACGACCTTTACCGCGTGGCGGAGGGCGTCAAAAGAGATTTGCACGACTGAGGGATAACGAGATGGAAGAAAATGAACTGATCCTGCGATGTCAGCATGGAGACGAGGCGGCTTTCGAGGAATTGATCCGCCTCCATGAAAAGAAGGTCTACGCGCTCTGCCGCCGCATGTGCCGGAGCGAGGACGACGCGCTGGAAGCGGCGCAGGACGCGTTTCTCGCGGTGTGGCGCGGCATTGGGAGCTTTCGCGCGGACGCGGCGTTTTCGACGTGGCTGTACCGCCTCGCGACAAACGCGTGCCTTGACCTGCTGCGGCGGGAAAAGAAGCGCGGCGGCGACGTATCGCTCGACGATGAGGAATCACGCCTCGATCCCGCGGACTTGTCGCCGCAGCCGGAGGAGGCCGCCATCCGCAGCGACACGCAGCGCATTGTGCGCGAGGCGCTCTACGCCCTGCCCGACGACTACCGCGAGGTGCTGCTTCTGCGGGAAACGGAGCAGCTTTCCTATCAGGAGATCGCGGAGGCGGCGGGGCTGGAGCTGGGTACGGTGAAGTCGCGCATCAATCGCGCGCGGCAGGCGCTGCGCAATTACCTCGCGGCGAGCGGGAACTTTTTTGAACAGACTTCGTCCAAACGAGCAGAAAACACCCGAAAGGAGGCGGAGACACGATGACTCATTATGAATACAAGGAAAAACTCTCCGCCCTTTTGGATGACGAGCTGAGCGAGGCGGAGCGTGACACGGTGCTCGCGCATTTGGATGCTTGCGAGGACTGCCGCGCGTATTTCGCGGAGCTGAACGCAATGCATGAAGCGCTGGGCGAGCTGGAGGAATACGACACGCCCGAGAACTTCGCTGCGGGCGTGATGGCGCGGCTGCACGAGGAGCAGGCAAAAAAAGTTTCCGATTTCCGCGCGGCTGCCAAATCACGCCGCCCGTGGCGGTCTTGGGGCGCGCTCGCCGCCTGTGCGGCGGCGGTCGTGCTGGCGGTCGTTGCCATACCGCAGACGGTGCGCATGGGGAAAGGCGCTCCCGCGGTCGCCGGAGCTCCGGCGGAAGCCGCGCCGATGCTCATGGCGCCCGCCGCCCCGCCCGACGAGTACCGCGCCGCCGGAAGCGCCGAAGCGGCCGAGTCCGAAGCTCCGGCAAGCAGCGAGTACGGATATAGCACAAACGCGGCGCTCTACGACACGCCTGAAGAGTCCCCCGCGGAGCCCGTCCTGCCGGCGGGCAGCGAGACGAGCGCCGACTCGAAGCTGCGTGCCGCGTCCGATTCGGGCGTTTCTCCGTATGCCGTAACCGCCGGCCCGAACGGCGAGTCCGCCTCCGCGCCCGCCGCCTCGATGAACGACGGGGCGACAAGCGGCACGGAAAACAGCGTCGCCGAAAGCACCGCGCCCGTGATGACGCTGATGGGTAACGGCGCGGCGGACTGGCTCGCGGAGCACGGCGAACCGCTGGGCGACGGACGCTGGCGCGTGAGCGTCGAGGACGTGAATACGCTGCCCGACACGCTGGCGCTGGTGGCTGCGGACGGCCTGCAGGAACCGGTGGACGGCATGCTCATCGTCACATACGGAACAACGGAGAATCCAAGATGATCGGACAACAGATTTTGCTCTATTTTCTCATCCTGCTCGTCATTCTCCTCATGGCAAACCACTTCGCGCGGCAAAAGCAGATGCACCGCTTTTTCGCGGCGCTCGGCGCGGCATGGGTCGTCATCATCGACCGCTACGTAAAGCTCCTTGTGGTACAAAACCTCGACCTCGGCGAAACGGCGGAGCTGCTGCCGGGGCTTTTCCGCTTGCAGCGCGTACACAACTACGGCGCGGCGTGGTCAAGCTTTTCCGGCGCGCGCTGGCTGCTCATCGGCGTTACCGGCGTCGCCCTCGCCGCAATTTTCTATCTCGTCACGCGCATCGTGCGCCACCCGCTCGGCATGTGGTCGCTGTGGCTGGTGCTCGGCGGCGGCGTCGGCAACCTGATCGACCGCGTGCAGCTCGGCTACGTGGTCGATATGTTCGCGGCGGAGTTCATCGACTTTCCCGTGTTCAACGTCGCGGATATCTTCGTCACCTGCGGCGCGGCCGCGGCGGCGGTCTATTACCTCAAATTCTACGAGAAGTACGACGCGAAAAAACCGGAAAAGGAAGGCGAGCATGGAACCGATCCTTCTGACGGCACAAACCCATAACGGCAAGCGCCTCGACGCCTTTGTCGCCGACGCGGCGGATATCACCCGCTCCGCGGCGGCAAAGCTCATCGCGGGCGGAAACGTGCGCGTGGACGGGAAGACGGCATCCAAAAGCTGCAAGCTGACGGGCGCGGAGACGGTCGAGGTCACGCTTCCCGATCCCGAGCCGGTCGACGCCGTGCCGCAGGACATTCCTCTCAACGTGGTGTATGAGGACGCGGACGTGATCGTGGTGAACAAGCCCGCGGGTCTGGTCGTCCACCCCGCGCCGGGACATCCGGACGGCACGCTCGTCAACGCGCTGCTGTATCACTGCGGCGATTCGCTCTCCGGCGTCGGCGGCGCGCTGCGCCCCGGCATCGTGCACCGCATCGACCGCGACACGAGCGGCCTTATCATCGCCGCGAAAAACGACGCGGCGCACCAAAGCCTCGCCGCGCAATTGAAGGACCACTCGCTCGCTCGCACCTACGAGTGCATCGTCGTGGGGTCTCTGCGCGACGACTCCGGCACGGTGGACGCGCCCATCGCGCGCGACGCGCGCGACCGCAAGCGCATGGCGGTCGTCTCCGGCGGGCGGCGCGCGGTAACGCACTACGAGGTCGTCGCGCGCTACGCGGGCTATACGCACGCGCGCTGCCGTCTGGAAACGGGGCGCACGCATCAGATCCGCGTCCACATGGCGTATATCGGGCACCCCATCCTCGGCGACACGGTCTACGGCGCGAAGAAGCCCGTCCCCGGACTCACGGGGCAATGCCTTCATGCCGTGGGGCTCCGCTTCACGCATCCGCGCACGCTTGAGCCGGTCGAGCTTTCGTGTCCGCTTCCGGACGAATTCACGGCGATGCTCAAAAAGCTGGCGCAAGGAAACGGAATATGATAAAAGCCGTCCCTTTCCGGTCGGAAAGGGACGGCTTTCTGCGCGTTTCATTTCTTTTCGCCGAGTTTCGCAAAAAACGGAAACGTCATCGGCCACAGGCAGCCCGCAAAGACCACCATCAGGAAGTAGCGCGCCGCGTTCGGCCACAGCGCGTCGCCAAAGAGCGCGGCAAGCGCCGCCTTTGCGCCCACGCGGACCGCCATGAGCAGCGCGAGTCCGAAAACCACCTTCAAAAGCTGTCCGGCGAGCGGGGCTTTTTCGTCAAAGCGCAGCTTCTTGCTGTCGAATCGGTACGCGGCCAGCAGCCCCGCCGCGCAGCCGAGCATCGACCAGCCGTTTTTCACGCCGTGCGCGAGATTGTCCATGTCCACGTCCGCGGGAAACGCCGTCAAATTCACCCAGGCCACGTAAGCGAGCACCAGCGCGAGCAGGGCGAAAAACACCGGATAATTAGCGCGCGCAAAACGCGCGTCGTCGCGGTAGCACGGCCAAAACGCGAACACCAACGCGAGCGCGACGGCGAACGACACGCCCACGTCCATCGGCGTATGGACGCCGAGGTACATGCGCGAGAACGGCACGAGCACGATGCACGCGCAGCAGGCGATGCGAAGCCATTTTTGCCTGTTTGAGAGCGCCAGCGCGCCGAAGGTGCCCACAACGCTCTGCGTGTGTCCCGACGGGAACGAATAGCCCGTCGCGGCGGCGCGGGCGGATTCCACGATGGTGAAGCTCGGGTCGAGCACCCACGGGCGCGGAATGCGGAAGATGAGCTTGAGCCATTGGCTCGCGACGATCCCGCCGAGCCCGACGGCGAAGATATAGTAGCCCTGCCGCTTGCTGACGCACCAAAAAAACGTGATGGCAACGATCATAAAAACCGTCTCGTCGCCGAAATAGGTGATCGCCGCCATAAAAGCGGAGAGCGCGGGCGTGCGGACGCTCTCCAAAACACGTAAAAACTCCATTTTTTCACCCGATTTTTGATAAATCTGTTTATTTAGTATATCATAATTGACAGAAAACAGCAACTGCTATATATTGTGTTACGAAAGGTCGTGATACGCCATGCGTCTGCAAGGCGCGGTTTTCTCCGTCGAGGATACGCTTGTGGAGCGCGAGGGCGTGGACAAGCTTCTCTCCATCCTGAAGATGGAAGGCGTGTGGCTCTACGCCGTGAGCGCAAGGGCGCGCGATGAGGCGGAGGCGCTGCTGCGTCGCGCGGGGCTTTCCGAGTATTTCCGCGGGCTTCTCGTCGCGGAGGAATCGGGCTGCACGCCCGCCGACGCGCAAATCTACGAAAAGGCGATGCGCCGTCTGCAATCCGGGAAGCGTGACACTGTGGCGTTCGTGGGGCATTTGGACGCGCTGCGCGCCGCGCACGCCGCGGGCATCCGTGCCGCGGCGGTCAAAGGCGCGGCGGACGAGGCAGAATGGACGGCGATGCGTGAGATCGCCGACGAGGTCGTGGAGCGCTATTCCGATTTTTTGGCGTAAATGTGATTTTCCAGTAGCTTTTTTTCAAAAGTGTGGTAGAATACCCCTTGATATTTTTAAAGAAGAGGAAGCACCTATGGATTTTGTTGCCAATGAGGAAAAGAAGGTCGAGATCGAAACCAGCACCGGCGTCTATCTGCGTCACGCCATTCAGACGCATTTTGTCGGCGTGGGCGAGAGCTACATTGACCTGATAGAAAAATACGTCAAGCCCGTCTATGAGGAGGGCGACATCGTCTCCGCCAGCGAGAAGGTCATCGCGCTGTGTCAGAAGCGCATTGTTACGGAGGAGGAGTGCAAGCCCGGATTTTGGGCGAAATTCCTCTGCCGCTTCGTCCATCAGACCGCGGCGGGTCCGGGCATGGGGCTTCCCGTCAAGATGCAGTTCGCCATCAACACCTGCGGCGTCGGGCGCGTCATTTGGGCGGCGGTCTGCGCGGGCTTCGGCAAGCTCGTCGGCAAGAAGGGCGTCTTTTACCGTATGCTCGGCGACGAGGTCTACGGCCTCGACGGCTTCTACGGGCGCGACATCCCCGAGTATGAGCACATGGGCGTGCGCATCCCCGAGAACCCCGCGGGCGTGTGCAACGAAATTTACAAAAAATGCGGCGTCACGATGATGATCGTGGACGCGAGCGATCTTGAAGTCGACCTGCTCGGCAAGTGCTCTCAGCTCGACGCCTACACCGACGCGCAGCTCCTTGAGATGATCGCGGACAACCCCGCCGGTCAGGATCGCCAGCTCACGCCCTTTATCCTGATTCGGAAAAAGCAGTAACGGGGCGCGCCGCAAATCGGCGCGCAGGAAGCGGGACCGGAAGCCCAAACGGGTTTCCGGCCCCGCCTTTTTTGCACCGGCGCTTCGCGCCCGCGCGCGATTTCCGATCCTCTCACCGCTCGCCGCTGAACATTCCAACAGGATGGTCGATGGCGTACATATGCGTCATAAGGTCGATGAGCTTGTTTGTGTAGCCCCACTCGTTGTCGTACCACGCGATGAGCTTGACAAAATTGTCGTCGAGCATGATGCCCGCCTGCTCGTCGAAGATACAGGTCTGCGAAAAGCCGGTGAGGTCGGAGGAAACGACCGGATCGGTCGTGCAGGTGATGATCCCCTTCATGCGGTTCTGCGCCGCATTCTCCATTGCAATACAGATGTCGTGATAGGTGGCGGCCATCTTGAGCCGCGCCGTCAAATCGACCACGGACACGTCTGTCGTCGGCACGCGGAAGCTCATACCGGTCATGCGCCCCTTGAGTTCGGGTATCACCTCGCCGACCGCTTTCGCCGCGCCCGTGGTGGACGGAATGATGTTGCCGAGTACGCTGCGACCCGTCCGCCAGTCCTTGCCGCCGCGGGAGTCGACGGGCTTCTGCTTTGCCGTCGCGGAGTGAATGGTGGACATGAGCGCCTGTTCGATACCGAAGGTATCGTTGATAACCTTGGTCATCGGCGCGAGGCAGTTGGTCGTGCAGGAAGCGTTGGAAACGACGTCCATATCCGCCGTATATTTTTCATGGTTGACGCCCATAACGAACGTCGGCGTCTCGGCGTCCTTCGACGGAGCGGAGAGAATGACCTTCTTTGCCCCGTTTTTCAGGTGGACGGACGCTTTCTCCTTCGTCAGATACGCGCCGGTGGATTCGATGATATACTCGGCGTAGCAGTCGTCCCACGGGATCTGCGAGGCGTCGTCATAACTGTAGACCCGGATCTTCTGCCCGTTGACGATCAGATGCTTGTCGTCATGCTCCACGGTACCCATAAAGGTGCGGAACACGGTGTCGTACTTGACCTGATAGACCATAAAGTCGAGATCCGCGTTGCGTAGGTTGATACCGCAGATGTGGTAACTGTGGCTGCCGCGCTCGATCATGCTGCGCAGCGCGATGCGCCCGATCCGTCCAAAACCGTTGATGCCCACCTGAATAGCCATGATTCGTCTCCTCCGTCAGATTTTGTTCATATTTTCCTCCGCTGAAATATCCGTTCAGGTCATCTCTATCATACTTGGTTTTTGTGTTTTTTGCAACCGAAAAAGGGGAATGCAGAACTTTTCCCTTCTGCATCCCCCATTTTTGAAGCTCAGGCGATTGCTTCCGCGCCGACGGAATAGCTCTCCCATGTGCCCAGCTCGCTCCATACGGCGGTGCAGTGCGCGAGGAAATACGCGCCGAGCGGCGAGCGCCACTTTTCAGCGCTGAATTTGACGACGGGCAGCGAATAGGTCTCGCCCTCCGCCCACTCGTCCGCCGTAATGCGCAGCAGCACGCCGTCGGCCCATTGGTACGCTTCCCACTCCGCGCCCTTGGGCGCGGCGTCGGAGAGATAGCCCTGCTCGATCAGCTCGTCGTAAGTGAGCGTCAGGGCTTCAACGCCGTGCGCCCGCGCGAACGCCCATGCCACGGCGAATTGCTCCGCCTCGCTCAAGCCGCCCGGCGCGGCGGAAAGATCGACGCTCGCGTACTTTGCGCCGCCGTTGAGCCCCGCGTCCTTCTCCCACAAGTCGTTCAGAACTTGGAGATACAGCCCGCAGAGGTCGTACGTCGTGCCGCCGGGGCATTCCCGCGTGCCGAGGCTGTAAGCGGCGACGGACTCCACCGCGCCGTCCAGCGCGGCGGGCGTCACGGCGGCGACGCCCGTCGGCGTCAGCACGCCGCTCTCCGCGCCGAGCGTCAGCTCCACGCGCATGCCGTCACGAAGCGCGGAGGCCTCGGCGGGCGCGCCGTCCAGCATGACGGGAACGCCCGAGGCGTCAAGGGTATAGACATCGTAGACGCCCCGCTCGCCCGCGAGGATCAGGTTGCCCGTCTCCGCGCCGTCCACGATCAGCGCGCGCAGGGTCAAGGCCGCCTTTCCCGCAGAGGAGGCGGCGTTCTCCGATACGTCATTCGCCTCCGCCGCGCCCGCGAGAGCGCCGCCGAGACGCGCCGCCTCGGGCTGCGCTTTTTTCGCGCAGCTCGCCAGCAGCAGTACGCCGAGCAATATCCAAGCCGTGGTCCTCTGTTTCATCGAAGCACCTCTTTCCTGTCTCCTCTTCAATGGACGGGAGGGCATGAAAAAAGTTCCTGCCTTTTCAAAAAAAGAAGCCCCATCCGCTGGATGGGGCTTCTTTTTTTGCGGTTTATTGCGCTTCGGCAGCTTTTTCCTCGGCGGCTTTCTTCGCCGCGGCGGCCTTTTCGGCGGCAGCCTTCTGCGCGGCCTTGAACTTCTCCTTCTCCTCGGGGGTCGGGATGGGCTCGATGGCGTTGCGCGGGCAGGCCTTGGCGCACATGGTGCAATTCTTGCACTTGCTGTAGTCGATGACCGCGACGTTGTTCACAACGTGGATCGCGTCGAACTTGCAGGTGCGCTCGCACATGCCGCAGGCGATGCAGGAGTTGGCGCAGACCTTCGTCACCGCGGGGCCCTTGTCCTTATTGTTGCAGTTGACAAACACCTTCTGCTTGTACGGCACCTCGACGATGATCTTGCGCGGGCACGCCTCACGGCAGGCGCCGCAGTTGGTACACTTCTCCTTGTCCACCTCGGCGACGCCCTTTGCGTTGATGTGGATGGCGTCAAACTGGCACGCCTTGACGCACTCGCCGAAGCCAAGGCAGCCGAACTGACATGCCGTGGGGCCGGCGGCAACCTTCGTCGCCGCAAGGCAGCTCGGGGTGCCGACGTACTCGAAGCGCTTCTGGCAGTCGTCGCCGCCGTTGCAGATGACGTGGGCGACCATCTTCTCGCCCGCACCCGCCTCGACGCCCATGATGGCGGCGATCTTCGCCGCGCCCTCGGCGCCCGCGGGCGCGCAGGCGTTGACGGGCGCCTTACCGGCAAGGATCGCCTCCGCGCAGCCGGCGCAGCCGGGATAGCCGCAGCCGCCGCAGTTCGCGCCCGCGAGGGCGCTTTGGATCTCGGGGAGCCTCGGGTCGGTCTCGACCTCAAAGATCTTCGCGGCAAACGCCAGGATCAGGCCGAAGATGACCGCGATCACGCCGAGAATGAGAACAGCATATACGATCGTCATGTTCTTCCTCCCTCCTTACATCGGCCACACTTCAAGGCCGGAGAAGCCCATGAAGGCGAGGGCCAAAAGGCCGGAGGTGATCAGCGCGATCGGGAAGCCCTCGAAGGATTTGGGATAGTCGGCGAACTCGATGCGCTCGCGCACGGTAGCGAACAGGTAGATCGCCAGCAGGAAGCCGAGACCGCCGGTGATGCCGTAGACCACGGACTCAATGAAGTTGAACTTGTTCTGCACGTTCAGCAGCGCAACGCCGAGCACCGCGCAGTTGGTCGTGATAAGCGGCAGATAGATGCCCAGCGCCGTGTAGAGCGACGGCATGGACTTCTTGAGGAACATCTCGATGAACTGCACCAGCGCCGCGATGACGAGGATGAACGCGACGGTCTGCATGAACTGAAGATCCAGCTTGACGAGGATCAGGTTCACCGCGTAGGTGATCGCGGAGGCAAGTCCCATGACGAACGTGACCGCGAGTCCCATGCCGATGGCGGTGTCGGACTTCTTGGAAACGCCGAGGAACGGGCAGATGCCGAGGAACTGCGAGAAGATGAAGTTGTTCGTCAGGATCGCGCCGAGCGAAATGGCGAGCAGTCTTGTCACTTCCATTATTCAGCACTCTCCTTTCCCTTGGCTTCGGCCTTGGCCTTGCTCTTGTTGAGTCCCCACTGCATAATGGCGATCAGCGTGCCGAGGCAGAGGAAGCCGCCGACCGGCAGCGTCAGGATACCGGCGGGCACATAGCCCGAGGGCATGACCTGCTTGCCGAAGAACGTGCCCGCGCCCAGCACCTCGCGGAACGCGCAGAGGATGACGAGCACCAGCGTGTAGCCGAGACCCTGGCAGACGCCGTCCACCGCGGAGGCGCCGACCGAGTTCTTGCTCGCAAACGCCTCGGCGCGGCCGAGGATGATGCAGTTGACGACGATCAGCGGTATGAACACGCCGAGCGACTCGGCAACGGCGGGAACAAACGCTTGCAGGCTCAGGTCAACCATGGTGACGAAGCCCGCGATGACCACGATGAAGCACGCGATACGCACCTCGTCGGGGATGACCTTACGCAGCAGCGAGATAAAGATGTTGGCGAGCGTCAGGATGATAAGCACCGAAACGCCCATGCCGATGCCGTTGGACATCTTGGTCGTGATCGCCATCGTCGAGCACATGCCGAGCAGCTGTACCGTGACGGGGTTGTTGGTGATCAGTCCCTCTTTGAACTGTTTGCCGATATTCATGTGATTTCGTCCTCCCTTCTCAGCCCAGGGCTTCCGCGACGGCGAGCGCGCCGTTGACGCCCTTCGTCACGCCCTTGGACGAAACCGTCGCGCCGGAGATGGCCTCGACGTTCTTGCCGACGGCAAGGCTGCCCGCGGCGGACTGGCCGACGAACTGGTCCAAAACGCCCGTCCCGCCCGGCAACGCCTCGTTCTCCATGACGCGCGAGCCGATGCCCGAGGTCTCCGAATTGCTGACGATCGAAACGCCCGTGACCACGTTGTCCGCGTCCACGCCGACGATCATCTCAATGTCGCCCTGCGAGCCGGAAGCGACGATCTTAAACGCATAGCCGATACGGTCGCTGCCCGCCTTGACCTCATAGGCGCCCGTCACCGACGCGCCCTGCGTGGACGCGGCGGCGATCATATCGTCGGTCAGCTTCATCTCCGGGAAGGAGTCCGCCGTGGTGGCGACCGCCTTGAGCGATTCGATCGTCTTGGCGTTGTTGATCTCGTAGATGCGATCCTTCGTAACCGCGTTCACCGCGCCGAGCAGCGCCGCGACCACGAGGCAGATGGCGGTCAGCGTGCCGGCGACGCGCGCGACAAATTTACCTTCGATCTTCATTTCTTCGCCGCCTCCTTCGCCTTGGCTTTCTCCGCCGCCGGATCAACGCCGAAACGGACGGGCTTGACGGCGCGGTCGATGATCCACACCGTGCAGTTCATCAGCAGGATCGAGTAGCACACGCCCTCGGGGAACGAGCCGAACGTGCGGATGAACACGGTCAGAAGACCGCAGCCCACGCCGAAGATCAGTTGGCCCTTCTTCGTGACGGGGGAGGTGACGTAGTCGGTCGCCATAAAGAACGCGCCGAGTATCAAACCGCCGCCGAACACACTGTAGAGCATGTACTGCACGGGATCGTTTCCGTGGGGGAAGATCAGCGCGAGCAGCGCGACCGTCCCGATGTACGCCACAGGGATGTGCCAGGAGATGACCTTGCGGAAGATGAGGTACAGACCGCCGATGATCAGCAGCAGCGACGAGATCTCGCCCGCGGAGCCGCCGATGAAGCCGACGAACATGTCAAGCAGGGAATACTGCGCCTGAAGGTCGGCAAAGCTCTCGCCCATCATCGCCATCGGGGTCGCCGCGGTCACGACGTCCACGCCCTTAAGGCTCAGCGGCGCGACCTCGTCGGGGGCGATCCAGCTCGTCATGTGGCCCGCGTAGCACGCCACCAGCGCGGCGCGGCCCGCGAGCGCGGGGTTCATGAAGTTCTTGCCGAGACCGCCGTAAAGCTGCTTGACGATCACGACCGCGAAGAAGTTGCCGATGACGAGCATCCAGTAAGGAAGCGTCACGGGGCAGACCATCGCGAGCAGCAAGCCCGTGACGGCGGCGCTGAGGTCGCCGAGCATCTGCGGCTTTTTCAGAAGTTTGCGGTACAGCCACTCCCAGCACATCGCGGACACGACGGAAACAAGCGCCGCCACGAGCGCGCGGAAGCCGAAGCGGTACACCGACCACACCAGCGCGGGACACAGCGCGATGAGCACGTCAAGCATGATCGAGCGCGTATCCTCATTGTTGCGGATGTGCGGGTTTGAGGAGGCGATGAGCTTCAGCGCCTTGTAATCTCCGGTCATATTCGCTCACGCTCCTTTCTTCTCTTCGGCGGCCTTTGCCGCCTCCGCCGCCGCTTTCTTCTTCGCGGCGTCGTCCTTGACAAGCTGTTTGCCCGCCTTGAACGACTGCGTCAGGTGCAGCCGGCCGGGGCAGATGTACGCGCACGCGCCGCACTCCATGCAATCCATGATGTGGGCGTTATTGAGCTCGTCGACCTTCTTCTTCTGAACATACATATAGAGATAAAGCGGCTCCAGGTGCATGGGACACGCCTCGACGCAGCGCCCGCAGCGGATGCACGTCGGGTTGTCGGAAACCTTGTTCTCGTCGCCCGCGAACGCGAGCAGCGCGCCCGTGCCCTTGGCGACGGAGATGTCCGCCGTGTACTGCGCCATACCCATCATCGGGCCGCCGGCGATAAGCTTGAAGGTGTTGTCCTTCAGGCCGCCGCAGGCGTCGAAGAGGAGGCCCACCGGCGTGCCGATCGGGCACTCGATGTTCTTCGGCTCGACGACGCCGGAGCCGGAGACGGTGACGACCTTGCGCACGACCGGCATGCCGGTCGTCATGGCGCGGTAGATCGCGCACACGGAGTTGATGTTGAACACGGCGCAGCCGATGGCGCTGGGTAGACCGCCGGGCGGCACCTGCTTGCCGGTGATCGCCTGACATAGCTGCTTTTCTCCGCCCTGCGGGTAACGGGTGCGCAGCGGCTGGACGACGACGGGCGCCTTCATTTCGGCGATGGTCGCGTTGAGCGACTCGATGCCGTCGGGCTTGTTCATCTCAACGCCGATAATGACCTTGTCCACGCCGAACATCTTAGCGAGATAGCCGCAGCCGCCGACGATCTCCTTCGGGCGCTCCAGCATGGCGCGATGGTCTCCGGTAATGTACGGCTCGCACTCCGCGCCGTTGATGATGACCGTGTCGACCTGGCCGATGCCGCCGGAGATCTTCACGTGAGTCGGGAACGTCGCGCCGCCCATGCCGACGATGCCGGCATTCTTGACGATCTCCACCATTTCCTCCACGCTCAGGAGGTCGGGATCGGCGGGCGCCTTGACCTCTTCGCTGATCTCATCCTGAAAATCGTTGTCGATCACGACGGACATCACGTTGCCGCCCATCGAAAACGGACGCGGCTCCACCGCGACGACCGTGCCCGAGACGGACGCGTGAATGGGCGCGCCGAGGCCCTTGGTCTCGCCGATCTTCTGGCCGATCTTCACATGGTCGCCCTTCTGCACGATAGGCGCGCAGGGTGCGCCGAAGTGCATCGACATCGGGATGACGACCTGTTTCGGCGGCGCGAGCTGCTCGATGGCCTTGCCATTGGTCGCGGCCTTCATGTCGTGGGGATGAACGCCGCCAAAGAACGCTTTTGCCATTGTCTCACCTCAATTTTACTTCTTAGGCCCTGCCGGCACGCCGGCAACGCCCCATAATCGGACAGATTATACAATAATCCGAGCCGCTTTTCAAGGGAAAACTGGCTATTGGCAAAAGTTTTCGCCATAATACCACATCTTCCGCAAGTATTTGCGTTTTGCCACATTCTATGGTATGATAAGCGCGTAACGGTTATCCAAGAATCGCCATTTTTCTCGCCGCAAGCACGGCGACCGGAAAATGTGGCTGCATATCATGTCCGCAAAACATGATATGCTTGTCTCACCGAAAAAAGGAGTGATTCCCATGCCTTTGTCCGAAATCGACCGCGCCGCGATAAAACGCGAGGCGAGAGGGCTGCTGCGCACCGCCTCCGTGCCGCCGATGAAGCTCATGGCGCTGTTCTTGCTCATCTGCCTCGGCCTCGATGAGATCAGCGCCGCCTCCGACTGGATGCTGCGCGGAACGCTCCCTCCCGGCGCCGCCGCGCTCACGAGCGCCGTGCCGGGGATCCCGCGCCTGAGCGGGCTTTCGCTCTCAATGCTGTTCGTCTCCATCCTGACGGGGCTTTTGGGCATGGTGCTGCGGGCCGGCTTCGTGCGTTACTGTCTCGGCGTCCATCGCGGCCGCGCGCTGCCCTACGAGTCGCTGTTCGATGCGTTCCCGTTCGCGGGCAAGGTCGTGCTGCTGACGTTTTTGGAGGGCCTGCTCGCCGCGCTCGGTTTCATGGCGTTCATCTTTCCCGGCGTTTACGTGCTTCTGATCTACTCCTTCGCGCTGCTCCACCTCGTCGAGGAGCCGGAGATAAGCGTCCTGGAGGCGATGCGCCGCAGCCGCGTCGAGCTCTCGCCCCGTTTGGGACAGTACCTTGTGTTTCTGCTGAGCTTTCTTCCGCTGCTGCTGCTCTTCGCGGCCCCGATCGGCCTGCTCGACTATTATCTGCTGCGCGGCGCCTTTGCCGACACGCTCGCCGGAAGCATGCTCTACACGCTGACTTACGGCGCTCTTTCGGCTTGCGCCTCGCTTTACATTGAGCCCTACATTCTTCTCTCCAAGGTCGGCTTTTACCGCCGCGTGACGGAGCCGCCGAAAGAGGAAGAGATCACGGAAACAGCGGAAAATCCCGACAGCGAAGAAAACCGGCTCGACTGAGCCGGTTTTCCGCTAAAAACCTCACAGAGCTTCGCGCCCGCCGACGGCGTGCGGAGAACGGGGCGAAGCTGATTCAAAAGGAGCGGCGACGCCGCTCCTTTTGAGGAAAATCAGCACTTTTCAAACACGGTGGCAACGCCCTGGCCGCCGCCGATGCACAGCGTCGCGAGGCCCTTCTTCGCCTCGGGGCGCTTTTGCATCTCGTGCAGCAGCGTGACGATGATGCGCGCGCCGGACGCGCCGACGGGGTGGCCGAGGGAGATCGCGCCGCCGTTGACGTTGACCTTGCTCATGTCGAAGCCGAGCTCGCGGGCGACGGCGATGCTCTGAGCCGCAAACGCCTCGTTCGCCTCGATGAGGTCCATGTCCTTGACCTCGCAGCCCGCCTTCTTCATCGCCTGACGGGTCGCAACGACCGGGCCGACGCCCATGATCTTCGGGTCGACGCCGCCCTGGCCCCAGCCAATGAGCTTCGCCATGGGCTTGAGGCCGTACTTCGCGACCGCTTCGCCGCTGGCGAGCACGATGGCGGCGGCGCCGTCGTTGATGCCGGAGGCGTTGCCCGCGGTGACGCGCTGCTGGCCCTTGTCGGAGGCGTCCTTGATGCCGGTCGGCTCAAAGGTGTGCGTGACCTGCGGGTTCGGGGACTCCGGGCCGACAGGGAACGCGCCGCGCAGCGTGGCGAGCTTGTCGAGCGGGGAAAGGCGCGGGAACTCGTCGACCTTGAACTCGACGGTCTCCTTCTTGACCTTCACGGGGACGGGAACGATCTCGTCGTTGAAGCGGCCGGACTCAATGGCGGCCTTCGCCTTGGTCTGGGAGGCAAAGGCAAACTCGTCCTGCTCCTGGCGGGTAATGCCCCACACGTCGTTGATGTTCTCGGCGGTGGTGCCCATGTGGTAGTTGTTGAACGCGTCCCAAAGACCGTCCTTGATCATCTCGTCGACGACCTTCTTATCGCCCATGCGGGCGCCCCAGCGCTCCTCGGGGAGCGTGTAGGGAGCGGCGCTCATGTTCTCGGTGCCGCCCGCGACGACGATGTCCGCGTCGCCCGCGAGGATGGCGCGCGCCGCCTCGATGACGGACTTCATACCCGAACCGCAGACCATGCCGACGGTATAGGCGGGAACGGAGTACGGCAGACCCGCGCCGACGCCGACCTGACGCGCGACGTTCTGGCCGAGGCCGGCGGTCAGGATGCAGCCGAACATCAGCTCGTCGACATTCTCGGGAGCGACGTTCGCGCGCCTCAGCGCTTCCTTGACGACGATCGCGCCCAGTTGGGTCGCGGGGACGTCCTTGAGGCTTCCGCCATAAGAACCCACGGCGGTACGGCAGCAATTGACTACATACAGGTCTTTCATGTCGTTTCTCCTTATGTTTTAAAAATATGGTCGAGCTTTCGCTCTGTCGCAACGAATCAATTATACACAGGGCGGAATGAAAAATCAACTGCAAAAACCCGCTCAATTGCGCATTTTCCGCATCATGTCCTGCATATTGTTAATGATTTAACGTTCTCGGTGCAGGGGAAGCGTCATTTTGCCTGTCCGGCGCTTGCTTTGCGCGCGGCGCGCAGCGCGTCATAGATCGCACGGTCGTCGAGCTGTCCGGCGGCGGGCGTGAGCTTCATCTCCGCCTCGCGGAAGGCGCTCAAGAAAAGCACGTCGAAATACTCCTCGCGCACCGATTCCGCCGCCTCCGAGACGTTGAGCGGCTTGCGCAGGATAATGTGGTAGCCGTACTGCGTCTCGACAAGGCCGCTGAGCTCGCCCTCGCGCAGCGCGTGGGCGGCTTCGTCGAACTCCGCGACCATCGTGCCGTGGGTGAAGGTGTAGCCCTCGGGATACATCGCGCGCCCGGGGTCCTCGCCGTACTCGTCGGCAAGACGCGCGAAAAGCGTTTCCGGCTCGTCGCTCGCGCGCAGCTCGGCAAGAAGCTCCTCCGCCCGCGCGTGCTTTTCCTCGCGCGCCGCGTCGGGAAGCGGGGCGTTTGTCTCGGGGTCTACGGTCATCAAAAGGATGTGATCGGCGGTGATCCAGCCGGATGTCGCGGCGTAGGCGTGCAGCACGTCGTCGTCCGCGTAGAGGGCGGAGCCCGGCGTCATGTACGACTGGTACAGCGCCTGATAGAGGTAATCCGTGCCGGAAAGGCGGCGGTATCCCTCCTCGCTGACGCCGAGCTTATAGAGCTCCGCGCGGAAGCCCTCCTCGCCGTGCTGCGCGATATACTCCGCGCGCTGCGCGTCGATTGCCGCCTCCGTCTCCGCGGAAAGCGAAACGCCGTATTTTGCCGCGAGGTTTTCGAGCACCATCTCCTGCTTTAAAAGGTCAAGCACGTCTTCGCGGAGAAAGTCGTGCAGCGTCTTGTCACCGTCGACCTTGCGGTCCCACTCCGCCGCGACGTTCATGCCATAGGCGCTCTCGACGTTCTCACACGCCTTGCCGAGCCAAAAGGTATAGAGCTCCGCGCTGACGCTGTTCCCATCCAGCGTCGCGATGGTTTCGTCGGGCGAAACGCCC
>JAWRIJ010000169.1:0-10603 GCA_040307975.1 Oscillospiraceae bacterium | reverse complement strand
CCGACGCCGCCGACGCCGAACACCGCCACACGCGCTTTCCGCAGCCGTGCCATCGCGCCGTCGCCGAGCAGCATCCGCGTGCGCTCATATTGATCCATCCGTCTCACCGCCTCGCCGTTTCATGCCATGATGATAGCATCGGTAATCAGGAAAGTCAACTTGACAGCGAAGCAAAAACGAGATACTTTATGGTGTAGAATGATGTAGGGAAGCTCTCTTGAGGAGTCATACGTTAGCGGCAAGTCCCGCGCCGATCAGGAATCGACGCTGGCTGTGGAAACAAGCGCGCCGGCGAGCGCAGGCGGCAGATTTACCACCCCGCGGAGCGCGGTCGCGGCTTCGGCTGCGCTGTGTCTTGCGCTGCTTGTCGCCCCCGCCGAAAAACGCAAGGAGGAATCTGCACCGTGAAAAAACGCACTGTATCCATGCTGCTCGCGCTCATATGCTGCCTGAACCTTCCGTCGGCGGACGCTTTGGAGGCGGCCGCCTCCGTCGGCTATTTGCCCGGCGTGACGGATGAGATGTCCGACCCTGCGTTTTGGGCAAGCCGGATGAATGACCCTGACGCGCTGCTCTCGACCGCGGAGGAGATCACGCGGATCAACGCGGCGGCGCTCGCCGCCGAGGGCAGCAATATGCACGACCTCAGAAACGTGGGCGAGACCTTTGACGGCGTTGCACACTGCGAAGCCCTCAAAAAAGGCGCGGCTGCGGACGGCGCCTACTACCTCGGCTGGACCTACGACGAAACCGGGAAAAAGCTGGAGCAGGCGGATTTTGACGAGATCGTCGCCAACTGCGCCGACCCGGACGCAAAACGCTATATGCCCGTGCGCTACGGCGTCGCGGTGGAGCGCACGACGCTTCTGACCTTTCCCTATGACGGGCAGATCCTCGACGATCCCGTGGACTTTGACTTCGATTATCAGGCGCTGGTCGGCGTCCGCATGAATGAGCCGGTGGCGGTGTTCACAACCTCCGCGGACGGGAAGTTTTACCAGGTGTTTACCTCCTGCTGCTCCGGCTGGGTACGCGTGGAGGACGTCGCTCTCTGCCAAAGTAAGGCGGAGTGGCTCTCCGCGTGGGACATTCCCGCTGAAAAGCGCCTGGTGTTCTGCGGCGACAGGATGTACACGGACTACTCCAAAACCGCGCCGGAGGCCTCGAATCGCCTCATCACGATGGCGACGGTGCTGGAGCGCATGGACGAACAGGAGCCGGACGCGCTGGTCATCAACCGCCTGCCGCTGCACAACTACCCCGTGTACCTGCCCGTTCGGAACGAGGACGGGAGCTACGCAAAGATCCCCGCGCTCATCAACGCACGGGAAAAGGTCAGCGAGGACTATCTGCCTCTCACCGGCAGAAATCTCGCCGCTGTGGCGCTCGCCTCTCTCGGCGACGCCTACGGCTGGGGCGGGAGCCTTAACAATGAGGACTGCACCAGCCTGAACCGAAACATATTCGCCTGCTTTGGTCTTGACCTTCCGCGCAACGGAAACTGGCAATGGCCCCTTCCCATACCCAAGGCGGACGCGACGTACATGACCGCCGAGGAAAAGCTCGCGCTGCTGGACGCTCTGCCGCCGGGCGCGCTTCTGAACTTTCCCGGGCATCAGATGACGTATCTCGGCAAGGCAGACGGCGCGTACTATGTCGTCAGCTCAGTCAGCAGCATCATGGGCCCTGTCTCCGGAAAGCGCCAGCGCACCCGCGGCGTGCAGATCAACGCGCTGGACTTAAGGCGCGCCAACGGCATGACGTGGATCGAGGCGGTCAACCGCGTCTATCTGCCGTGGCAATATCTCGCGCCCGGCGAGGAAAGCCCCATGCCGGCACTGCCGTGGTACCACGACGGAACGGCGTTCTGCTTGGAAAAGAAGCTGCTCGACGCCTGTGACGGCGGATACTTCCGCCCGACGGAAGCCGCGACGCGCGGCGTCGCCGTGGAGGCGCTTTGGCGCGCCGCGGAAAAGCCGGATGGGAACGCCGCGGGCTTTGCCGACGTGGAGGGCGAAGCGCCTTACGCCAAGGCGGCGCTGTGGGCGCGGGAGCGGGGAATCGTCAACGGCATGGACGGGATGTTCCTGCCGGACGGCGAATTGACGCGCGAGCAGCTCGCCGTCATGCTGTATCGCCGCGCAGCCCCAGAGAAGCAAGAAAGCGTGGAAGGACTCGCGGGATATCAGGACGCCTCCAATATTTCCGAATGGGCGTACGCCGCGATGGAATGGGCGGTGCAAAATCGGCTCATCACAGGAAAAAGCGAGGTTGCGCTCGCCCCGAAGGACAGTGTGACACGCGCGGAGCTTGCGGTAGTTCTCATGCGCTATCATACCATGGCCTCAGCATCTGATGATCTTCTGGAGCGGTCATAATGCAACAATCAAAAATACAAGGGGGAAAACACTTCATGAGAAAGCGTACTGCATCCACGCTGCTTGCGGCGCTTTTGCTGCTCGGCCTGACCGCCTGCGGCGGCAAAGCCGAACCGTCGGCGGAACCGGCAAGCGACACGCCCCTCTCCGGCGGCTGGGCGATCACCGACCAAACGGCGGTCACACTGCCGGAGAACGTACAGGCCGCCTTTGACAAGGCAGCCGTGGAAGAAAACCTCGTCCCCGTGGCGCTGGTGGCACAGCAGGTCGTCGCGGGCGCCAACGACATGCTTTTGTGCCAAAAGGGCGGCGCATACCGCATGATCGTGATCTACCGCGACCTGCAGGGCGGCGCGGCGCTGACGCACGACGCCGCGTTCCCGCTTGCCGATTACACACAGGGCGGCGGCGAGGCTCCGGCGGAGCTTCTGCCCGGCGGCTGGCATGCTCCGGACGAGACGACGGCGCTGCCGTTGCCGGAGGACGCGCAAGCCGCCTTCGACAAGGCGCTGACGGGCTTTGACGGCAGTGCGATCGAGCCGATGGCGCTGCTGGGTACGCAGGTGGTGGCGGGCATGAACTACGCCGTCCTCTGCCGTGTGACCCCGGACGCGCCGGACGCGGTTTCCTCGACGCAGGTGGCCACGGTCTATGCCGATTTGCAGGGCGGCGCGTCGTTCACGGGCTTCTGCCCGATCGATCCGGCGGGCTTTAACTCATAAGCGGTGGAGCGGATAGAGAGATAAAAATGCAGAAAGCCAGCATGGGAAGAGTTTGAGAGGGAACGGGAAGCCCCTCTCAATGAATTTGATCGGCTCGCCGCGCAGCGGCGATGCTAGACAAAAAGCGACGTGTCGAAACACGTCGCTTTTTGTTTGGTACGCCGTGAGGGATTCGAACCCCCGGCCTTCTGGTCCGTAGCCAGACGCTCTATCCAGCTGAGCTAACGGCGCATGTCCCATTGTCCCGTGGGACAGCTTTAGTAATATAGCACACTCATTTGAAAATTGCAAGAGAAAATTTTAATTTTTCGGAAAAAGTTTGTAAGAGATCTTATATACTCTAATTACAATAGTCCCAATATTGTTAATGATAGGCTTGTCTACTGCATCTTCTGCTTCAACATCTTTGCTGAATAACTTTGAAATTGTAGCAAAGAATTCTCAACGAAATTTTTGGGGATATCAAGGTCAAAACAGGGTTTAATCCCTTATGACAAGGGGACTTGCACCGATATCCACGTCACCAGAGTATATAAAAGGGATCCTGCATGCTTGCATTTTTCCCATCACCCAGTGTAAAATAAATTATTACACTGTTCAGAAAGGGGCGATCCGTTTGAGCAGGCAGGATGCTGCAGAGCAATACCTCATCGCGCTGAAGCTTGGACGCAAGACCTACAAGGAGCGCGTTTTGTGCGGCCAGTATCCCTATCCGCAGGTGCTTGACGAAATTTTGGACGACCTGATGACCGCGGGACAGATCGACATGGGGCTTTTGGAAATCCCCGTTGAGCGGATCGTCGGCACGAAGACCCGCGGACGCCGGGACGCGTTTGCCGCCGATTTCATGCCGCTTCTGCCCAAGGACACGGAGTTTTCTGAGAAGTGGATCACGCTGTGCGAAGCGCACCTGAGTGCCGAGGGTATCCGCGATCCGATCCGCTGCTTTGAATATCTCGGACGCTTCTACGTGCAGGAGGGCAACAAGCGCGTCAGCGTGCTCAAAAGCTACGGCGCGGTTTCGATCCCATCGTATGTGACGCGCATCGTCCCCGCGTGGTCGGATGAGCCGGAGATCCTCGCATATTACGATTTCATGCGTGCTTATCGCCTCGCAGGGCTTTACGAGGTTCAGTTCAGCCGCGAGGGCAGCTTCGCAAAGCTTCAGGCGGCGTTGGGTCACGAACCGGAGCAGGTTTGGACGGAGGATGAGCGCCGCAGCTTCCTCACTGGCTATCTGCGCTTTAAAAAGGCGTTCGAAAAGCTTGGCGGCGACCGGCTGGCGCTGACCGTTGCGGATGCGATGCTCGTCTATCTTAAAGTCTATCCTTTCGATTCGCTTAAGTCCGGCTCCGACGCCGAGCTTGCCCGGGCGCTCGGTGCAGTATGGCCGGATGTACGCGTCTCTGCGCAGAGCGAGCCGGTCGCGGTCAGCACCGAAGCGCAGGAGGTGGGCGCGGAGCCGGGCGTCCTGAGCCGCCTCGTCAAAAACGTGTTCCCCTCCAAGCTCACGCTCGCCTTCGTCAGCGACTGCCTGCCGGAGGAGAGCGGCTGGGCAAAGGCGCACGACCTCGGGCGGCAGTACGTTGAAGCGCTGTTCGACGGCCGCGTGGTCTGTCGCACCTATTACGACGCGCAAGCTGCGGACAACATGATGGAGCAGGCGGTCGCCGACGGCGCGCAGGTCATTTTTGCCACCACGCCGTCGCTCATCGGCGCATGCCGCAAAACCGCCGCCGCCCATCCAGACGTTCAGGTGCTGTGCTGCTCAACGATGATGCCTTACACAGGCGTCCGTACCTACTACAGCCGCACCTATGAGGCCAAGTTCATCACCGGCGCGATCGCGGGCGCGATGTGCAAAAGCGGCAAGATCGGCTATGTCGCGAGCAATCCCATTTTCGGCGTTCCCGCGAGCATCAACGCCTTCGCGCTCGGCGTGCAGTTGACCAATCCCGACGCGCGTATCCGCCTTGCATGGTCCTGCGTCGACGCCGACCCGATGGATCGCCTCGCCGCCGCGGGCGCGGAGGTCATTTCCAACCGCGACGTGCCCACGCCCGACCGCATGGGCGAGCCGTGGGGCCTGTGTCAGGTCTGGGACGGGAGCTATTATCCCATCGCCTCGCCCTACTGGCATTGGGGCAAGGTCTACGAAAAGCTGGTGCGCAGCATGCTCAGCGGCGTTTGGTACGAGCTGAACGCCGACGATAAGCGTGCCGTCAATTACTGGTGGGGCATGCAGAGCGGCGCGATCGGCGTCATCGTGGACGACTCGCTGCCCGTCGGCGTACGCCAACTGGCGGAGATCCTGCACCGCGGCGTCGCAGACGGGTCGATCCTTCCGTTTGAGCGCGCCATCCATTCGCAGGACGGCGTCGTACGCAGCGACGGTTCGCACTTTTTCCAGCCGGAGGAGCTGATGCGCATGGACTGGCTCGTCGACAATGTCGACGGCGCGCTGCCCGCCTACGGGGAGCTCCTGCAGATGGCGCGCCCGATCGTCCGATTGCAGGGCGTTTACCGCGACGCTATTCCACCGGAGAAGGAGGATGCGATCCTCTGATCGCCGCTGTGATATGAAACTCCTTCTTCTTGCGGACACGGAAAGCAAATATTTGTGGGACTTCTATCAGTCCGGGCGGCTCGACGGGATCGACCTGATCCTCTCCTGCGGCGACCTGAGCGCGGAGTATCTGTCCTTTTTGGTGACAATGGGGCGCGCGCCTCTGCTGTTCGTCCACGGCAACCATGACGCGTCCTACGACCGCCGCCCGCCCGAGGGCTGCGACTGCGTCGAGGATAGGCTCGTCACCGTGCGGGGCCTGCGTATTCTTGGCCTCGGCGGAAGTATGTGCTACAGTGGCGAAAAGTATCAATACACCGAGCGCCAGATGGCACAGCGGCTCATGAGGCTTTGGCCTCAGCTACGGCGTGCGGGCGGCGTCGACCTTGTGCTCACGCACGCGCCCGTGCAGGGTCTCGGCGACGCCGACGACCTCGCGCACCGCGGCTTCCGCTGCTTCTATAAGCTGCTCGACACGTTCCACCCGCGCTACCTTGTCTACGGACACGTCCACCGCAGCTATGGTGTCGACATCCCCCGTATCCTGCGTTACGGCGATACCACACTTATCAACGCCTACGAACGGTACATTTTGGAAATATGATTTGCTTTTTCGGGAAAATACGGTATAATATCGTTTTGGCAGTATCATCCATTGTAAGGAGAATGATCGACAGACCATGGAACCGCGGGAATCTCGCCGCAGACGGCTGCACCGGCTGCTTCGCATTTGTGCCGCCGCCGTATGGGCGGGGATCGTCCTCTACGCTTTTATTCACCGCAAAGAGTTCACGCTGGAGAGTGTCCTTCATTACACGCCGGAAAGCCCCGTTCGCGCGTTCTTTGTGTTGATGGCGCTCTTCACGCTTAAAAGCCTGACCGTCGTGTTTTATTCCGGCGTCCTCTATACCGCCGCCGGCGTTCTGTTCCCCGTCCCCGTCGCGATCGCCGCCAACATATGCGGCACGCTCGTCATGGCGCTGATTTCGTATTTCCTCGCGCGCAGTCTCGGCGCCGATCACGCGGACGAGTTGCGCGCGCGCTATCCGAAGCTTCAGGGATTTGAGCGGATGCGCAGCCGCAACAACTTCGCTTTCGTGGTCGTGCTGCGCTGCATCAACGTTGTCAATTTCGACATCGGCAGCATGTACTGCGGCGCGGTGCGTCTGCCCCTTGCGCCGTTCCTCGCCGGCAGTCTTTTAGGGAAGCTCACCGATCTCGTCATGTTCTCTGTAATGGGCGTCAGCATCGAAGACCGTAATCCCTTACCTTTTTTGATTGCGCTGGTTATCGACCTTGCCATCGCATTCGCCATTACGCTTTGGTCGAAAAAGCAAAATGCCAAGGAGGCTGAAACACATGAGTGATAAACTATGGGCACGCCGGGACGGAACGCTCCTTCGCAACATTGATTCCATGCACTATATCATGCCCCTCATTATGCCCAACCGCTGCGACAACGAGGCTTTTATCTCCGAGCAGATCGATTTGACGAACGCGGAAAAGTATCTCGCGAAGAAGAACGCGGAGAACCCCGCGTACAGGTACACCATTTTCCACATCATCGTCACCGCCGTACTCAAGACTATCACACTGCGCCCGCAGCTCAACCGCTTTTACGCAAACTACAACCTCTATCAGCGCAACGAGATCACGGCGGCGTTCACGATGAAGAAGGTCTTCACCGACGATGGCGGCGAAGCGCTGGCGCGGATCACCTCCAAGCCCACGGACACCGTCGACACCATCCACGACGAGATCTGCCGTCAGGCCTCCTATGTCCGCAATGAGGGCGACGACCAGTCCACCGAGAGCATGGATATGCTGCAAAAGGTGCCGCTTATCTTCAAAAAGGCGCTCGGCGCGGGCGCGCGTTTCCTCGACAGCCACGGCTGGATGCCGCAGTCGGTCATCGCAACCGATCCGTTTCATTCCTCGGTCGTGCTCGCGAACCTCGGCTCGATCAAGCTGCACGCCGGCTATCACCACCTCACCAACTGGGGTACAACGTCGGTGTTCTGTATCGTCGGCGAGATGAAAAAGCGCCCGTTCTTCGACGAAGAGGGCAACTTGACCATCCGTCCGAGCATTGATATCGGCCTGACCATCGACGAGCGCATCTCCGACGGCTTTTACTGCTCGCGCGCAGTGCGTCTGCTCAAGCTCCTGCTGGAAAACCCCGAGCTTTTGGAGCAGCCGCTTGACACGAAAGTCGATTTTTGATGAGCGGAAAGAAAACATCGCTCACCTACAAGATCATCAAAGGGCTCGTCTGGCTGTTCTATCCGAAGATGAAGATCGTTGGCGCGGAGAACCTGCCGGACGGGCCGTGTCTTGTTGTTGGGAACCACACGCAGATGAACGGTCCCATTGCCTGCGAGTTGTACTGTCCCGGTACGCACTACACCTGGTGCGCAGGGGAAATGATGCATTGGAAGGAAGTGCAGCCCTACGCCTTCCGCGATTTTTGGTCGCAGAAACCTAAAGCGGTGCAGTGGTGGTTCAAGCTGCTCTCATACCTGATCGTGCCGCTCGCGGTGTGCGTGTTCAACAACGCTCAGTGCATCGGCGTCTACCACGACGCGCGCATCATGTCGACCTTCAAGGAAACGCTCGCGAGGCTTCGGGAGGGCGCGCGCATCGTGATCTTTCCCGAGCATGACGCGCCGCATAACCACATCCTCTGCGACTTTCAGGACCGCTTCATCGACATGGGGCGAATGTACGGGAAAAAGACCGGCGAGGCGCTGCCTTTCGTGCCGCTCTACGTCGCGCCGGCGCTTAAGGCGATCTATTTCGGCAAGCCCGTGTACTTCAACGTCGCCGCGCCGATGGACGAAGAGCGCCGCCGCATCTGCGGCTACCTGATGGACGAGATCACCGCCATCGCCTGCTCGCTGCCGGAGCACACCGTCATTCCCTATCGCAACATCCCCAAAAAGCTCTATCCCTCCAATCTTCCCAAAGAGGTATCCCCGCAATGAAAACGCCTGTTGTTGATTACCGCGAGCTGCGCTTTTCCCGTCTTGGCGAGCCGCGCTTTGAGCATGTCAAGCTGCTTGTCGGCTGGGTCGTATATTTGGCCTTGTACTTTCTCACAGAGAATCTGATCCCGTTCGAAAAGTGCCACGTTATCCACAGCAGGCTCGACGATCTCATCCCGTTCAACGAATTTTTCGCCATTTTCTACTGCTATTGGTTTGCCCTGCTTATCTTCTCGCTGCTCTACTTCATTTTGTATGACATCCGCGGCTTCAAGCATTTGCAGGTTTTCATCATCATCACGCAGATCGTGGCGATGATCGTCTACATTCTCTATCCCAGCGTGCAGTATCTGCGGCCCGCCGTCATGCCGCGCGACAACTTCCTCTGCCATGTGATGGCGTTCATCTATCGCTTCGATACGCCCACCGGCGTGTGCCCTTCGCTCCACGTGGGCTATTCAGCGGGTATGTGGTCAACATGGGCCAAGGCAAAGAACGTCTCTCGAGGCTGGAAAATCACCGTTGCGTTCTCCGCAATCATCATTTCCGTCTCCACGATGTTTGTCAAGCAGCACTCCGCCGTGGACGTGCTCACGGCAATCCCGCTGGGGCTGCTCGCGGAGTATATCATCTACGGGAAGCCCATTTGCAAGCCGCAGGAAAAGCTGCAAGCGTACTTGAACCGATAGGCAGGCAGCGGCGCCGTGCGCTCATATTCGGAAAGCAAAACGCACGATCTGCTTTGACGCAAGCAGGGAGGCAGCTTCTTCGCGAAGCTGCCTCCCTTTGCTTTCTTCCTTTGTGCGCCGCTATTTCATCCGCTCCAGCACCGCGTCGATCTCATTCGGCTCCGGCATCGAGCGGATCGCGCCGCGCCGCGTGGCGACGAGATACGCCGCTGCGTTGGCAAAGCGGAGCATTTCATGGAGCTGCGGCTCCGTCAGACCGTCCAACCCATGCGTGAGCACGTAATGCAGCACACAGGCACAGAATGTGTCTCCCGCGCCGGTCGTCTCGATCACGCCGCCGAGCGCGCAGGCGGGTTCAAAAGCGCGCATGCCTTCGTAGTACGAGTAGCTGCCGCCCGCGCCCGCCGTGATGTTGAGCAGCCGAATGTTCGGATACCGCTCCCTCAGCATCGCCGCCGCGCGGTCAAAATCCGGCGTGCCGCACAGGAATTCCGCCTCGTTGTCCGCGATTTTCACCACGCCGCATTGCTTAAGCCCCCACGCGATCTGTTCTTGCGCCGCTTTCCCGCTCTCCCAAAGCGGTAGGCGGAGGTTGGGGTCGTAGGAAATAAGCGCGCCGGCGCTGCGCGCAAGCTCGATCGCGCGATGCGTCGCCGTGCGCGCCGGCTCGTCCGTCAGCGACAGCGAGCCGAAGTGGAACACGCTGCAATTTTGCAGCACGTCCGTGTCCAGTTCCTCCGCCGTAAGCTCAACGTCCGCGCCGGGCTTACGGTAGAAGCTGAAGTCACGGTCGCCGTCCGCAAAGGTCTGCACTACGGCGAGCGTGGTATGCGCTTTTTTGTCGCGCCGTAGGCCGCGCACGTCAATGCCCGCCGCACGGAGCGTTTCCTCCAGTTGGTTGCCAAAGCCGTCCGCGCCCACCTTGCCGAGAAACGCGCAGGAGCGTCCGAGCTTTCTCAGCATCGCGAGCACATTCGCCGGCGCGCCGCCGGGATTCGCTTCAAACACGGGATTTCCCTGCCCGCTCACGCCGTTTTGCGTCAGGTCAATCAGCAACTCGCCGAGCGCCGCGACGTCATAACTCATAACGTATCCCCCTTCTCAGGTCATGTCGCTCAAAAGCGCGGTGAGCACGCGCTCGCTGCATTGCGCGGCGTCGAGCCCGCGGATCTTTCCGCGCAGCGGAAGTACAATGCGCGGCGGAACGGAAAGCTCGTCCACGCCGACCGCGAGCAGCGCCTCCGTCATCTCCGGATCCGCGGCG
>JAWRIJ010000168.1:0-8198 GCA_040307975.1 Oscillospiraceae bacterium | reverse complement strand
TCTTTTTACAGCATGGGAAAACGCGTGTCCCGATGGCGCGTGAGCGCATCCGCGAGCGCGTCGACGTCGGCGCGCTGCGTTTCCGGCCCGAAGCTCACGCGCAGCACGCCCGCCTTGACCTTTTTTGAAAGCCCCATCGCCTCATAGACATGGCTCGCCTTTCCGCGGTGGCAGGCGCTGCCTGCGCTGATGCAGATGCCTTCCGCGCCGAGCTCCTGTACGACGTTCGCCGACGGATACCCTACGAGCGAGATCGCAAGGATGTGCGGCGCGTTTCCGTTTCCCACTCGCTCCACGCCGTTGATGGCGAGCAGGCGCTCCAGCGCGTAGGCCTTGATCTCCGCCATGTGCGCGAGCGACTCGTCCAGCCGCGCTTTGCGCAGTTCGACCGCCTTGGCGAAGCCGGCGAGCTGCGCCGTCGCTTCCGTTCCGGAGCGCCGCCCGTCCTCCTGTCCGCCGCCCGCGAGCAGCGGACGCGGGTTTTTGACGCGTTCGCCGAGGTATAGCGCGCCCACTCCTTTCGGCGCGCCGATCTTGTGCCCGCTGACGGAAATGAGGTCGGCGCCCAACGTGTCCGCGCGGAAGGGGAGCTTCAAAAAGCCCTGCACCGCGTCGGTGTGCAGCAGCGCCTTCGACCCGCGCATGTGCAGCACGTCTGCGATCTCGTGAACGGGGAACACGCAGCCGGTCTCGTTGTTCACGAGCATGACGGACACGAGCGCCGTATCCTCGCGCACGGCGGCGAGCACCTGCCCGGCGGTGATGTTCCCACGCGCGTCGGGCTTGAGATACGTGACCTGCCAGCCCTCCTGCTCAAGCTGGCGGCAGGGCTCCAGCACGGCGCTGTGCTCGACCGCGGTGGTAACGATGTGCTTCCCCACGCGGCGGTTCTGATGCGCTGCGAGGCGAAGCGCCCAGTTGTCGCTCTCCGTGCCGCAGGAGGTGAAGGCAAGGCGCGACGCCTCACAGCCCAGCGCGTCCGCCACCGTCTCGCGGCAACGGGAGACAAGCGCTTTTGCTTCGCGGCCGAGCTCATACTGTGAGCTCGGATTGCCATATTGGTTCACGAGCGCTTCCCGTACGGCGTCCGCCACCTCGGGCGGAACGGGCGTCGTTGCGGCGTGGTCGAGATAGATCATGCCTCCGCCTCCCCGGCTTCGTCCGCATCGGGAGCCTCGGCGCTTCCCGCGAGCGCGTCGTCCGTCAGCTTCGCGAGGTATGCTTTTGCTCCGGCGTGGCCCTGTTCCGCAGCCTCGCGCAGCCAGAGCGCCGCCGCGCGGCGATCCTCCGCGACGCCCTGACCGCTTAAAAGCATCTGCGCCAAAGCGTATTGCGCGTCCGCACTGCCGCACTCCGCCGCGCGACGCAGCTGCTCCGCCGCGGCCACGTCGTTGCCCGCGTCATGGGATGCGCGGGAGGCGGCGATCGCGTCGGCAGCCGCCTCGACAGCCTGCGCGCGGATAATGCGCAGCGCCTGAAGCGCGTTCGCGTTGCCCTGGTGGAAAGAAAGCGTCGCATAGTGACACGCGGCGGCAATATCCTGCTCCACGCCCTTGCCGAGCGCAAGGATCATCGCGTAGGTGAGCCGTACTTCCCGATCTCCCTGCTCCGCGGCGCGTCCGTACCAGTAGGCGGCGCGGGCGAGGTCGCGCGGGGCGCCGTTGCCGTTTTCGTACATCATGGCGAGGAAGTGCTGCGCCTTTGCCTCGCCCGCCTCGGCGGCGCGCGTCAAAAACGCGAGCGCTTCGTCGTATTGCTGGAGGTAAAAAAGGCGCAGGCCCTCTGTATAGTCGGCGTCCAATAGCTGCATTGACGGTCACCTCACGATCTTGTGCTTGCATGTCAGGGGAAATCACGTTACAATGGATTTGATTATACCGATACATTCTTAAAATAGCAAGAGGAAAGCACATGCGAATCGCGATCTGCACCCTGGGGTGCAAGGTGAACCAATATGAAACGCAGGCGATCGAGCGCGAGCTCCTTCGGCGCGGACACACGCTCGTCGATTTTGAGGACGAGGCGGACGCCTACATTGTCAATACCTGTTCCGTGACCGCCGTGAGCGACAAGAAATCCCGCCAAATGCTCCGCCGCGCAAAAACGCGCAATCCCGCCGCCGTCGTCGCCGCCTGCGGCTGTTACGCACAGACTCACGCGGAGGACGTGGCGGCGCTGGAGGTGGACGTCCTCGCCGGAACGGACGACCGGCTGGGCTTTCTCGATCTCGTTGAACGCGCGGCGCGCGAGCGCGCCGCGGCAAGCGAGGGCGCGCCGGCCGCGCCCATCGTCCACCTCGACGACGCGCTCCATCGCCACAACTTTGAGATCTTGCCCGCGGGCGGACTGGCGGCGCGCACCCGCGCCATGCTCAAGGTCGAGGACGGCTGCCAAAACTTCTGCACCTATTGCCTCATCCCCTTCGCGCGCGGCCCTGTGCGCTCGCTGCCGATGGACGAGGCGAGCTTACAGGTGAAGAGACTGGTTGACGAGGGTTACTTGGAGGCCGTGCTGACCGGCATCGAGATATCCTCGTACGGAAAAGACCTTTCGGAGCCGACCACCCTGATTGACCTCGTGGAGCGCCTTTGCGTGCGAGCGCCCATACTGCGCTTTCGCCTCGGCTCGCTTGAGCCGCGCACGGTCACGAGGGAGTTTTGCGAGCGATTATCGAAGCTCCCCAACCTTTGTCCGCACTTTCATCTCTCGCTCCAGTCGGGCTGCGACGCGACGCTCCGTCGCATGAACCGCCGCTATGATACCGCGCGCTATTTGGAGTCTTGCGCCCTGCTGCGGGAGTATTTTGACGACCCCGCGATCACCACCGACCTTATTACGGGCTTTCCGGAGGAAACGGAAGAAGAGTTTGCCGAGACGCTTGCCTTCATCGAGCAATGCGCGTTCGCCGATATGCACATTTTCCCCTATTCCATCCGCCCGGGCACCAAGGCGGCGGAGATGGCGCAGATCGACAAGGGCGTGCGCGAGGAGCGCGCGGCGTGCGCCGCAAAGGTGGCGCGCAGGATGAAGGTGGCATACCTTTCCCGTTGCGTCGGAAAGACGTTTTCCGTCCTCTTTGAGGGCGCGGATGACGACGGCAGCACCGGACACGCGCCGAACTACGCGGAAGTATACATTATGGAAGACGGCTTACAAAACGAACTGCGTTCCGTCCGCATCGTTGGGAGCGACGGGGAGTGCCTGTTTGGAGAGCTGGAGGATTAGCGTGATACATCACGCTAACATGGATACCGCTTCGTCCGCCGCTCGCCGCGGCAACCGCGAAGCATGGAGGAAAAATATGAAGAGCCACTTTTTTGCCTATATCAGCCGTATGCGCTACATTCCGCGCTGGGCGCTCATGCGCAACAGCTTTTCCGAGAACGTGCAGGAGCACAGCCACATGGTCGCGGTGCTGGCGCACGCGTTGGCGGTTATCCGCAACGAGGTCTTCGACGGAAACGTCGACGCGGGGCAGGTCGCGGTCTACGCGCTTTACCACGATGCGACGGAGATCATCACCGGCGACATGCCGACGCCCATCAAGTACTACAATCCCGAGATCAAGGCGTCCTACCGCAAGGTGGAGAGCGTCGCCGCCGACAAGCTTATTTCCCTGCTTCCGAATGAGCTGCGCGCGAGCTACCGCCCGATATTGCGCGGCGACGACAAGGAGCTGCACCGTATCGTCAAGGCGGCGGACAAGCTCTCGGCGCACATCAAGTGTATGGAGGAAATCAAGGCGGGCAACATGGAGTTCAAGCGCGCCGCCGAGCAGACGCGCGAGGCGCTGCAGGCAATGCAGCTCCCCGAACTCGACTGGTTTATGGAGCACTGCATGGACAGCTTCTCCATGACGCTCGACGAACTGGAGTGACACGCCGGCGCCTTTCGGAACTTTTTCGCGCCTTATCCGTCTAAGAAGACAGGTTCCCCAAATTTGAGAGACGAGGTGGAGAAGATGAAAAGAAGAACGCTTGCAACCGTATTGGCCTTGACGCTGGCGCTTGCCCTGACCGCCTGCGGCGCTTCCTCCAAGGGGACGGCTCCCTCGGAAAACGGAGCCTACGCGCAAAGCGCGCCCGCGGCGCCGGAGATGCCGATGGATGCGGCGGAGGGCTACTGGGCGGACGGCGCGACGGCGGACTACGCCTACAAGGCGGAGAACGGCGCCTCCGGCGCGACCGACAACGCCATGCCGGAGCTGCCCGACGGCGTCAAGATGATCTACCGCGCGAGCCTGGAGCTGGAAACCACCGAGTTCGAGCGCTCCGACGCCGAGATCCAGGCGCTGACAAAGCGGCTCGGCGGCTATTTTGAGGAGCAGAGCACCCGTACCCGTTCGGGCGGCTACCGCAGCGCAAGCTATACCGTCCGCGTGCCCGCGGCGAAGTTCGCGGAATTCCTCGGGCAGGTCGGCAGCATCTGCACCGTCTCCTATCAGACGCAGAGCGCCGAGGATGTGAGCGAGTACTACTACGATATGGAGTCTCGCCTTGAAACGGCGAAGATCAAGCTCGACCGCCTGCAAGAGCTGCTCGCCAAGGCGGAGGAGATGGAGGACATCATCACGCTGGAGGGCGCGATCAGCGACACCGAGTATCAGATCGAGCGCCTGAGCGGCGAAAAGCGGCACTACGATTCCCTCATCGGCTATTCGACCATCAACGTCTCGCTCAACGAAGTCTACCGCGTTACCGAGATCGAGACCGCGCCGCTGACCTTCGGGCAGCGCATCGGCCAATCGTTCCGCGAGGGCCTGCGCGACTTCGGAAGCGCCATGGAGGACTTTGCCGAGTGGCTTGCCTACAGCTGGCTGACGCTGCTCGTCATCGCGGTGATCATCGTGGCCGTCGTCAAGCTCGCGAAGCGTGCCCGCCGGAGCGGGATCGCAAAGGAGAAGAAGCCGCGCAAGGGGCTCTTCGGCAGGAAGAACGGAACCGCCGGGACGGAGGCGCGTTCGACGCCTTCGGACGACACGCAGAATGGATAACGGAGGAGCGTATGGAGATCATTTGGCTCGGACACGCCTGCTTCGCGCTGGAAAGCGGCGGCTGCCGCATCGTGCTCGACCCGTACCGTATGGACGAATACCCGCCGCTGCACACGCACGCGGACGAGGTGTTCTGCTCGCACGGACACGGCGACCACAACTATACGGCGGCTGTGCAATTGTCAACCAAAAGGAACGATGTATTTAGCGTTGAAACGGTGACGACCTTCCACGATGACAAGGGCGGCGCGCTGCGGGGCGGGAACACAATGCACGTCCTGCGCGCCGAGGGGCTTACGGTGGTTCATTGCGGCGACCTCGGACACTTCCCGACGGACGCCCAGCTTGCCGCTATCTCGGGCGCGGACGCCATGCTCATTCCCGTGGGCGGGTACTACACGATCGACGCTGCGACGGCGAAGCGCGTGTGCGATGCGGCAGATCCGCGCGTCATCGTGCCGATGCACTATCGCCACGGCTCCTATGGCCTGCGTGCGGTGGGTACGCTGGAGGATTTTTTGAAGCTGTATCCCAATGAGCAAATACGTTACCTCAAGGGCAACCGTTTCACCTTGGCGGCGTCCGAACCGAGCGGCGTCGTGGTGCCGGTCTATACCGCGCCGTAAGCAGGTGTGGATGCTTGCCAAAGGCTGTTTACAGAGACTGATGACTTTACTGATGCGAAAAGGCTGCCGTTCGGCAGCCTTTTCGCATAGATGCGGACCTTTTTGCATAGAATAGAAGCAAACTGCGCGGAGAGGAGGAAAGAGCGATGCTCGTTCGGAAAAATCTGCGCCTGTGGGAGGGACTTGGCTTCCTGATCGCCTGCGCGGGGGGAATGTTGCTGCAATTCCTGTTCAAGTGGACGGGCGGCAGCATACTTGTGGCGGCGTTCGCGGGCGTGAACGAGTCGACGTGGGAGCACATGAAGCTGCTCTACGTGCCCTATTTCGTGTTCACGATGCTCGAATTTCCCGTCTTTGCCGAGCCGCTTCGCAACTTTTTCGCGGCAAAGGCGACGGCGGGGGCTGCCGGCGCGCTGTTTATCCCGGTGCTGTACTATACCGCCAACGGAATGTTCGGCAAGACGCCGGACTGGTTTAATATAGCGGTCTTTTTCGCCTCCACGGCGGCGGCGTACCTTTTGAGCTATCGCCTGCTCACGACGCTCTCCCTGCGAGGTACGGCGATGCAGCTTACGGGCTTTTTGCTTCTGTGGGGGCTTATGCTCCTGTTCGTCCTTTTTACCTATCGCCCGCCGCGGCTTCCGCTGTTCCTCGATCCCGTGACGCAGGCTTACGGTATCCCGCCCAAAAATATGTGAGGAAAGCCCGCCGCGCGGGCTTTCTTTTTTGCTTGACCCTACGACGGAAAAAGATTATAATACTGTTTCAGAGTAAAAGCGGCATAGCCGCCGTTTTTGAATGTAAACAACGGATACATAAAAGTTTACAATAGGGAGGATACGAAAAATGGCTGATAATTCCATACCCGAGCTGACGCTGGATCCTACAGCGGCCGCCGTGGAAGCGGCGCCTGAGCTGACGCTCGACAGCGCTCCCGCGCCCGCGGCGCCCGCCGCCGCCCCCGAAAAGAAGGAGGCCGAGCCGGTCAAGCTGGACGAGAGCATGCTCACCGACGAGGAGAAGAAGGCGGTCGACGAGTTCGCGAAGAAAATTGATATTACCGACTCCAACCTCGTGCTCAACTACGGCGCGGCGGCGCAGAAGAGCGTCGCGTCGTTCTCCGAGAACGCGCTCAATTCCGTGCGCAACAAGGATCTCGGCGAGGTCGGCGAGACGCTTTCCAAGCTTGTCGTCGAGGTCAAGGGCTTCGGCCAGGAGGAAAAGAAGGGCATCTTCGGCTTTGCCCAAAAGCAGCGCAACAAGCTTGAGATGATGCGCGCGCAGTACGGCAAGGCGGAGGCGAGCGTTGACCGCATTACCAAGGAGCTTGAGAACCATCAGGTCGTGCTGCTCAAGGACATCGCGATGTTTGACCAGATGTACGAGCTCAACCTCAAGTATTATAAGGAACTGACCATGTATATCATCGCCGGCAAGAAGCGCCTGGAGGAGCTGCGCAACGGCGAGGTGGAGGAGCTTCGCAAGAAGGCGGAGGCGAGCGGACTGGCCGAAGACGCGCAGAAGTACAACGACATGGTCAGCCTCTGCAACCGCTTTGAAAAGAAGCTGCACGACCTTGAGCTCACGCGCATGGTGTCGCTGCAGATGGGCCCGCAGACGCGTATGCTGCAAAACAACGATACCCTCATGGTTGAGAAGATCCAGTCGTCCCTCGTCAACACCATCCCGCTGTGGAAGAGCCAGATGGTGCTTGCGCTCGGCATGGAACACTCCCGTCAGGCGACGGCGGCGCAGAACGCCGTCACCGAGGCGACGAACGACCTGCTGAAAAAGAACGCCGACATGCTCAAGATGGGCACCATCGCCACGGCGAAGGAGGCGGAGCGCAGCGTCATCGACATCGAAACGCTCCAGCACACGAATGAGCAGCTCATCTCCACGCTCGACGAGGTCATCAACATCCAGCGCGAGGGCGCGGCGAAGCGCAAGGCCGCCGAGGCTGAGCTCGGCCGCATCGAGGGCGAGCTGAAGCAGAAGCTCATGGAACTGCGGGCGAAGTAAACCGGGAACAAGAAAATACAACCGATAGGAGGGGAAGCGTATGGCAAAAGCAACGACCGAGACTTGCTGCCTGACGCTTCCCCTTGTTTTGGAGAAATGGCAGAGCGACAGGCTGGAAAAGCGGTTTGAGATCGCGCGGCAGATTTACAACACGCTGCTGAACTATGAGCTCAAGAAGCTCCGCCGTTTGGAACGAACCGAGGAATATGCCGCGATTCAAGACGAGATAAAAAGACGGTACGATGAAGAAGAACGCGATAAAGCCGCATTGAAAAAATGCTTTCAGCAGCTAGACAAGCTCCGCAAGGACGCGGGCTTTACCGAGTACGGCTTCAAAACGGATATCAAGCCGTTTTATAAGCACTTTAATGATAACGTGGGTTCCAGCGTGGCTGTTCACGGAATTGCCTCCCAAGTCTGGCAGGCGTTTGACAGATTGTTTTACGGAAACGGCAAAGCGGTGCACTTCAAGAGACGCGGAGAGATGCAGTCGCTTCGGGGCTATTCCGTTGCGGGAAAAAGCGGCGGCGTGGAGATCATCTTTCGCGGCTCATATA
>JAWRIJ010000167.1:0-46213 GCA_040307975.1 Oscillospiraceae bacterium | reverse complement strand
CCCCGGTTTTCTTCTGCTGATTGGGCTCAATCCTGCTCCCAGTTGTGCCAGACGTTCTGCACGTCCTCGTTTTCCTCCAAAAAGTCGATGAGCTTTTCCATGTTCTTCACGTCATCCTCAGTCTTGAGCGTGACATAGTTTTGCGGAACCATTGAAATCTCCGCGCTGACGAACGCGTAGCCCTTGTCCTCAAGCGCTTTTACGACGGCGGGGAACGCGTCGGGATCGGTTGTGATCTCAAACACGGGCCCGTCTGCTTCAAAGTCCTCCGCGCCCGCTTCCAACGCGTCCTCCATGACTTTGTCCTCTTCGTAGTCGCCGTCCTCGTTGTCGATGACAATGACGCCCTTTCGGTCGAACGACCAGCTCACGCAGCCCTGCGCGCCGAGATTACCGCCGAACTTGTCGAAGTAGTGGCGAACCTCCGGCGCGGTGCGCTGGCGATTATCGGTCAGCGCCTCGACGATGACCGCGACGCCGCAGGGACCGTAGCCCTCGTAGGTAACGGACTCGTAGTTGTCGGTGTTGCCCGAGCCGAGCGCCTTGTCGATCGTGCGCTTGATGTTGTCGTTGGGCATGTTCGCCGCCTTCGCCTTGGCGATGACGGTCGCGAGACGGGAGTTGTTGTTCGGGTCGCCGCTGCCGCCCTGCTTGACGGCGACGATAATCTCCTTGGCGATCTTGGTAAACGCAGCGCTGCGCTTCGCGTCAGCCGCACCCTTGGTCTTTTGAATGTTATGCCACTTGGAATGTCCGGACATGGGAATCTCTCCTTATATCTGATGAAGTATCAACAAAAAAGCGGATATAGTATAACATGGATATTCCCGAAAAACAAGTTATTTCTTATAAGAATTTGACCGGATCGGTGTGTTTTTCCGAAATCAGGACGTCAAGCTGCGGAAAACGCTCGCGCAGATATGCCGCAAGCGCCTCGCAGACTGGATTCTCCGTCTTGAAATGCCCTGCGTCAATGAGGTTGATGCCGAGATCGTGCGCATCCCAAAACTGGTTGTACTTGACGTCGGCAGTCACAAAGGTGTCGCAGCCCGCCGCCGCGACCTCACAAAGTTCACTGCCGCAGGCGCCTCCGCCGACCGCGACGTACCGCACGGCGCGCCCTGCGTCTGAATAGCGCAGTCCCTCGCAGGAAAGCGCCGCCTTGACGCGTGCGGCAAAGGCCGGAAGCTCCGTTTGCCCTACCGTGCCCGCGCGCAGCAGGCCGCATACACGGCCCTGCGCATCCTCTTTCTTCTCGCCGATCACACAGATTCCCGAAAGCCCCAGCGTCCGCGCCAGTATGTCGTTGACGCCGCCCAAGGCGCAGTCAAGGTTCGTATGCGCGTTGATTGCGGCGATATCATGCTTTGCGAGATAAAGAATACAGCGCCCGACGCTGTCGCGGTCGGTTACGGAGCGCGCCGGTTCAAAGATGAGCGGGTGATGCGTCACGATCAGCTCCGCGCCGCGCTCATGCGCCTCGTGGGCAACGTCCTCAAAGGGATCGAGTGCGACAAGAGCACGGGAAATCTCCCACTCCGCGTGGCCGCAGAGCAGCCCAACATTGTCCCATTTCTCCGCAAGCGTGAGCGGAGCCCAGTCAAAGATTGCCTGTTCGATTTCATGTATTCTTGGCATGTTTCCACTCCTCTATCGCTTGCCGCAGCTCGCGCGCGTCCGTTTCCAGCGAGGCGATCTGCGTGTCGTCCGCGCGCTTTCCACGCCGCATCCCCGCGGCGGCGGCTTCCAGCTTCCGAACGCGATCGCGCGCATATTCGCCGTAAAGCGGGTCGTGCAGAAGCCCTACGCCGCACCACGCCTGCACATTTGCCAGCGGCGCGCCGCCCCCTGCCTTCACGGTCAGCACAGCATAGATCGTACCTTTGTCCCTGACTAAGCGCTCAAATTCGATACGGTATCCGTTTTCCGAAAGCCAACGCCGCAAAAGCTCCGCCTTCGTCATCGGTTGGAGCAGTAGCGTCATTCCGTCTCGTCGGAGCCACGGCGCGGCGTCAAGGATGGCGAGGATGGTCTCCCCACCCATTCCCGCAATGACGACAGTGTCTGCCTCATCCGGCGCGACAGCGTCCAGTCCGGCGCAAAGGCGGAGTTCCACCTGATCCGCGACCCCATATTCCTCCACGGTGCGCCGCGCGTGAGCAAGCGGCAATGCGTTGATGTCCGATGCGATCGCGTGTTCGATGCGGCCTTCCTGCAGCAGCCAAACGGGCAGATACCCATGGTCGGTGCCGACATCCGCAAGGCGCGCGCCGCGGGGCACCAGTTCCGCGATGCAGCGAAGGCGCGGCGAGAGGTGAAGCAAAGCGCATACGTCATCCGTATGCGCTTTGCTTGTTTTTTCATTCGGCAGCTTCGGCATCGTCGAAGTCGCGGTTTGCCTCTTCGTTGACGAGCGCGAGGAGCTTGTCCATCTGCTCGCCGACCAGCCCGTGTACCATGCAAGCCTCCTCAACCGTTTCGCCGCGGCTGGACGGGCAGCCGAGGCAGTGCATGCCGATGGAGAAGAAAATGGGCGCCGTCTGCGGCGCGATGTCAAGGATGTCGCCGATGACGGTATCCTTCGTAATCTGGATCATTGCGATAACCTCCGATTTTAAATTGCAGGCTATAGTGTAACCCATCCCGCTGAATTTTTCAATACCAATTATCTGATAAAAAGCAGTAAAAAGCGGTCTGCCATCGGCAAACCGCTTTTTATCAACACACTTACTGCTGCTCGGCACGCATCTTGGCGAAGCAGTCGCTGCAGTAGACCGGACGGTCGGTCTTCGGCTCGAACGGAACACGCGCTTCACCGCCGCAATTGGCGCACACGGCCGTGAAATACTCACGCGGACCGCGGGCAGCGTTCTTGCGGGCGTCACGGCAGGCCTTGCAGCGCTGCGGCTCGTTCTGGAAACCGCGCTCGGCATAGAACTCCTGCTCACCGGCGGTGAAAACGAACTCGTTGCCGCACTCCTTGCACACTAAGGTCTTGTCTTCGTACATGTTTCTTACCCTCTCTTTGAAAAATAAAAAGAATATTGCGTTCAGCGTTTGCTGATATCGCCGGAATGAAGCTGCCGCGCGGTCTTGCGTCTGACGCGCTGCACGGCGTTGTCCACTGATTTGGGCGTCTTACCGACGATCTTTGCGATCTCCTGGCAAGACAAGCCGTCTAAATAGTACCTTAAGATCTCTGCCTCAAACTCGGACAACTGCTTCGTGGTGTTCTCAAGCACACTCTCCACATAGTCCCGATCCGCAATCAATAGCTCGGGGTCTGTGTGTGAGGGATCGAAAGCCCCGGAGATGTAGGAATTGCTGTCAAAGAAAGGGTGATCCAAAGAAACGGACTGATTAAGCGGTGCGTGTTTGTCACGCGCCGCTGCGCGTAAAGCGGAATAGAGTCGATTGCGGATACAGACCTCCGCGAAGGTACGGAAAGCAGCGGCCTTACCGTCGTGATATTCACGAATGGCCTGGATCAGACCAAACATGCCTTCCTGAATGAGGTCTTCCCCGTCGCCGCCCGCCAAAAAAAGCGGTCGGGCACAGGCACGAACCAGCGCGTAATACCGCGTTACCAGCGCCGCCTCCGCCTCCGCGTCCCCCTCGGAGACGAACGTGCAGAGCTGCTCGTCCGAGCAATCGCTGAGCCTGCCGTGTAAACCCTCATACTTCTGAACCATATCGCATTATACCTGTATGCATTTTCATTTGTCAAGTATTTACAAAAATAATTTTTAGTATTTCCAAAAATTGATTGGTCTTGTCGAAAGCGCTCATAGGCTCAACTGTTCCCCACCGTCCATCAGGCCACTCGGAACGGAGAGGCCCAAATGCTCATATGCCTTGCGTGTTACGCAGCGGCCGCGCGGCGTACGCGTCAGGAAGCCGATCTGCATGAGATACGGCTCGTAGACGTCCTCAAGCGTCACCGCCTCTTCTCCAATGGTTGCCGCAAGCGTTTCCAGTCCGACGGGGCCGCCGCCGTAGTTCTCGACGATCGCGCCGAGCATACGCCGGTCGATCGGGTCGAGTCCCAACCGGTCGATCTCCAGCGCGCCCAGCGCCTCGTCCGCTACGGCTCGCGAGATGACGCCGTCCGCCTTGACCTCGGCAAAGTCGCGCACGCGGCGCAGCATCCGGTTTGCAATGCGCGGTGTGCCGCGCGAGCGCTTGGCTATCTCCATCGCGCCGTCCGGCTCAATACTGACGCTGAGGATACCAGCGGAGCGTGTGACGATTTGGCACAGCTCATCAGGCGTGTAGAGCTCAAGGCGCAGCGTGACGCCGAAGCGGTCGCGCAGCGGCGCCGAGAGCTGTCCCGCCCGCGTCGTCGCGCCGATGAGCGTGAAGTGCGGAAGATCAAGTCGGATCGAATTCGCGCTCGGGCCCTTGCCGATGATAATGTCGATGGCGTAATCCTCCATCGCCGGATACAGGATTTCCTCCACCGCGCGGTTGAGCCGGTGGATCTCGTCGACAAAGAGGATATCGTTTTCATTGAGATTCGTCAGCAGCGCCGCAAGGTCGCCCGCTTTTTCAATGGCGGGGCCTGATGTGATGCGGATGCCCGCGCCCATCTCCTGTGCGATAATGCCGGCAAGCGTCGTTTTGCCGAGACCCGGAGGGCCGTGCAGCAGTACGTGGTCGAGCGACTCACCGCGCTTTTTCGCCGCCTCGATGAAAACGGAAAGGTTGCCCTTCGCCTTTTCCTGGCCGATATACTCCTTCAGCGTCTTCGGACGCAGCGAACCCTCCTGCGCGTCCTCCTGCAGAAAGGTCTTCGCCACGAGCGGCTCTTCATAGATATCGGTACCAAAATCAATGCTCATCGCATTTGCTCCTTACAATCGGCGCTATTGCAACGCAAAAAAAGAAAGCGTCGCAAAGGTAAGCGATATGCTTGCCCAAATCCAAAAGTTCCTGCGGCAGCGCCGCAGCGATTTCTGCTCGTCCTCGCTCAGAGCTTCGCCATAACGCCTGCGGCTCGCGAGGTCGCCCCACTGCCGTCCGTGGCTCCACGCGGCAATCAGCGCGGCGGCGGACAAGAGCAACAGCGTAAGAAACAGCGTCAACGACGCGCCGCTGCTGCGAAACATGTTACTTCACCATGCGTCGAAGCGCCTGACGCACCAGTTCTTCCAGCGGCAGCGTCTCCACATCGAGCCCTTTGAGCGCCACGGCGATATCCGATTGCGAATACCCCAACACGGCGAGCGCCTGCGCCGCTTCGACCGATTTGCCCATGCCGTCGGGGACTGCGGCGGCAGTCGCCGTAAAGCCTCCGTGCGTTTGTTCCTTGGCGACCTTGTCCTTGAGCTCAAGCAGGATGCGCTGCGCGATCTTCTTTCCGACGCCGGGAGCGGCAGTCAGGGATTTCTCGTCGCCCGTGATGACCGCCATCGCAAGCCCCTCCGGCGTAACAGAGGAAAGGATCGCGAGCGCCGCCTTCGGTCCCACGCCCGAAACGGATAGCAACTGTTTGAAGCTGCCAAGCTCCGTCTGCGAGGCGAAGCCGTAGAGGTCAAACACGTCCTCTCCGACGTTCAGATAAGTGTAAAGGCGCCCGCGTTGCCCCTTTTGCAGCTGCGCGAGCGTGGTATTGGTTGTCTTACAGGCATAGCCCACGCCGCCGCAGTCGATAACTGCCAAAAAAGGCTCGATGTGCGCCACGGTACCGTCTAAATAATAAAACATAAGGTAGTCTCTCCCCCAACGCTCACAGGCGGACGTTATATCGTTTGCTTGGCTTCTGCGGCTACCCCTGCCAAAAGCGAGGTCGCGCTGCGCGCATGGCAGAGCGCCAAGGCAAGCGCATCTGCCGCGTCGTCCGGTTTTGGAACTGCCTTGAGTTTGAGAAGCCGCTTCGTCATATCCATGACCTGACGCTTTTCCGCCTTTCCGTAACCGACAACCGCCTGCTTGACCTGCGAGGGCGTGTACTCGAACAGAGGAATGCCATACTTTTCGGCAGTGTAAAGGATCACGCCGCGTCCGTGTGCGACAGCAATACCTGTCGTAATGTTGTTGTTAAAGAAAAGCTCCTCGATTGCGATCGCCTCTGGCTTGCACTGCCCGATCAGATCCTCCATGTCGTTTCCGATCTGCCACAGTCTGGTCGCGAGCGGAAGCCCCGCTTCGGTCGTGATCGCACCGTAATTGAGCATTTCCGTCCGGCCGTTCTCCGCCTCGACGAGGCCAAAGCCAACAATGGCAATGCCCGGATCGATTCCAAGAATACGCAAACGCGGCACCTCCCAGCATGCATACTTGTCATGTCATCGCGGCACTTTACACCCACGATATACAATCAGCATTTTAGCAAACGCGGCATAAAAACGCAAGCCAAAATAAAAGACCGCTTTTTCAAGCGGTCTTTTCGCTTTTCTCATGCCCTCGGATGCGCCCGTTGATATACGTCCTTGAGCTGCTTTTTGACGACGTGGGTATAGATCTGCGTGGACGAGATGTCCGCGTGACCCAACATCTCCTGAATGGAACGAAGATCCGCCCCGTTTTCAAGCAGATGCGCCGCAAACGAATGGCGCAGGGTATGCGGCGTAATGTCTTTATTGATCTGCGCCGTTTCCTGATAGTGCTTGACAATCTTCCAAAAGCCCTGGCGGCTCATGCGCTCGCCGTTCATGTTGACAAACAGCGCCGTTTCCTCGGGGTCGGCAATGAGCTGCGGTCGAACGTCCTTCATATAGTCCGACATCGCTTTAACAGCGGCAGGATAGAGCGGGATGATGCGCTCTTTACCCTTGCTCACGCAGCGGATGAAGCCGGCGCTAAGGCTCACGTCCTTTTCGTCGAGCGCGATCAGTTCCGAAACGCGGATGCCCGTTGCGTACAGCAGCTCCAGCATCGCATGGTCACGATAGCCCTTTGCGTCGATGCACTGCGGCTGTTCCAAAAACAGCTCCACCTCGCGATTGGTGAGGATCTCGGGAAACTTGCGCTCCACCTTGGCGGTTGCAACACCCTTTGCAGGGTTTGCCTTCACCTCGCCCTTGCTCTGGAGGAACGTGTAAAACGATTTGATCGATGCGATCGAACGTGTAATGGTCGCGGCGGATTTGCCCTTACCAGTCATCCACTCGACGTATTCCGAAATCGTTGCCTGCTTGACCTTGCGCAGATCGTCGGGGTGATGCTCCTCCAGCCACACGGCAAACTGGTTCAGGTCGCGCATATAGGAGCTGAGGGTATTCTGAGAAGCCTGCTTCTCATTGGCAAGATATGATTGATAGCGCTCCAACAGCTCGTCCAAGAAAAACATCCCCCCTTCCATAGGATCTTCAGACTGCAAGCAGCATCGGCACAAGCCATAGCTCCAACACGCAGCCGATCAGTAAACAAACACAACACACCGCAAAGCGGTACCAGTACGCCGCCGAATAGGCAACCGGGCGGACACGCTTCCCGCCGCCGAGCGTGAACGCGGCAAGCGCGTATGCTTTCTCGATCGCCGCCGACGAGAGCAGAAACGTACACGGCAGGACAAACAGCAAGCGAATCGCAAAGACCGCGATCAGCAGGACAAAGCTCTCCCGCCCCATCGCAATCGCGAAGGAAAACAGCGAAAACGAAAGTACAAATCCCTGCGCGGCAAGCAGCAGCGGCAGCGCCGCGACGCCGATGGATGCAAAGCCGAGCAAAAAAGCAAGCAACGGCGCGCGAAGATAACAGACAAGCATGCGAAAAACCGTCTCGCCTGTCAGGCCCTGTCTGACCGTCAGCGAAAGATAACCGTCAAAATAGCGGCGAAGCTCTTCCGAAGACGAGGCGGCGCAACGTCCTGACAAGAGATATCCGGCGATAACGCCGGACACTAAAAAAAGCGCCAGCAACAGCGAGCGCAGTGGGAGAATATCCACCGTCACATAGCGCAGCTTTCGCGCCCTTACCAAGTCGGTCATGTTCCGTTTCACCTCGTCGAGCCGGGGCAAGCCGCAGTGAAACAACGCATGAACTACATGCTTAATAATAGGACTTTTGCGGTTGTTTCGCAAGCGAATTTGCCTAATTTCTCCAATTTTGTCGATTATGTCGAAATGTTATGTAAATATCATTATGTTAACTACGTCACCAAAGTGGCATTGGCAATCCCACAAGGTCAATATGTGGTGTTCGATTTTTTGGGCTCACCCACATTTGGAAATTTCCTGAGTACGCCCTGTAAGAGCTGATTTTTTCAAAATTCCCTCTTTATTTGATCACATTTGTGCAAATTGTGGAAAGTGGATTTTCCATTGTTCTCATGCGACGCCCGTGTTTTTGTTGTGGCATTTATGTTCACTTACGAAAACGGCGCCTGCCCTTCCCCTTCTTCTGCTTACCCTTTCCCGCACGCAAAAGATATGCAAGCGCGCCGCCGGTGAGCACAGGCAGCAACAGCGCCGCGGCGTGCGAAGGTTCGACCGTATCGTTTACAAAAAGGCCGCACAGCAGGATAAGCGCCCAAAACACCGCCACGTTGAGCGCGATCTGCCCCGCCGGCTCGCTGTCCTTACGGGAAGAGAGCTTCGCTCCCGTAAACGACGCGAGGCATGCGAAGCCCCAAACGCATGGCGATACGACCGACTCCCCCACCGTCCCTCGCACGATCAGCTCCGAAACGGCTGCCAGAAGCGCCAAATATATAGCGAGCGCTATCGCCGCGCCCATCGCCGTCTTTTTTACTCGTCCCACAAGATCCGCCCCCTCCGTATGACTCGTACGCAAGAGCATATGGCGAGACGCGCAAAAAAAGAACAGCCGCTTTCGCGGCTGTTCTGACAGCTTTGTTGCCTATTACTTGATCTCCGGATCAAATCCCGCCTTTTCTTCCTTGGCCGCAGGCTCGGTCTCCTCGGTTTTTGCATCCTCGGCCTTGGGCTCGTCCGCCTTGTCCTTCTTCGCGCCGAAAAGCCCGCCGCTCTTCTGCTCGGTCTCCGCCTCCATCGCGTCGGTGGACTGGATGCCCCACTTTGCGATCTCGATGCGGACGCGGTCCTCACTGGTCTCGAAGACGAGGGAGTTGTCATTCACCTGCACGACCTTGCCCATCAAGCCGCCGATGGTCGTGATGCGCTGGCCCTTTTTGATGCTGTTGCGCATCTCCTCCGCTTTTTTCTTGCGCTGGTTCTCCGGACGGATCAGCAGGAAGTAGAAGATGGCGACCATCGCCACGATCAAAATGATCTGAGAATAATCCATGTGGAATCGTTTCCTTTCTCCAAAAAGTCAAGGCATATTATAACGGATACCTTCCGGTTTCGCAAGCTTTTTTTGCGGATTTACACGCGCTCGTCCAATTTCCCGCTGTAGCGCGCGCGAAAAGCGGCAAAGTCGTCCGCGTCAAGCGCGTCGCGAATACGCTGTGCGAGCTTATTATAAAAGTAAAGATTGTGCATCACTGAAAGGCGCAGTGCGAGGATCTCGTCCGCCTTGAAGAGATGGCGCAGATACGCGCGGGAAAAGTTTCGGCAGACGGGACAGTCGCACGCCTCGTCAATGGGCTTCTCGTCGAGCTTATACTTCTCGTTCTTGAGGTTCATCGCGCCCGACCAGGTGAAAAGCTTCCCATGCCGCGCGTTGCGCGCCGGCATGACGCAGTCGAAGAAGTCGACGCCGCGCGCCACGCCCTCGATGATGTTCGACGGCGTACCGACGCCCATGAGATAGCGAGGCTTGTCCTTGGGAAGATACGGCTCCACCGCGTCAATGATGTCGTACATCACCTGCGTCGGCTCGCCGACGGCAAGCCCGCCGATGGCGTAACCGTCACAGTCAAGCTTCGCGATCTGCTGCGCGTGCCAAACGCGCAGGTCGGCGTAGGTCGCGCCCTGATTGATGCCGAAGAGCATCTGCCCGGGATTGACCGTGTCCGGAAGCGCGTTGAGGCGGTCGTGCTCCGTCTTGCAGCGCTCCAGCCAGCGCAGCGTCCGCTCGCAGGACGCCTTGGCGTACTCATAGGGCGCGGGATTCTCCACACACTCGTCGAACGCCATGGCAATGTCGCTGCCGAGATTGGACTGGATGCGCATGCTCTCCTCCGGCCCCATAAAGATGCGGCGGCCGTCGAGGTGGGACGCGAACGTGACCCCCTCCTCCTTGATCTTGCGCAGGCTCGCGAGCGAAAAGACCTGAAACCCGCCGCTGTCGGTCAGGATCGGGCCGTCCCAGCGCATGAACCGGTGCAGCCCGCCGAGCTGACGCACCACGTCGTCCCCGGGACGCAGATGCAGATGATAGGTGTTGCTCAGCTCGATCTGGCAGCCGATGTCCTTTAGGTCGAACGCGGAAAGGCCGCCCTTGATGGCGGCCTGCGTGCCTACATTCATAAAGACCGGCGTTTGAACTTCCCCGCCGTGCGCGCAGCGGAATCTTCCCCGCCGCGCTTTTCCCTCATATTTGATGACTTGAAACATAACTACTCCCGATCACGAAATGAACATCGCGTCGCCGAAGCTGAAGAAGCGGTACTTCTCCCGCACGGCCTCCTCATACGCCGCAAGCACGTGCTCGCGGCCCGCGAGCGCGGAAACGAGCATCAAAAGCGTCGACTGCGGCAGGTGAAAATTGGTCACGAGCGCGTCCATGACCTTGAAGCGGTAGCCCGGGTAGATATAGATGCTCGTCCAGCCCGCGCTCGCTTGCATCGTGCCGTCCTCCGCCGCCCACGATTCGATCGTGCGGCATGAGGTCGTGCCGACGCAGACGACGCGCCCGCCGTTTGCTTTCGTCTCGTTGATGAGCTGCGCCGTCTCCTCCGGCACGATGCAGTATTCGCTGTGCATCTCGTGCGATTCCAGCTCGTCCTCCTTCACGGGACGGAACGTGCCGAGCCCGACGTGCAGCGTCACATAGCCGAGCTTCACGCCCTTTGCCTCGATGGTTTTCAGCAGCTCCGGCGTAAAATGTAAGCCTGCCGTCGGCGCGGCGGCGCTCCCATTCACGCGGGAATAGACCGTCTGATATCGCTCCCTGTCGGTAAGTTCCGCCTTGATGTACGGCGGCAGCGGCATTTTGCCGAGCCGTTCCAAAACCTCAAGAAAGATCCCCTCGTAGGAAAAGCGGACGAGGCGGTTTCCGTCCGGCAAAACCTCAACGACCTCGGCAGTCAGCTCGCCTTCTCCGAAGCTGAGCCGCGCGCCCTCGCGCAGGTGCTTTCCCGGGCGCACAATGCATTCCCAAACACTCTCGCCGCGGTCGACGAGCAGCAACACCTCGCACGCGCCGCCGCCCGGAAGCCGCCGCCCCAGCAGTCTCGCGGGTAAAACGCGGCTGTCGTTGAGGATCAGGCAGTCGCCGGAGCGGAGAAACTCCGGCAAATCGTAAAAGTGGTGGTGGGAAAACGCCCCCGTCTTTTTATCGAGGCGTAAAAGCCGTGAAGCGTCCCGCCTCTCCGCCGGCGTCTGCGCAATCAGCTCCGGCGGGAGCTCGTAGTTAAAATCGCTTGTTTTCATCGCCTACGCTATGGTCACTCCCGTATAGTAAAACTCTAAGATCTCGCGAAAATCGTATCCCAGCTCCGCCATCGCTGTGGCGCCCCACTGGCTCATGCCGACGTTGTGCCCCCAGCCGCTGCCGGAGAAGGTAAACGAATCCGTCTTTGCCGCCTGCTCGGTTTCCCGCTTCAGCGAGGATACGCCGCCGGAAGTTATTACATAAGCGTCCGACGCGCCGCCGTTGAAAAGCGAGACCTCGCCCGTCCCCGAGATGGTATACGCGCCCCGGATACCCGTCATCGAGTCGTCCGCGCCGTTGATGTAATAGGTTTCGGCGTCCGCGCCGCCGACCGCAAAACGCATGCTGCGCAGTCCCAGCGTAAGGCGGCAGGACTCGCGATAGACGGTCTTTGAACCGGACGAGCCCTCGAATGTAACCGCGCAGACATTCCCTGTCGGGGTATATTCGGAGACGTAGACCTTTTTGACCGTGCCGATGTTGATGCCGCGCGACTTGAGGCGGTCTGTCAACTCGCTTTGAGTATAGGTCACCGTCCAGTTATACTTCGGGATACGCGCGGCAACCGTCGCCTCAAAGGGGTCAGGCTTTCCCTTGCAGTAGGCGACCTCGCTGCCCCAGACATTCTCCGCATCCTCGCTCGCCCCGCCGTTGCTCGAATAGTAAAACGCCTCCGCGAGCTTTCCGTCGTAGTACATATAGACGCCCGCGGTCTCGTCCACGGCGCGGTCGGTGATCTCGTTGCTCGCCGCGACGCCCTGATAAACCTGGCAGTCGTCCGTCGTACACACGTCGAAGCCCTGCGCGCGGTGCCGCTTTTGCATCGCCGCATAGGTGCGCGCGCAGACCGCCTGCGCCTTGATCGCCTCAAGAGGCTTGTCGTTGCCAATCTCCCAGGGGACGCTGCCCTTGGTATAGTCCTCGATGTTGACGACGTTGATGACGTTGATGTTGCCGCCTGTCACGCGCTGGTACTCAAAGGCGCCGTAGTAGCGGTAGCCGCGGAACCACGTCACCGGCTTTTCCCCCGCAACAGACTGCGGCATGACGGCAAGCGAGCGCAGCCCGCCGCAGTCAAAGTAAAACAGCACACGGTTCGTTCCCGTCACCGTAACCACAACGCCGGTGCTGCTCGGGCCGACGACTCGCGCCGCCGTGTCGCTCCATGTGGAAAGCGCTCCTTGTGCGTCGCCCTCGGAGGCGTACTGCCCCACGCGCACGGCATACTCATTCATGAGATACGCAACGAACGCGCCGTCGTAGCGCGCCGCCGCTTCTGCCGCTGCGTCGAAGTCCGCAAAGGTCTCCTCCAGCTGCAAGTGCCAGCCGCCGACGCCGCCCGCGCCGGGATAGTAAGCGTTTCCGGAGGAATAGAAGTTCCCGTCCGCCGTAATGGATATCTTATACTCCTGCGTCGCCATGCCGAGCGGCACATAGACGCGGCCGCTGTCAAAATAACCCATGGTGTAACCGAGGCCGGCTACGGTGTCGTTATAATTCTGAAGATTGGCGGAAAACATGGCGTCGTTTCCGTATTTTATACCGACCTTGAGCATATCGTTGTCAAGAGCCTGCACGCTGACGCACAAAAGCGTCATGAGCAGCGCGCAAAGCACCGTGAGCTTGCCGAGATTTCGCATCCGCATCTCTCCTTTTGTTGCCATTATAAGACAAAAGACGCGGTGTTTCAAGAAAAAACAACCAGTTTCGCTCTGTCAGTTTATGGAAAGGTGGGATCTCTTTTGAAAAAGCCCCTGTTTACCGGATGCGCCGCAGCGCTCGTAACGCCGTTTCATAACGGAGAAGTCGATCTCAATGCGTTTCGGACGCTCATATCCCGGCAAATCGAAGCGGGTACCGACGCGCTCGTCGTTTGCGCCACCACCGGCGAGGCGCCGACGCTGCGTCATGAGGAGCGCAACGCGCTCATCTCCGCCTGTGTGGAGCTCGCGGCACACCGCGTGCCCGTAATCGCGGGCACAGGCTCCAACGATACCGCACATGCCGTCTCTCTCGCAGAGGAAGCGCAGGAACTCGGCGCAGACGGCGTTCTCGTCGTAACGCCGTACTATAACAAGGCGACGCAGGCAGGGCTGATCGCGCACTATACCGCCGTGGCGGACGCCGTGACCATCCCGGTGATCCTTTACAACGTTCCCTCGCGTACGGGCGTTTCCTGCACCGCCGAGACCTACGCCGCGCTCGCGCGGCATCCGAACATCCTCGGCGTCAAGGAGGCAAGCGGCAATTTCGCGCTCATTCAGGATACCCGCAACCGCTGTGGAGGAGATTTTACCATCTGGTCCGGCAACGACGAGGATACCGCAGCGCTCATGGCGCTTGGCGGCGCAGGCGTCATCTCGACCGCCGCAAACCTCATTCCGGAGGATATGCGGGAGCTGGCGCGCCTCGGTCTGTCCGGAAGCCTGCACAAGGCGGGCATATTGCAGCTGCGCATGACCGATCTTCTGCGCGCGCTGTTCTGCGAGGTGAATCCCATTCCCGTCAAAACGGCGATGGCGCGTCTCGGCCTCTGCTCAGGTGAGCTGCGGCTGCCGCTGTGCGCCATGGGCACGGCAAACCGGGAGCGGCTTTTCGACGCAATGGACGCCTATGGGATCAAAGCATAGCGGGAAAAGGAGACGCCGACGCGTCTCCTTTTTCTCGATCCGCTCAAAACGCGTTCTCAATGTATTCAATCCGCGTGCGCTCCGGCGTCAGAGCCTCGTCCGTATAGACCTCCGCCACGTCAAAGCGGCAAAGCACATCAGGGTCATGCGTCGCAAGATAATACTCCGCCGTCGTGCGCAGCTTCGCCCGCTTGCTTGCGGTCACATATTCCCGCGGCAGGCCGAAAGACAGGTTGCTCCGCACCTTGACCTCGACAAAACAGAGCGTTTCGCCGTCGCGCGCGATCAGGTCGATCTCCCCGAAGCGGCAATGGTACTTTGCCGAAACGATCACAGCGCCGCGTCGCCGCAAATAGGCGGCAACCTGAGCTTCACCCCAGTCGCCGCGCGCTTTTGTTGTCATCCCTTGCTCTCCCATTTCTTGAGAAATGTCATCCGATGCGCGGGACAGGGGCCGTACTTCTCGTACATTTCCCTGTGCAGCGCCGTGCCGTAGCCTTTGTGCTTGGCAAACTGATACTGTGGGTATCGCTTGTCGAGCACCTCTACCACAAAGCGGTCGCGACTGACCTTGGCCAGGATCGACGCCGCGGCAATGCTCGCGGAAAGGCTGTCGCCCTTGACGAGACAGCGGTGCGGCGTGGTTACGGCGGCGCTTTTGCCGTGGTCGCGGTTACCGTCGACAAGGGCAAAGTCCGCCTTGACCGAAAGGGCGTCAATTGCGAGCTGCATCGCCTTCATGCGTGCGCTCAGGATATCCGTCGCGTCGATCTCCTTCTCGTCCACCCACGCGACCGACCATGCAACGGCAACGTTCTGAATGGTGGGAAACAGCGCCTCACGCTTCTTCTCCGTCAATTTTTTGGAGTCGTCGAGTCCATCGATGCGGCAGTCCTCAGGCAAGATGACCGCCGCGGCATAAACGGGGCCGCAGAGCGGGCCCGCGCCCGCTTCGTCCACCCCGCACACCATTGCGTAGCCCGCGGCACGCGCCTCATTTTCATAAGCCAAATCAGCCACGGCAAATTCCTCAGCCTTCCTCCGGCGGCAATTCAAGTGTAAAGCGTCCAAGCTTGCCACCCCTGAATTCATCCAGCAGGATGCGGCTCATGCGTTCGGTGTCAACTTCGCCGCCAGAAATCAGAAAGCCGCGCTTGCGTCCTGCCTTCTCCATGAGCGCCCAGCCGTCCTCGTCCGGCGCGACCGCAATCTTGTAGCGCTCCGTCAGCGCTTCGGGGTAGTGCTTTCCGAGGTAATCCATCAGACGCATCGCCAGCTCCTCGACATCCACGACCTCGTCGCGGATCGCGCCGGTGAAAGCAAGGCGTATGCCGACGGCCGGATCCTCGAATTTCGGCCAAAGGATACCGGGGGTGTCCAGAAGCTCCAGCGTCTTGTCCACCGGCACCCACTGCTTGCTGCGCGTCACGCCGGGGCGGTCCTCCGCCTTTGCCGTCTTGCGGCCGGAAACCTTGTTGATGAACGTGGACTTCCCTACGTTCGGAATACCGAGCACCATCACGCGCAGCACGCGTCCAATCTGCCCCTTCGCCTCATACGCGGCGATCTTATCGCGCAGCAGCGCGCGCACGGCGGGGGCAAACTGCTTGACGCCGGCGCCGCTCTTCGCGTCCGCCTCGATGACCGCGCAGCCCCGCGAACGGAAGTACGCCGCCCAGCGCGCGGTCGCCGCCGCGTCCGCCTGATCGGCTCGGTTAAGCACGACGAGTCGCGGTTTACCCGCAGTCAACTCGTCGAGGTCGGGGTTGCGGGACGAGAGCGGAATACGCGCGTCAACGATCTCGCACACCGCGTCCATGCTTCCGATCTCCGCCGCGATCATTCGGCGGGTCTTTGTCATGTGCCCCGGGAACCAGCTCAGATTGTCGATCTGCATGGTATCATCCCTTGTTCAGGCATCCGAGCCTGCTGAAATCGCGCTTGTGGGTGACCGAATCCGCGCCCGGATAAATCAGCAGCGCCGCCTTGCCGATGAGGTAGCGCGTATCGACCGTGCCGATGCGCGGTTCGCGGCTGTCAGTGCTCATGTTGCGATTGTCGCCCATCAGGAACACCGAGCCCTCCGGTACCGTCAGCGGGAAATCCGTTCCCTCAAACGTGTAGGTCAGGTCGTTGATATAGTCCTCCTCCAGCGCCCTGCCATCCACATAGACGACGCCCGCGCCAAAGTCGATGTCCACCGTCTGCCCGCCGACGGCGATAACGCGCTTGACGATCGAGTCCTCGGAAAAGGTGCGCTTGCGCGCGATAACGATGTCGCCGTTGCGGTATTCTCCGGCGAGCATGGAGTTGACCACCAGCAGCCGGTCGCCGTCTTGCAGCGTCGGGATCATCGACGGACCCTGAACGCCCATCATACGAACAAAAAAGGTGAATGTGATCACCACGATGAGCACCGCTTCGACCAGCGAACGCACCCAGCCATAGGCTTCATAGCCGGGAATGCGGTCAACGGATTCCTCCGCGGCTTTTTGCGGCAATTTTTTGTCAAAATCTTCCATAATTCGCTCCATAGAAAAGGGTTTTGTTCCGATGGCGAAAAAGCCGCCTTATGTCATTTTATCATTTTTTCAAAAAAAGGCAACCGAAAAGAAGACGCGGGCAAGAAAAAAGCATGGCAAACGCCATGCTTTTTATCGATAAGCGCTTCTTACTCGGCGGCGGTCTTCGCCTCGATGACCTTGACGGTGCGACCGTTATAGGTACCGCACTCCGGGCACATTCTGTGGGGCTGACGCAGCGCGCCGCACTTCGGGCATGCAATCAGCGCCGGAGCCGTCAGCTTCCAGTGAGAGCTGCGCCGCTTGTCGCGTCTCGCGCGGGAAACTTTCCCCTTAGGTACTGCCATGATGACACCTCCTTGATCGATAACGGCATTTGAGCCGTGAAATATACGGGTTTACTCAATGAGCTTCCGCAGCGCGGCCCAACGCGGGTCGGTCTCCTTCTTGCAGCGGCACGCCTCACGGTTGAGGTTTGCGCCGCAGCCGGAGCAGAGTCCCTTGCAGTCCTCGCGGCAGAGCATCTTTGTGTCCATGTCGAGGATAAATGCCTCGCGCGCCAGCTCGTCCAAATCGAACGCGCCATCGTCGAGCAGCAGGATGTCGTCGTTGTCGGAGTCCTCCAGTTCGTTTGCGAGCATCCGCTCGATGAGAACGTGGAAAGGCTTTTCGAATGCGGCCCCGCAGCGGTCACACACGCACTGAAGCTGCGTTTCTACGTCCGCGTGCAGTTGGAGCATCCCTGCAATGTTCCGCACCGTCCCTACCACTGAAACGGGCCGAACCGCCGGACACACGCCGCCGAAGTCCACATCGGAAAGATCCAATTCCTCGTTGAACTCAATTCCGTCTCCGGGGGTGTTCATGATCCTTTTTACATCAAGACGCATAGCGCACCTCACAATGACACGAGTGATATTATAGTAAAGAGCTTCTCACTTGTCAAATACTTTTTTCATTTTTATTGAAAAATTTTCAGCATTGGCTTACAATAGCAAACAATAGCAAAAAAGCAAGTGGAAAGGAGGCTCGCGCGTGCGCGAATTCATTATCGGTAAAAACGACGCCGGACAGCGGCTCGACCGTTTTCTTGCAAAGGCGATCCCACTGCTCCCCGCCTCGCTTGCGCAGAAATACCTCCGCATCAAGCGCATCAAGGTGAACGCCGCGCGCGCAGCGCGCGACCGGCGGCTTTCCGAGGGCGACGTCGTCCAGTGCTACGTCAACGACGAGTTTTTTGACGCGCCGGACGAAAACAACGTCTACCTTACCATCGCAGTGCCGAAGCTGAACGTCGTGTACGAGGACGAAAACCTTCTGCTTCTCGACAAGCCCGCGGGACTCCTCTGTCACGCCGGCGACCCGTCGGACGGGAAAAACAGCAGCGTCACGCTGCTCGACCATCTGCTTGCCTATCTTTACCAAAAGCGTGAATGGCGTCCGTGCAAAGAAAACGCCTTCACGCCCGCGCTGTGCAACCGCATCGACCGAAACACCTCCGGCGTCGTCATCGCGGCGAAGAACGCCGAGGCGCTGCGCGTCCTGAACGACAAGATCAAATCGCGCGAGATCGCAAAATACTACCTCTGTGTCTGTCTTGGCAGACCCGAGCCCGCGAAAGGGCGGATCGAGCGCTTTCTGCGCAAGGATGAGAAGGAAAACCGTGTGCGTGTCTACCACCATCCCGTCCCCGACGGGCGCAGCGCCGTCACGCGTTACGACACGTTGGTCTCCCGCGGCGAGCTGTCTCTCGTTGAGGCCGAACTGCTCACGGGGCGGACACATCAAATTCGCGCAAGCTTCGCCGATATCGGGCATCCCCTGCTCGGCGACGGGAAATACGGCGACGGCGCCACCAACCGCAAATACGGCGAGACGGCGCAGCTTCTTTGCTCATATCGCCTGCGCTTCGACTTTCCCACCGACGCGGGCATACTCAATTATTTAAAAGGCAGGGAGTTCGCGGTGGACGCCGTTCCCTTCCAGCGGAAATACTTTGGATGATTCAACAAAAACAGAGGCTGAATTCGGCCTCTGTTTTTCAATTTATGAGAAGTTCGATTTACTAAACAAATTGTTTAATTTTCTATTGCTTTTTTCGTGCGTATCGTGTATGATATTCAGCGGTTTGATTTACAAAACAAATTGTTTACTATATTAAACATGGAGGGCTGTGCATGGACATCGGCGGAAAAATCAAGCAGCTGCGAACACAAAAGGGCTTGACGCTGGAGGAGCTCGCCAGCCGCAGCGAGCTGACAAAAGGGTTTTTGTCCCAGCTTGAGCGGAACCTTACCTCGCCGTCCATCGACTCGCTCGACGACATTTTGGAAGCGCTCGGCACCAATCTTGCGGACTTTTTCAAGGAGGACAAGGTCGAGCAGTACGTGTTCCGCGAAGCGGATTTCTTCATCGACGAGCGAGATGAGTGCACCGTTCACTGGATCGTGCCGAACACACAGAAAAACCGCATGGAGCCCATTTTGCTCACGCTGCCTGAGAACGGAAAGTCCTTTGAGGTCGCGCCCCACAGCGGCGAGGAGTTCGGTTACGTGGTCGACGGCGCCGCAGTATTGGAGTGCGACGGCAAGCGGCAGACGCTGCGCAGGGGCGAGACATTCTATCTCCACGGGCGTACGTTCCACACGCTGCAAAACGAGCATAAAACCCCCGCGCATATTCTTTGGGTCTCGACCCCTCCCCTCTTTTGATGATTCTGCATTTATAATTAAGGAGAAAATCACCATGGTAGAAGAAGCAAAGAAGCTCATCCAGTTCAAAAACATTGTAAAGAGCTTTGAGGACGGGCAGGTCGTCCTCAAGGGCGTGTCGCTCGACATCTATGAAAACGAGTTTGTCACGCTGCTCGGTCCCTCCGGCTGCGGCAAGACGACGCTGCTGCGTATCCTTGGCGGATTTTTGCAGCCCACCGAGGGCAAGGTGCTCTTCGACGGCGAGGACATCGTCAACGTTCCGCCCTACAAGCGCGAGATCAACACCGTATTCCAAAAATACGCGCTCTTTCCGCACATGAACGTCTACGACAACATTGCTTTCGGTCTCGCCATCAAGAAAGAGCCTAAGGACGTTATCGAGCAAAAGGTCATGCGCATGCTGCGCCTCGTGAACCTTGAGGGTTACGCCAAACGTAACGTCACCGAGCTCTCCGGCGGCCAGCAGCAGCGAATCGCCATCGCCCGCGCGCTCGTCAACGAACCAAGCGTACTGCTCCTCGACGAGCCGCTCGGCGCGCTTGACCTCAAGCTCCGCAAGGAGATGCAGCACGAGCTCAAGAGCATCCAGCAGGAGGTCGGTATCACCTTCATCTTTGTCACGCATGATCAGGAAGAGGCGCTGACCATGTCCGACAAGATCGTGGTGATGAACGCCGGCGAGATCCAGCAGATCGGTACGCCGACCGAGATCTATCGCCACCCCGTCAACGAATTTGTCGCAAACTTCATCGGTGAAACGAACATCATTGACGGCGTGATGCTTGAGGACGGCCTCGTGGTCTTTGAGGACAAGAAGTTCCCCTGCTCCGCCCGCGGCTTTGAGAAGAGCGAGAAGGTCGACGTCGTCATCCGCCCCGAGCACCTTGACATCGTCCCGCGCGGTCAGGGCATGCTCAAGGGCGTGGTAAAGTCGCAGCTTTTCAAGGGCATGCACTATGACACCGTGGTCGAGACCCGCGCGGGTACGTCCATCACGGTCAAGATGCAGGTCTCGCAGGATAAGCCCGTCACCAACGCCGAAGCGGGCGAGAAGATCAGCGCCAGCGGCTTCCTGCTCGACGTGGAGGACGCCGGAGAGCTGAGCGATGCGAAGATCATTGCCCTCGCCTCCGCGGAAGCGTGGGTCTCTGAAACGGAGGAGAACGTCTCCATCACCGTCGAGCACGACATTAAGCCCGAAACCGGCGAATACAGCGTCGCTTTTTCCACCGCGGCGGGTACGTCCATCACAGTGCGCGCGCTCGTTGTGGAGGAAAACCGCGTGGAGAGCACGATCTATCAGGAAGAGATCTACGCGATGAACTTCTTCAAGAAAGTGGAGGACATTCAGGAGAGCATTGCGCTCGATACCGACCTCAAGATGTGGGCGACCGCCTCGGCATGGAGTTTGGAGGACGAGAACGAGCAGGTCGAGATCACCGACGTCAAGTATGATTTCGATCCTGAAACCATCGTTCCCGGCGTCTACGACGTGACATTCTCCACCGAGGGCTATGAGTATAAGGTCTCCACCACCCGCGCCGCCGAGGAAGGCGCTGAGGTCGGCCTCATCTTCCGCAGCGAGGATCTGCATGTGATGAAGAAAGGAGCCCGCCGGTGAAACAGTTCCGTTCCATGACCTATCCGTATGTGGCGTGGATCTCGGTCATGATCGTCGTGCCGATGCTGCTCATCGTGCTCTACGCGTTCACACAGTCGGGCAACGACGTGCTGACCTTCCGCTTCACGCTGGATAACTTTGCGCGTTTTGTCACCGACCGTGTATTCCTTTCGGTGCTTTGGCGTTCGCTTTACATCGCGCTCGTAACCACGGTGCTGTGCGTGCTGCTCGGCTATCCCATCGCCTACGTTATCGCGCAGCTTCCCGGGCGCGGCAACACCGTCATGATCCTGCTCATCACCATGCCTACCTGGGTCAACATGCTGGTGCGCACCTATGCGTGGATGGGTATTTTACAGGACGAGGGCGTGCTCAACAGCTTTCTCGGCATCTTCGGCGTCGGCCCCGTCTCCATGATCCACACGAGCTTTGCCGTAATCCTCGGCATGGTCTATAATTTCATTCCCTTTATGATCCTGCAGATCCACACGTCGCTCGACAAGATGGACAAGAATCTCCTCAACGCCGCAAACGACCTCGGTGCGAACAACGTGCAGACCTTCCTGCGCGTCACGCTGCCGCTCTCGCTGCCCGGTGTCATTTCCGGCATCACGCTGGTGTTCCTCCCCGCGGTGTCGAGCTTCTTCATTCCGAAGCTCCTAGGCGGCGGGCAGTACGTGCTCGTCGGCAACGTCATCGAGTCGCAGTTCCTCACCTCCGGCGACTGGAACTTCGGCAGCGCGATCTCGATGATCATGGCAATCATCATCATGATCTCGATGTATCTCACGCGCAAGGCGGACGTCTCGGTCGCCTCGGGCGGAAAGGAGTGAGCGCGGCATGGAAGACACGAAAAAGGCCGGTGTCGGCGGGCGTATTATCCTCGTGCTGACGCTTCTGTTCTTTTATTTCCCCATCTTTTACATTATTTTCTTCTCGTTCAACGATTCACGCTCGCTGACGAAGTTCGGCGGCTTCTCGCTGCGTTGGTACGAAAAGATGTTCGCGGACTCGACCATGATGGAGGCGGTGCTCTACACGGTGCTCATCGCCGTGCTCGCAACCGTCGTTTCCACCGTGGTCGGCACGGTCACCGCCATCGGCCTGAGCAAATCGAGCAAGGTGCTTTCCGCTTTGGTCGAGCGCGTCAACGACCTGCCCGTGATGAACCCCGACATCGTCACGGCGATCAGCCTGCTGATGTTCTTCAGCGTACTCGCCGTGCGCAAGGGGTTCGGTACGATGCTGCTTGCCCACATCATGTTCTGTATCCCCTACGTCATGCTCTCCGTGACGCCAAAGCTCCGCTCGCTCGACCCCAACCTCATCGAGGCGGCGCTCGATCTCGGTGCGACGCCGTTTCAGGCGCTCACGCGCGTCATTGTGCCGCAGATCCGCCCCGGCATCGTCTCCGGCGCGCTGATCGCGTTCACAATGAGCTTTGACGATTTTGTTATTTCGTATTTCACCACCGGCAACGGCGTAAACAACATTTCCATTCTCGTTTACACGATGTCAAAGCGCGTCAATCCCTCGATCAACGCGCTCTCGGCCATCGTGATCCTGCTCATCACGCTCGTGCTCGGCATTGTGAACATCGTGCCGATTCTGCGTGAGCGGCACGGCGGTGCAAACGCTGGGAACAGCAGGAAGGCCGCGGCGGCCGTCGCGGCGGTGCTTGTCGTCGCCGTCGCGGGGGCTGCGGTCGCCGGCAGCGGCGCGCAGCGTCGCCGCCAGCAGGGCGCGGTCGAGAAGTACGGCTCCGCGGTGCTCAAGCTCTATCTCCCCGGCGAGTATTTGGGCGAAGACGTGATTGCCAACTTTGAAAGCCAGTATGGCGTAAGCGTGATCGTGGAGAACTTTGACTCCAACGAGATGATGTACACCAAGCTGCAGGCTGGCGACGCCTATGACGTGCTGATCCCGTCTGATTACATGATCGAACGTCTGATCAAGGGCAATTACCTCCAGCCGCTTGACAAGTCTCTGCTCCCGAATCTTGACAACCTCGCAGAGCAGGTCGTCGGCCTTGATTACGATGCGGACGGCACTTGGTCGGTGCCCTATTTCTGGGGCAGCGTCGGTCTTGTGTACAACCATGAAAACGTCAGTCCGGAGACTATGGAGGCCGAAGGCTGGAAGATCCTGCACAATACTGATTACGCGGGGCGCATCTATGTTTACGACTCCGAGCGCGACAGCTTCATGATGGCGTTCAAGGCGCTGGGTTATTCGATGAACACAGACGATCCCGCCGAGATCGAGGCGGCGTACGAGTGGCTGCGCGAGATGAACAACACGATGTCGCCCATCTATGTCACCGACGAGGTCATCGACTCGATGATCAACGGCTATCAGGACATCGCGGTGGTCTATAGCGGCGACGCGACCGTCATCCTCGACGAAAACGAGGACATGAGCTTCTTCATGCCGGAGGAAGGCACAAATATCTGGTGCGACGCCATGGTCATCCCCGCCAACGCCGAGAACCCGAAGCTCGCTCACGAGTTCATCAACTACATGCTCACCTATGAGGCGGCGTTCGACAATTCCGAAACCGTCGGCTACGCCTCCCCCAACGCCGAGGTACTCGACGAAATGAGCACGCAGGAGGACCTGTACGCCGAAAACGAAGCCTATCTTCCTCGCAGCGGCTATGAAGCCGACGAGATGTTCCACGACAACATCACTCTTCAGCGCGAGCTGAGCAAGTATTGGATCCGCGTTAAGGCGGAAAACTGAGAAAAAGGAACGTCCGCACTTGTGCGGGCGTTCCTTTTATGCTACAATGCTCCCGACATTTCAATTCAGGAGGATGCATCATGAATATCGGAGACACCTACGAGGTCAAGGATACCGTTACCGAAAAGAATACCGCCGCCTCGCTCGGCAGCGGAGCGCTGCCGGTCTTCGGCACGCCGTTTTTGATCGCGATGATGGAAAACGCCGCGTTTTCCTATATGCAGGAGCATCTGCCGGAAGGCAAGAGCAGCGTTGGCGTGAAGCTGGATGTGTCCCACGTCTCCCCCACGCCGATCGGCATGGAGGTGCGCGTTGCGGCGGAGGTCGCCGCAATCTCCGAAAACGGCAAGATGGTCGATTTTACCGTCAAAGGCTACGATGAGGCGGGACTCATCGGCGAGGGGACGCACCGGCGCGCGATCGTCGATGTGGAGCGTTTTCTTACCAAGTGCGAGGGCAAGCGGAATCAGTAAAGGAGCGAATAATGCATTATTCCGGAGCAGTTTATCGTCCGCCCAGCGAGGCGCACAGTCTGATCGTCCAGTGTACGCTCGGATGCAGCCACAACAAATGTGCGTTCTGCATCATGTATAAGGCAAAGCAGTTCTCCATCAACCCCTTGGAACAGGTGCTCGGCGATCTCGCGGATGCGAGGGCGGCTTATTCCCGCATTGAGCGAATCTTCCTCGCCGACGGCGACGCGCTCATCCTGCCGATGGACTATCTGCTCGCCGTGCTGGACTATATCCGCGATCGCTTCCCCGAGTGTAATCGCGTGAGCGCCTATGCGTCCACCAAGGCGCTGATGAAAAAGACGGACGCGGAGCTGCAAACGCTCCGCGAGCATGGCCTTGCGTTGGTCTACGTCGGGCTGGAGACCGGCTGCGAGGAGCTGCTGAAAAGGTATGACAAAGGCGTGACCGTCGAGCAGATCGTCGAGCACTCGCTGCGTGCAAAGGCGGCGGGTATGGCGCTTTCCGTCACAGCCATCAACGGCATGGGCGGCAGAGAGCAGAGCGAGGAGCACGCGCTCGCCACCGCCGCGGCGCTCTCCCGCATCAAGGCGGACTACGTGGCCATGCTGACGCTTCGCGTCTACCGCGGCACGCCGCTACACGAGTGGATCGAGCGCGGAGAGCTTACGATGTTGGGACCCAAGGAGCTTGCCGCCGAAAACCGCGTCATTTTGGAGCATATCGACAGCGAGGGCAGCGTCTTTCGCTCCAACCACGCCAGCAACTATCTCCCGCTCAAGGGAACGCTCAACCGCGACCGCGATGCGCTGATCGGACAGATCGACCGCGCTCTCGCCGGAGAAGTCCGGTTCCGCCGTGCGGTGGAGCTGGGGCTGTGATTTCGCAAACAAAAAACAAAACATATAGAGGAAGCTTCCATGAAAACCAATCCGCACCGTTTGACCGCAATTTTTCTGCTCGCCTGCCTGCTCATACAGGCGGCGCTCCCCCTCTCCGCGCGCGCCTATGACGACATGACGACGGGAGATTTCACCATCGACCTCATCCGCCGTTACGAGGGCTACTCGTCCAAAATGTATTACGAGGGCGAACACTGGTACGTCGGTTACGGCTCCCAAGTCAAGGAGAGCGCATATCCGGACGGCGTCACCGAGGAGGAGGCGGAGGCGCTTGTCCGCAAGGAGCTTGAGCGCATTGAAAGCGCGCTCAACACGTTCTTTAATAAGAACGGTATCACCCCTACGCAGGCACAGTTCGATGCGCTCGCCGATTTCACGTATACGCTCGGCTCGTCGTGGCTGAACGGCAACAGCGCGCTTTTGAAGATCGTTTCCGGCAAAGTGGCGGCTGACCGGCGCGAAACGGCGCGCGCCTTCGGCGAATGGTGCCACGCCGGCGGCGCGGTGCTGCCCGGGCTTGCGAGGCGCCGTCTGGAGGAGGCGGCGATCTTTATGGACGGAAATGCGGATGCTGCCGGAGAATTCGCGTTTCTCGGCATTAAGCGCGAGGAGGACGTCGCTCGCGCAACAGATTTCGCCGTCTATGAGCGCGGCGGCGTCTATGACGAGTTCCCTGCGATGTTCCGCCTCGGCTATACGCTCGCGGGGTTGCGAACCGCGGACGGGAGCGTCATCCGCCTCGGCGATTTTGTCGAAGACAGCAAATTGGTCAGCGCGATTTGGGAAAAGAACGTTTATACCGGCAGTTTCAGCGACGTGAGCGCGGAAAAGTGGTTCTTTGACTATGTGATGGAGCTCAGCGAGGCCGGCGTGATCGGCGGACGCGGCAGCGGCGTTTTCGACCCTGACTCCCCCGTTACCGTTGGCGAGGCGCTCAAGCTGATCCTGCTCGCTGCCGGATGCGACGAGCAGGATGCCGGAGAATCGCATTGGGCTGAGGGTTACGCTATGCTTGCGCGCGAGAGCGGTTGGCTCCCGGAGGCGCTGCTCGCCGATTTGGACCGACCCATCCGCCGTGCCGACGTCGCCCGCCTCGCCGTCGGCGCCATCGGCTACGGACAGTCGTTCTCCGACTCCCCCTTCGCCGATGTGGACGACGGATACATTACAGCGCTTGCCGAAGCGGGCGTGCTTACCGGCATGACCGAGCACGGCGAGTCCGTTTTCCATCCTGACGGATCGCTCACGCGCGCGGAGGTTTCCACCATTGTATGGCGGCTTCGCAATCTGCGCGCGCTCGGCAAGACGCAAACCGTGTCCTACGCCTCGCGTACGCTGGACGTAGTAGCGGGCGTTCCGTTCAACAGCTATCAGAAAAGCGGCTTCTCCGGAAGTGGCAAGGAAATGTCCTATACAGAGCCAAACGTCAGAGTTCTGCGCGGTATCGACGTCTCCAAGTTTCAGGGGGAGATCGACTGGAACGCCGTGAAGTCGCAGGGCGTTGATTTCGCTGTTCTCCGCGTCGGCGGACGCGGTCAGACGGAGGGCAAGATCTACGATGACGCCCTGTTCGAGTCCTACTATGAAGGAGCAAGCGCCGCGGGGCTCCAAGTAGGCGTTTACTTCTACTCGCAGGCGGTCTCTGTCGACGAGGCGCTGGAGGAGGCGGACTATCTGCTCGCCAGGATCGCTGGCAAGCGCATCGACGGCCCCGTTGTTTTCGACTGGGAGACCGCCGGTGCCGAGGGCGCGCGCACCAATGACATTCCCGCTTCTCTCATCACCGACTGCGCCATTGCCTATTGCGAGCGCGTCAAAGCCGCGGGCTACCTGCCCATGGTCTATCTGATGCGCTACGACGGCTATATGCGCTATGATCTGACGCGTCTTTTGGACTACGACTGGTGGTATGCCGGCGAATACAACGGTGAATCGCCCAAATTTTTCTATGACTTCCAAATGTGGCAGTACACTTCCTCCGCCCTGCTCGACGGCGTCAAGGGAAAGGTGGACATGGACCTTTGGTTCCTTCGGTGAAGCTCTGCCAGTTGCTGCAAAAAATCCGCCTTTACCAACATGTGCCAATCTTTCCCTTGACAAAGCTTCAGCAACCTATTAAAATAATTGAAGTATTTGTTTTTTGCTGTTGATAGCAGGAATGGAGTTGAGATGGAGATCCGCAATCTGACGACCTTTTTAAAGGTCACCGAACTCAAGAGCTTTTCCAAGGCCGCTGAGGCGCTGGACTATTCCCAGTCCGCCGTAACGGTACAGATCCAACAGCTGGAGCGTGAGTTAGGCGTCCAGCTGTTCGACCGTATTGGCAAAAACGTCTCTATCACGCAGTATGGGCGGGATTTCATTGCTTACGCGCGCGATGTGGTGAGCGCGGTCTCCCGCGCGAGCGCCTTTGCCACGGCAAGCGCGGATCTCACCGGCACAGTTCGCGTCGGCACGCTCGACTCGCTGATGACCGCCTCGTTTTCAGACATTATCCCCGTGTTCCACAAGCGCTTCCCGCGCGTGCTCGCCAACATCCACGGCGACAGCGTGACGCGCCTGAAGGAGCTTTTGGTCAAAAATGAGCTGGATGTTATCTACACGCTTGACGAGCAGTTGCAGGACCCGCAGTTCGTTAAGGTCTTTGAGGCGGAAGAGGAGATCGTCATCGTGACCAATGCCGCCAATCCGCTTGCCAAACGCGAAGGCCTCAAACTTGTCGACCTCGTGGGGCATCCGTTTCTGCTGATGAACCGCAACAACGCCTATCGCGACCAGTTTGACCGCGAGCTGGTGCGTCAGGGACTCAATATTGAACCGTTCTGCGAACTGGAGAGCGACATCCTCGCGTTGCGCCTGATTTCGGAAAACCCTGATTATCTCTCCGTTCTTCCCCGCTACACGGTGCAAAAGAGCATCCATGAGCAGCAGCTTGCTATCGTTTCCGTTGAAGACTGCAAAATGCGCCAGTGGCGTCAGCTCCTCTATCACAAAAACAAGGTGCTCACACCGCAGATTCAGGGTATGCTCGACACCATCGTAGAGACAGCGAAAAAACCATTTTGAATGCATGCACACAAAAAGAAGCCTTCGGCAAGTTGCCAAAGGCTTCTTTTTTCGCATTTTGCAATGGCTGGACTCAATCGTCGTCCTCTTCGTCGACGTTTTTTAAATCGGCGGCATCAAACTCCAGCTTCGCGCCGCAATTCGGGCAGATGATCGTGCCGTCCTCCAAATAATCCTCGTCAAAGTAGATCTCTTCCTCACATTCGGGGCAGGTCGTGGCATAGACCGGCTCATCGTCGTCATCATCGAACTCGTCGTCATCATCGTCGTAGACCAGTTCCTCGACGTCCGCAAGGTCGTCGCTGATGACGTCCAATCCGTCGCCGACCTCCCTGACCTCGTCGGTCAAATCCTCAATTTCAAGCGAGACCTCGTCAAGTACGTCGATGATTGCCTTGAACATCTTGCCGTTGTCGGAATCCGCATCGATCTTGAGGCCTTCCAGCAGCCCCTTGAGGTACGCAACTTTCTCAGAAACACCCATGATAAAAGCTCCTTTCTTCCGTGTAGTGCCGAGGCTGCATCCGAAAGAATGCAGCCCCGCGTTTTAACCGTAGTATGCTTATTTGGAACGCCCGATATACTCGCCCGTGCGCGTGTCGATTTGGATTTTGTCGCCCTCGTTGATGAACAGGGGCACCTTGATCTCCGCGCCGGTCTCAAGAACCGCGGGCTTGGTGACATTGGTCGCCGTGTCGCCCTTGGCGCCCGGCTCGGACTTGGTCACGACGAGGTCGACAAAGTTTGGCGCTTCAATGCCGAAAACATTGCCCTTGTAACTGAGCACCTTGCACAGGGTATTCTCCTTGACAAAACGGAACGCGTCGCCCAACATGTCACGGTTCAGCGGAACCATATCATAGGTCTCCTGATCCATGAAATAATAGAGGTCGCCGTCGTTGTAGCTATACTCCATGTCCTTGCGCTCAATGGTCGCTTCCTCAAACTTGGCGGTCGGGTTGAAGGACGTCTCGGTAACGCCGCCCGTGATGACATTCTTCATCTTGGTGCGGACGAACGCCGCACCCTTGCCGGGCTTGACGTGCTGGAACTCGACGACCTGATAGACCTTGCCATCCATCTCAAAGGTCTTGCCGTTGCGGAAATCGCCGGCGGTGATCGTTGCCATAATCGTATCCTCCTATTGGCGAGGAAATCGGCAGCGACTTCCTCAAATCAAAATGTTCGCGGTTCTTAACCTATGGTATTATATAGGATGTCACGCGTTATTGCAAGTCTTTTTCCGACAAAACGTAAAAACTTTTCTTTCCGGCTTCAGCCGCGCTCATCGTTGCCGCAGGCACGCTTGAATGGCTCCTGCAATATGTGGAGCACCTGGTTCCACGCGCCGACCGGCCCGTCCTTCGGCTCGACCATCAGCATCAAAATGCCGCAGCGCTTCGCGCCCAGCGTATCCGTTAGCAGCTTGTCGCCGAGCATCGCCGTCTCCCCCGCCGCCGCACCGTGTTTGTGCATGGCGGCGACAAGTCCGCGCGTCCCCGGCTTGCCCGCGTGTCCCACATAACCGACGCCGAGGTCGCGGCAAAACCGCTCGACACGCACGGGGCTGCGATTGTTGGACACGATTTCTAGCGTCACGCCGCCCGCACGCAGAGCTTCCACCCATACGCGCAGCGCCTCATCGGGGTCATGCTGGCGCTTGGGCGCAAGCGTATAGTCGAGATCGGCGAGCAGCAGCCGGACGCCGAGCGTGTGCAGCAGCTTCGGCGTGACGGCTCGGAAATCGTCGAATACGTAATCGGGCCGCAAGGAAAAGGACATGGTTCCCTCCTCAAAATCATAGAATGAACTGTCAGGATTCTACCACGCGGCAGCGTGGAACGCAAGGGGGCGCCGGCATGGAAACACGCATACTGATCTGCACGGCGCTTTCCGGCGGCTCGCTGCACGCGCTTTTGGAAGAGGCGATCCGAAAATATGGACCGGAGCGCCTCGCCATCGGCGTCGAACGGATCGCGATGGATTTTTCGATTCCCTGCCGCAGCGGATACGGGATCCCGCTCTCGCGGGAATCGCTCGCCGCGCTGCGGCGGCGGTATCAGACGCCGGTATTCTTCTCCGAGGCGCTTTGCGCAAAGTACTTCACCTACCGCTGCGACGGAAAAGCGCGTCTCGTCCTATTCGACGACGACGAGACCGTGCGCCGCAAGCTCGTACTCGCGCAGTCGTTCGGCATACGGGACGCTTTCACCGTCTACGCCGGCCCATAGCGGGAAAACGCAGAAAGGGGACGCCTTGGCGGCGTCCCCTTTTCCATAGTCTTAATAAAAACGCTTATTGCGGTTCTTGCGCGCGGCCTCGCTCTTCTTGCGGCGCTTGACGCTGGGGCTCTCATAAGCCTCGCGACGACGCACCTCCGCAACGATGCCGGCCTTGGCGCAGCTTCTCTTGAAACGCTTGAGCGCGCTATCCAGAGACTCGCCTTCCTTGACGTGCACTTCGGACATCTATAGTTTCCCTCCCTCCGATGCACTCGGCTAACTCCAGAGTGCTCAGTAGAGCCATTTGCATGACTTGCGTAGAGCATTATATGAGAAATGAAGGGGCTTGTCAACTAATTTTTTTGATTTTTGCAAAAAATCGCCGTCAAGCCGGTTTGACAATTAAGTTCACGAGCTTGTTCTTGACCAAAATCGTCTTGACGATCTGCATTCCCTCAAGGGACTTAGCGACTTTTTCGTTCGCCTTCGCCGCTTCGACAACAGTTGCCTCGTTGCTGTCCACCGCTACCGTGATCGTGCCGCGGAGCTTTCCCTGCACCTGCACCGCCATCTCGACGGCGGAGGCGACGGTCTTGCGCTCATCGTGCTCCGGCCACGGATTCTGCATCGCCATCTTGCCGGTCTCCTTGGCAAAGCCCATCTGCTCCCACATCTCCTCAACGATATGCGGAGCGAAGGGGCTGAGCATCAGCAGCAGCGCCTTGAAGTCGCCGCGGGAAAGGCCGTTTGCGTAAAACTCGTTGACCATCGCCATGAGCGCCGCGATGGCGGTATTCATCTTGAGCTCGTCAATATCGCTTGTAACCTTTTTGATGGTCTTATGCACCGTCGCCTCGTTCTTGGAGGAGATACCCTCCTCGTCGGAGACCATATCCATCAGGTTCCAGCAGCGGTCGAGGAAACGCTTGCTCCCCTTCACCGCCTCGTCCGACCATGTCGCGACCTTCTCAAAGTCGCCGATAAACATGATGTAAAGGCGCATCGTATCCGCACCGTAGGCCTTGACCACATCGTCGGGGTTGACGACGTTGCCTAGCGACTTGGACATCTTCACCGCTGGGCGCAGCGCCTGGTTGCCGTACTTTTCGATGAGCGCCTGCTTTTCCTCCTCGGTCTTGGCAAGGCCGACATAGTGAGGGTTCTGTCCGAGGATCATGCCGTGGCTCGTGCGCTTGGCATAGGGCTCCTTGGTGTGTACCACGCCGATATCGTAGAGGAACTTGTGCCAGAAGCGGCTATAGAGCAGGTGCAGCGTCGTGTGCTCCATGCCGCCGTTGTACCAGTCCACGGGACCCCAGTACTTCTCCGCCTCCTTCGAAACGAGGGCGGAATCGTTATGCGCATCCATGTAGCGCAGATAATACCAGCTTGACCCCGCCCACTGCGGCATCGTATCCGTCTCGCGCTTGGCGGGTTTGCCGCACTTGGGACAGGTGGTGTTGACCCAGTCGGTCATCTTGGAGATAGGGCTTTCGCCATCGTCGGTGGGTTCATAGCTGTCCACCTGCGGCAGCACCAGCGGAAGCTGCTCCTCAGGAACGGGCACCCAACCGCAGTCCGGACAGTTGACGAGGGGAATCGGCTCACCCCAGTAGCGCTGGCGGGAGAACACCCAGTCGCGCAGCTTGAAGTTGACCTTCTCCCTGCCCCAGCCCTGTTCGACTGCGTATTTCTTCATGGCGGGAATGGCATCCTTGACGGTCATGCCGTTGAGGAAGCCGGAATTGACCATGATCCCCGTATCATCCTTGAGCGTAAACGCTTCTTTTGTGATATCGCCGCCCTGAACGACCTCCACGATGGGAAGGCCGAACGCGGTGGCAAAATCCCAGTCGCGCTGGTCATGGCCCGGCACGCCCATGACGATGCCCGTGCCGTAACCCATGAGCACGTAATCGGAAACAAACATCGGCACCGCCTTGCCCGTTGCGGGGTTGATGACCTCAATGCCCTCGAGCTTCACGCCGGTCTTTTCCTTGTTGAGCTCGCCGCGCTCAAAATCGCTCTTGCGCGCCGCCGCCTCCTGATATTTGGCGACCTCATCCCAGTTTTTGATAAGCGGCCGCCACTTTTTGAGCAGCGGATGCTCCGGCGAGATGACCGTGTAGGTCACGCCGAAGAGCGTATCCACGCGCGTCGTGTAGACAGTGATATCGTCGGGCGTGTTGGTCTTGAAGGTGACCTCGGTACCCGTCGAGCGGCCGATCCAGTTGCGCTGCTGCACCTTGACGCGTTCGATGAAGTCCAAATCGTCCAAATCGTCCACAAGCCGGTCGGCGTACTTAGTGATGGCGAGCATCCACTGGCTCTTTTCCTTGCGGATGACCTCGCTGCCGCAGCGCTCGCACACGCCCTCGACGACCTCCTCGTTGGCGAGCACGCACTTGCAGCTGGTACACCAGTTCACGGGCATGGTCGCCTTGTAGGCGAGCCCCTTCTTGAAGAGCTGGAGGAAAATCCACTGCGTCCACTTATAATATTTCGGGTCCGTGGTGTCCACCACGCGATCCCAGTCGAAGCCGTAGCCGAGCATCTTGAGCTGGCGCGTGAAATTCTCGATGTTCTGCTTCGTAACGATTGCGGGATGGATATGGTTTTTGATGGCAAAGTTCTCCGTCGGCAGGCCAAATGCGTCAAAGCCGATCGGAAACAGGACGTTGTAGCCCTCCATGCGCTTTTTGCGCGTTACGACATCCATCGCCGTAAAGGGGCGCGGATGCCCGACGTGCAGGCCAGCCGCGGAAGGATACGGGAACTCGATCAGACCGTAAAACTTCTTCTTGTCGCTCTCGCCGGTCACGGCGGCATAGGGTTTCGTTTTTTCCCAGTTTTCCTGCCATTTCTTCTCAATGGCTGCAAAATCGTACTTCATCCGTCGATTGCTCTCCTTTATCTCTTTGATGGGCCTCAGTTCTCCGTCAGTACGCCGCTGAGGTCAACCTCTTTGCCGTCCGCCCAAAGGTGTTCCAGTGAGTAGAACTCACGTGCTTCGGCGTTAAACACATGTACCGCGATGCATCCGTAATCCAACAGCACCCAAATGCCGCCGCGGTGCCCTTCGCGGTGGAGCGGCTGCTCCCCCGCCTCGGCAAGCTGCTTCTCCACTTCATCGCACAGCGCGTTGATTTGAGTGGTCGACCCGCCCGTGCAGATCACAAAATAGTCCGCAAGCGTCGTGATCTTGTCGATTTCCAGCACGCGGATATCCTTGCCCTTCTTCGCGTCGAGCGCCTTTGCCGCAATGATTGCCATATCTTTTGATTTCAGCATAGGTCGTATCCTTTCTTTATTCGATTCCGCCATCCGCGGGCGGTGTTGTTTCCGTATCCTCCGGCTGAGACTGCGGCTGAGGCTGGGGCTCCGGCTCCGGCTGCGGTTCAGGCGCGGCCGGCTGCTCCGCGGGCTGCGCGGGTTCCAATGCCGGCTCCATACCCGTGCCGGCGTCGTTTTCCGCTCCAGTTCCCGTTTCCGGTCTCGTGTCCGGCTCGGTCACGCCGTTCTGCGGCGTACCGTCTGCCGCGCCCGGATCCGTAAGCCCTGTCCCATCGGGTTCCGTCGCCTCCGGCTCGCTGTTCGGCAGAACCGGCGGCATTGCCGCGACGCTGTCCGCCACATAGCCTGTGGAGGAAATCACGCTTCCGTCCGGCAGGATGGACATGATATCCAAATTCGCCATCGAAACCTGCGCCAAATAAGGGTTGAAGCTCTCGTTCACAAGCCGGATCACCTGCTGCGGGTAAAGCGTCACATAGGACTGCATGCTCTGTGTCGAGCGGCTCCATGCTGAACCGTAATAGTCGCCCGGAATGGTGCAGGTGGTGAAGCCCTCCTCGCTCAAGTCCATCGCCTTGCGCGCGAACCAAAGCATGTTGCCGAGTTCAAGGTCGCTGTCCACATCGCGGTTGAATATCTCGACGTAGCCCGTGATCTTTGTCCAGTTCCGGATGGAAAGCGCCTGCTTGAGCGCCGCTTTCAAAAACGCCTGCTGCGTCTGGATGCGGCCAGTGTCGTCATAACCCGCGATGCGCCCGGATTCCGTGCGGTTATTCTTGCGCCATCGCACAACTTCCATCGCCTGCTGTCCGGTCAAGTGCTGCATGCCGGGCTGGAAATGGATGTGCAGGTTCTGCGCGGGATCGTCATAGTTCATCGCGTAGGGTACGTCGAAGTCCACGCCGCCGATCAGGTCGACCGCGGAAATAAACGCGTCCAAATCGACCTTCACATAATAGTCCGGAATGAACCCAATCAGCTTTCCGATGTGTTTCTTGAGCCCGTTCAGCCCGCTCATGCCATAAACGGAGTTGATCTTTTTGATATCCCAGCTGACGTTGACCATCGTATCGCGCGGAATGCTCATGAGACTGAGTTTTTGGTTCTTCACATCGTAACTCACGACCATCAGCGTGTCGGTATTGCTGCTGCTCGCGTCAGTCGCGATCAGCAGGAAGGTATAAAAATCCTCTTTCCGCGCACCGGTAAGCAGCGGCTGCACCGTATTGCTGTCGTCGATCAGCTCCTCCACGACGCCGTCCGGCCCTTCGATCAGCTCCGGCGTCTCGCCGAGCATGACCGGGCCTCCCTCCTGGTGGAGCGCCGGCGCGCGGATGGCGCCGAGGAACTTGACCGTGAAAAAGCCTGCTACGATCAAAAGCAGCGCGATGGCAAATGCGATCCAGTGAGACGGATCGGTAAAGAACTTTCTGATTTGTCCCCACGCCTCGTCGCTGTTCTCCAAATATTTCAGTTCGGCTTCCTCTTTCTTCAGCTTCATTTTGTCACGGAAGTCGCTGTATGCCATTTTAGCCTCCTCGGATCTGTTCCTTGATAAACTCGTGCGCCTCGCGCGTATGATGATGGACGGGGCCGCCGCGCTCTTCGATCTCCTCGATGCTCATGCGCAGGCCCAGCTCAAGCCCCTTGTCAATATCTTCATACACTGCGGCACGCAGCGTATCCACGCCGTCAAAGTTACGGTTCGGCTCAATATAATCGGCAAGGTAAATGACCTTTTCCAGCATCGTCATATCCGCCCGTCCCGTCGTATGGTACAAAATGGCGCAATAGACCTCATCGTCCGCGCCGAACACGGCGCGTGCGATCGCCGCGCCCGTCTTGGCGTGCAGCAGCTTGGGCGCGCTGCGCTCCACCGAATCAAGCGCAATATCATACTTCTCGCACAGCGCGTAGTGCTCCTCCGGCTCAAGCCGCTTGGTGCAGTCGTGCAGCAGCGCCGCAAAGCGTGCTTTTTGAATGTCCGCGCCGTATTTCTCCGCGAGGCGCCTCGCCTCCTCCTCCACGCCGAGCACATGGCGCACGCGCTTCGCCTTCAGGTATGAAAGTGCCACGGGCCGCAGCTGTTCTAAGGTAAGCCGCGTCAAATCAAGGCTTGTTCCGTACAGATGCTCGCGCAGAATATAGCCGTAGACCTGCGGCGCGAGAAAGCTCCCTCCCATGCCCTTCGGCAGCGTCGCACGCAGCTCGGTGGAGCTGACCTCCACGAGGTTTGGCAAAACCATCGTCACGATCCGCGCACCCGGAAATCGCTTTGCAAGATATTCCCGCTGCACGGCAAAGAGCTCTTCCGTATCCTTCTCGCTGCGTCCGAAAGCACACAGTCCCGCGCATTTCAATATCTCGTCCGGCTGGTGCCAGTTCTGAAACGTGAGGAACATATCCGTCCCCATCAGCAGCCAAAGCTCCGCGCCCGGGTACTCGCTGCGCAGCGCGCGCAATGTGTCGGCGGTATAGCTTTTCCCCGCGCGCTCGATCTCCATGCGCGAAACCTCGACGGAGAGCCCTGCCTCCAGCGCCGTCTGCTCCGCCATGAACCCGGTCATTGCGGCACGATGCTCCGCGTCCAGCGCGCCGCCGGAAAGCTCCTTGTGCGGCGGATCCCCCGCGGGCATGAGCAACAGCTTGTCAAGCGCAAGGTACCGCGCCGCGGCGACTGCGGCGTGCAGATGTCCCATATGCGGTGGGTCAAAGCTGCCGCCGTAAATTCCAAGCTTCATATCTTTGTTCCGTTCTTTTTGGCTCTCACGAGCACAATTTTGTCCTTCTTGTCCTTGCGGTGCGTTTCGCGGTAGAGCACGAATTTCGTGCCGATAACCTGCACCTGCTCGCTGCGCGTAAGCTTTGAGAGCTCGTCGCACGCCTCGCGCGCGCTCAGCTCACAGTTCTCCAGCACGCGGCACTTGATCAGCTCGCGCGCTTCAAGCGCATCGTTCGCCTGCTTGACCAAATTTTCGCCGATACCGTCCTTGCCGATATGGATCACCGGCTCAAGACCGTTCGCCATGGCGCGTAGCTGTGCGCGCTGTTTTCCCGTCAGTTCCATCTCACGCCTCCGGATGCTCCCGCAAATACTTCTCCAGTTTCTCCTTGAAAGAGCGCAGCGCATTGCCGCGATGCGAGATCGCCGCTTTCTCCTCCGGCGTCATCTGCGCAAAGGTCTTCTGCTCCTCTGTGCGGAAGAAGATGGGGTCGTAGCCGAAGCCGTTTTCGCCCATCATCGCGAACGCGATCGCGCCGTGGCACTCGCCCTTGGCGGCAAACCAGTCGCCGTTTGGAAACGCGCAGACAATGAACGTCTCAAAATGTGCCGCACGGTCGGTCTCGCCGCGCAAGCCGTCCAGGATGAGGCGGCACCGGTCCGCGTCAGTCATGTCCTCGCCGCCGTAGCGCGCGGAATAGATGCCCGGCGCGCCCTTGAGCGCGTTGATGCACAGGCCGGAATCGTCGCCGATCGCAGGAAGTCCCGTCGCCTCCATGACCGCCTTCGCCTTGAGCGCGGCGTTCTCGCCGAAGCTGTTTCCTGTCTCCTCGACCTCCACTTTGACGCCGAGCTCCTCCTCCGTGACGATCTCCACGCCGAGATCCCCGAGGATCGCCGCCATTTCCTCTTTTTTCTTGGGATTCTGAGTCGCCAGTACGAATTTCATCTCATTCGGCCTCCCACGGGTCTTTTTCTCTGCGCTCCCGCGCATGCTTCTCCTGTCGTTTTTCCTCACGCGCCGCAATGGTTTCCCCGCGCTTTTTTCGTATTTTATCTGTAAAGTCATCAACCTTGCGGAAAAACTTGTCCAACGGTTCTTCAAAGTCTTCGACCGGTACGATGACCGTGCGGCAGTCCGCGCAGTACCACGCCCCCGCCCGCTCGTTCAAAAGCGCCGGCGGCGACAAGCGCACGCCGTGTTCCATCGCCGCGCTTGACCACGGATCGTAGTCCGCCGGCTGCCAAAAAACCGGCGCGCGGCCCGCGGGGATCATACCCGCCCGCATCTCCTTATGACAATAGGGGCACTCCATGGCGCGCCTCCTCAGATAAAGTTTTTCAGGTACTCTTTCGCGTCAAAGGGCTGCAAATCGTCGACGCCCTCGCCGAGGCCGACAAACTTCACCGGAACGCCCAGCTCCTGCGCGATGGCAACGCAGATGCCGCCCTTTGCCGTACCGTCGAGCTTTGTGAGGATGATGCCCGTAAGCCCGGTGATTTCCTGAAAGACCTTTGCCTGCTGCAAGCCGTTTTGACCCGTCGTCGCGTCGAGCACGAGCAGGACCTCCTTTGCAGCGTCCGGCGTCTCGCGGTCGATGATCTTGCGGAGCTTTGCGAGCTCCGCCATCAGGTTGGCCTTATTGTGCAATCGTCCCGCCGTATCGCAGAGCACTACGTCCACGCCGCGTGCCTTCGCCGCCGCAAGCGAATCAAAGAGCACCGCGCCGGGGTCCGCGCCCTCCTTTGAGCGCACGATTTCAACGCCCGCGCGCTCCGCCCAGATCTCAAGCTGGTCGGCGGCCGCCGCGCGGAACGTATCTGCCGCCGCGAGCAAAACACGCTTCTTTTGTTTTTTGAGCCGGTTCGCCAGCTTTCCGATCGACGTGGTCTTCCCCACGCCGTTGACGCCGATGACGAGCACGACCGACGGCTTGGTGGAGAGGTCAAGCGCCGTATCGCCGACATTCAGCTTCTCCTCCAGGATGTCGCGCAGCGCCTGCTTGACGCCCTCGCCGTTTTGGATCGCCTTGTCATAGACGACTTCGCGCAGCTTTTTGACCGCGTCTGCCGCGGCAGTCGCGCCGAGGTCCGCCATGATGAGGTTTTCCTCCAGCATATCGTAGAACTCGTCGTCAATGGTCTCCCAAATGATCGAGTCGTACCACGCTTTCTTGATTCTTGAAAAAATATTCATAAGCGCTCCTTAAAAATTCTCTTTGAGAATTTTTCGCCATATTTCGCGGCTTCCGCACAAGCGGCGAGCGAAATGGCGTCTTTTGGTATCAAAGGATCGTGTGAAGCACGCTATTCTTTGATACCGAGTTCTTTTGCCATATCGTTCATATTGATGGTCAGCACCTTGCTCACGCCGCGCTCCTGCATTGTCACACCGTAGAGCACGTCGGCGGCCTCCATCGTCCCGCGGCGGTGCGTGATGACGATGAATTGCGTCCTGCCCGTAATGCGGCGCATATAGTTTGCCACGCGGATGACGTTCGGTTCGTCCAGCGCCGCCTCGATCTCGTCCATGACGCAAAACGGCGTCGGGTGAACTTTCAAAATTGCAAAATAGAGTGCGATGGCAACGAACGCCTTCTCGCCGCCCGAGAGCAGCGTCAGCGTCTTGAGCGCCTTGCCCGGCGGCTGCACCTTGATCTCGATGCCGCAGTTGAGCACGTCGTTCTCATCTTCCAGCTCCAGCGTCGCGTGTCCGCCGCCGAAAAGCTCCAAAAACGTCTCTTCAAAGCTCTCGCGGATCAGCCCGAACTGCTCGCGGAAGATACCGGTCATCTCGTTTGTAATGTTCTCGATAACGCCAAAGAGCTCTTCCTTCGCACGCTCAATGTCATCGCGCTGGGTCGTGAGGTAGGTATAGCGCCCGTTGAGCTGTTCAAAGTCCTCGATCGCGCTCGCGTTGACCGTACCGAGTCCGCCGATCTCGCGCTTGAGCTCGCTGATACGGCGGTTCGCCTTGGTCATGCTGTCAAGCTCAATGCGCTGCTCCTCTGCGGCGCTGCAACTGAGTTCGTAATTCTCCCAAAGCTTGTCGACGATCTGCTTTTTCTCCACAGCGCAGGTGGCGCGTCGCTGCTCAAGCGAGGCGACCGCGTTGTTCGCGTTTTGGACGTGGTCGTTGAGATCGCGCATTTTTCGGTCGCTTTGGCTGCGCTCCGCCTCGATGGCCATTTTTGCGTCGTTCAGCTTTGCAAGCTCGTCCTTATGCCTCTGCTGTTCGGTGCGCAGCGTCCCGATCTGCGCCTCATGGGCCTTGATCTGCCCCGCTGCTTTTTCATTCGATGCGTGGTACTCGTCGATCAGGCGGCGCTTACCCGCTTCGTCGCCGTGCATCTCCTCGTGCATGCGCTCCAAATCATGCAGCGCCCGCTCGCTGGTCTCCCGCTCCGCGCGGAAGCCCGCAAGCGTGCTTTTCTTTTCGGTAAGCTCGTCGCCAAGCATACTAGAATCGCGCATCAGCGCACTTTGACCGGACAGCTTGGACTCCGCCTCGGCTTTCAGGCTTTCGGCTTCGGCTTCCTGCTTTTGCGCAAGCTTTTCCTTCTCCGCGATCGCCTTGTTTTGCTCTGCGATACGGCGGTCAATGGACTCTTCCTCCGCTTCGAGATCCTCCAAACGGTCGCGCGCCGCGCCGAGCATCACGTCGTAATGGCTCTTGTCGCCCGAGAGCTTGAGCACCTTCTGCTCCGCCTCGTGCTCCTGCCCCTGCGCGGTTTCCAACTCATACTGCGCCTTTGTGAGGTCGCGCTTCGCCTCATCCGCCTCTTTCGCGGCCGCGTTCAGTTTTTCCACCAGCGAGCCCCGCTTTGCGCTGAGCTCCTTCAGCTCGTTGGCGCGGCTCAAAATACCGACGCTGCGGCTCACCGAACCGCCCGTCATCGAGCCGCCGCGGTTGATGACCTGTCCGTCGAGCGTCACGATGCGAAATCGGTTCTGATACTTGCGCGCCATAGCGATACCGCAGTCGAGGTCGTCGGCCACGACCGTGTTGCCGAGCAAGCTCGCGAACACCGCGCGATATGCTTCGTCATACTTGACGAGCTGCGAGGCGACGCCGACGAAACCGTATTCGCTCTCAAGCCCGTTTTCTTTCAGCTCCGCGCCGCGGATGGCGGTGAGCGGCTGGAACGTCGCGCGCCCGCTGTCGCGCTGTTTTAAGAGGTTGATTGCCGCCTTGGCGTCCTCCTCTCTGTCCACAACGATGTCCTGCAGCTTCGCACCGAGCGCGATCTCGATGGCAACGGCGTATTTCTTATCCGTCGTCATCAGATTTGCAACAGGCCCGTGGACGCCGCGCAGCCGCTTATTCTCCGCTGCCTGCATCACGACGCGCACCGCTTTGCCGAAGCCCTCGTACTCCTTCTCCATGTCAGAGAGCATCTTGATGCGCGAGTCGAGATTGCTCAGCTCCATCGTGAGGTTCACACGCCGCTCGGACGCCTCCTGCTCACGCTTGACGCGACCCTCCATCTTCATCGTATGCCCTTTGATGATGTTTTGGATGGCGTCGGCGTCCTCCTGCGCTTCTTCCAGCGCGCGGCGATTCTCCGAGGCGGCCTTTTTCGTTTCGGCAAGCTGCCGCTCGACTTCCCCACGCTCGACGGCGATCTGCGCCTTGCGCTCCTCACCGCCCCGCACGCTGGAACGCGCCGCCGAAATGTCTGCGCGGCTGTCCGCCGCCGCGGCGCGCGCGAGCGCCTCGCGTCCGCGCAGGCTCTCGACCTCGTCGTTCGCCGCGCCCATGCCGCGCGCAAGCTCCTCTGCTTTCGCGGTCAGCGCGTCAATGGAGGCGCTCAGCTTCTTCGCCTCCGCATCCAGCTCCGCAATGCGCGCTTTTTTCTCCTCAATCTGTTCCGCAAGCGAGGTCGCGCGCCCGTTTTGATCGCGCAGCTCCTCCTCGGCGCGTCGGATGCTCTCGTCGTTGTGCGCGATTTCGGTGCTCAGCACCGCAATCGCGGATTCCTGCTCGCCGATCTGCGCGTTCAGACCCGCTTCCGCCGCGCGCACACGCTCCTGCGCGATGTCATTCGCGCGGATGCGCTCGCCGAACCCCTCGTTGAGGGCATACAACTCGTCTCGCTCAGCCTCGACCCGCTCCAACTCCGCTTTTGCTTGGGCATAGTCGGTCTCGATCTTGATGCCGGCGGTGCGGATAGCGTCGAGCTGGTCGAGCCAAAGGGAGATTTCCAGCAGCCTCAGCTCATCGCGCAGCGCGAGGTACTTCTTTGCCTTTTCCGCCTGCTCGCGCAGGTGCTCGACCTGCGGCTCCAGCTCCACGATCTTGTCGTTGGCGCGCGTAAGGTTTTCCTCCGTGCGCTCCAAATCGCGCTCCGCCTTCTCCTTGCGGTGGCGGTACTTTGAGATGCCCGCCGCCTCCTCAAAGATCTCGCGGCGGTCGGCACTTTTGGCGGAAAGGATCTCGTCGATGCGGCCCTGCCCGATGATCGAATAGCCCTCGCGCCCCATGCCGGTATCCATGAACAGCTCGTTGATGTCCTGAAGGCGCACGCTCTGTTTGTTGATGTAGTATTCCGATTCGCCCGAGCGATAATACCGGCGCGTGACGGCAACCTCGCTCTCCTCCATCTGCGGGAAGATATGCTCGGTGTTGTCAAGCACGAGCGTTACCTGTGCAAACCCCATCTGGTTGCGCTTTTCCGTGCCGCCGAAGATGACGTCCTCCATCTTGCTGCCGCGCAGCGACTTCGTCGACTGCTCGCCCATGACCCAGCGGATGGCGTCCGAAACATTGGACTTACCGCTGCCGTTTGGCCCGACGATTGCCGTAACGTCCGAGCCAAAGTTGAGGATCGTTTTGTCGGGAAAGCTCTTAAAACCTTGTATTTCGAGCGCTTTTAAGTACACTATATTGCTCCTTTTGCGTCTTTAGGCGCTATTACACATATTTTAACTAAAGTATAGTAACAGAAAAGGCAGCCGTTTGCAAGTCGCAAAGCAAAAAGCAGCCCCAAAATTTGGGGCTGCTTTTTACCGCATCCTTGTGTAAAGTGCCTCCAATGCGTCGGACAGGCTGCCGATCCGGTCAATGAGTCCGCACTCCACCGCCTCCTCGCCGTAGATCACGCTGCCGACGTCCGCCGCCATGTCCTTTGCGCTCATCATCAGCTCCACGAATTTTTCCTCCGAAATATTCGAATTTTTGGTAACAAAGCGAACGATCCGCTCCTGTAAGCGGCTGAAATAGTGATACGTCTGCGGCGCGGCGATCATCGTGCCGCTCATGCGGATGGGATGCACCGTCATCGACGCGCTGGAAGCGATGAACGTCTGTTTCGGCGCCACGGCGAGCGGGATGCCGATGGAATGTCCCCCGCCAAGCACAAGCGACGCCGTCGGCTTTTTCATGCCGGAAACCAGCTCCGCGATGGCAAGCCCCGCTTCCACGTCGCCGCCCATGGTGTTGAGCAGAAACAAGACGCCCCCGATCTCCTCGTCCGCCTCCAGCGCGGCAAGCAAGGGCAAAACATGCTCGTACTTTGTCGCCTTCGCGCCCTGTGGCAGCTCCATGTGCCCCTCGATCTGTCCCACGATCGTCAGGCAGTGAATCGTCCCCCGCCGTGTTTTGATCGTCGTCGAGCCGAGGTCGACCAACGGCTGTGTCGGCGCATGCTGCTTCTGTTCCCTCTGCGCTCCCGTATCTTTTGTCTTTTCCTCGTTTTCTTTTTCTTCTGTGACCTTTTCGCCAAAAATCATCGGCAAAACCTCCCCCATTGTATTTGGGATAGGTTTTGCCGATGAGAATGCTTTTATGCCCTTATGCCTGCTCGAAAACGGCTTTCATCATCTTGTAGGTCATGTAACAGTCGATCTTCGCGACGGTCTCGCGTGGCGCGTGCATGCTCAGTACGGGCACACCCGCGTCGATGGTGTCAATGTTGCGCTTTGCCATGAACTTCGCGACCGTTCCGCCGCCGCCGGCGTCGGTCTTGCCAAGCTCCGCCATCTGCCAGAACACCTTGTTGTCCGCGAGGAGCTTTCTGAGCTTGCCGACGACCTCGGCGCTCGCGTCGCTCGCGCCGCTCTTGCCGCCGCTCCCCGTGTACTTGCAAAGTCCCACGCCGTAATTGACAAACGCGGCGTTCTTCTTGTCATACACGTCGGCAAAGTTCGGGTCGTACGCCGCCGTCACGTCCGCGCTGACGCAAAACGAATGGGCAAAACAGTCGTAGAGATCGACGCCCTGCGCCTTGCACAGCTCGCCCATAAACCACTCAAACGCCTGTGACTGCATGCCGCTGACGCCCTCGGAACCGATCTCCTCTTTGTCGGCAAAGATGCACACCGCCGTCTTTTTCGGCTTCTTCGCGTCAAAGATGCCCGCAAGCTCGGCATAGGCACAGACGCGGTCGTCATGTCCGTAGGCGGAGATAAAGCTGCGGTCAAGCCCCGTGTCGCGCGCCGTCCCTGCCGGCACCGCCTCCAGCTCCGCAGAGATGAAGTCCTCCTCCACGATGCCGTACTTTTCGTTCAGAAGCTTCAAAACGCCGAGCTTGAAACGATCCTTGCCGTCCTCATCGCCGTAGGGCTTCGAGCCGACGAGGATGTTCAGGCTCTCGCTGGGGATCGCCTCGCTCAGCGGCTTCTTGCCCTGCTCGCGCCCGAGGTGCGGCAACAGGTCGTTGATGATGAACTGTGGCTCGCCCTCCTCCTCGCCGAGGTGAACGGCAATCGTCTTTCCGTTTCCGAGCGTCACCACGCCGTGCAGTGCCAGCGGGATGGTGACCCACTGGTACTTGCGGATGCCGCCGTAGTGGTGGGTCTTGAGGTACGCCATCTCAGCGTCCTCATAGAGCGTGCGCGGCTTGAGGTCGAGACGCGGAGAGTCCGTGTGCGCCGCGCCGATGTTTGCGCCCTTGGAAAGCGGCTCGTCGCCAATGACCGCAAGCATAATTCCTTTACCTCTGTTGTCGTAGTAGACCTTATCGCCCGCCTTAAGCTTCATACCCTGCTTGTAGGGCTTGAAGCCCTGCTTTTTGGCAAGCTCAACGCAATACTCGACGCAGAGGCGCTCGGTCTTGCCGCGATCCAGGAATTTCTTATAATCCTCGCAGTAGGCGTCCACCGCCTTCCACTCGGCGGCGCTGAGCCGATCGAAGCCGTTCTTGGGCCGGTAGAGCAGCTTCTCCGCCAGCGCGTCCTTTTTCTTTTCCGCCATGTTTTATTCCTCCTTGATTTGTTTGCACAGTTGAACGATGTATTCCTCCGCAGCGCGTGCCGCCGTTTCGGCATCCGCCGCGTCGTTGGCAAAGACGCGATCGCACTCCGCGCAAAACGCCGCGTCGCTCTTCTGCGCGCGGATACGCGCGAGCGCCCCCTCGCGGGTAATGCCATCGCGCGACATGATACGTCTGAGACGCGCTTCCTCCGGCGCAAGCACCGCTACCGTCGTGTCGCACAAAGCGCCCACGCCCGATTCCACAAGCTTCACGGCGTCGATGCCGACAAGCTTCGCCCCGCTTTGCGCGGCGGCGCGAGCAATGGCGCGCGGCAGATGTGCGTAGATAATGCGGTCGAGCGCCGCAAGTCGCTCTTTGTCGCCGAACACAAGCGCACCGAGCTTTTTCCGGTCCAATTCGCCCGCAGCGTCCCAAACGTTCGGGAACGCGGAGGCAAGGTCGGAGCGAAGCGCCGCGTCGCGTTTGAGCTGCTCATAATAGAATGCATCGCAATCAATGATGTACGCGCCCCGTCGCTCCATTGCGCTCAGCAGCGTCGTTTTGCCCGCGCCCGTCCCGCCGGTGATGCCGATCACGAGGCAACCGTCGCGCGCGTCCACCTCGTGGAAGCCCGACGCCTTCTTGAGCCGGTTCCCGACCGCGAGCCCCAGTCCCGTGCTGTCGGGGCATTGCGCATAGATAACGGATACGTTTGTTTCGTCAAATGAGCGCAGCGCGTCAAACACGCGGCGCGCCTGCTCGCCCTTATCGCTCGCCCGTCCGATGGCGCGCACCGTCTGTGTAGAAAACAGCGGCGCGTACTCGTCAAATACGATCAGTCCGGCGCCCTCCGGCGCATGCGCGCACAGCCAGCGGCCGCTCTGCGCGCCCGTGCCGGAAACGACCGTGACAGGCGCTTTCGGCGCGTAGTGGCGGTACTTCATACCCGGCGCGCGCGGTTTTTCGCCCGCGGAAAGCATTTGTGTCACCGCCTTGTCGAGCGCCACGTCGCCGAGCACGGCGCGCAGCTTTTCCAGCGGCAGCCCGCCGGGGCGCAGCAGGCGTGGCGGCGTGCAGGTGAGGTCGATGATCGTAGACTCCACGCCGACCGTACAGTTTCCTCCGTCCACAATGCCATCGATCTTACCGTCCATGTCCTCGCGGACGTGGTTTGCCGTCGTGCAGCTCGGCCGGCCCGATGTGTTCGCGCTCGGCGCGGCGACGGGAACGCCAGCCGCTTCGATGATCGCTCGCGTGACCGCATGATCGGGGCAGCGCATTCCGACGGTATCGAGCCCGCCGGTCGTGCGAAGCGGCACGCAGGCTTTCTTTTTCAAAATCATCGTCAGCGGTCCTGGCCAAAACGCCCTTGCCAGCCGGTACGCCGTCTCCGGCACGTCCTCGCAGTAATGTACGAGCCAGTCCGCCGACGGGATATGTAAAATGAGCGGGTTATCCTGCGGACGCCCCTTCGCTTCAAAGATGCGCTTCACCGCGTCCTCGTTCAGTCCGTCCGCACCGAGTCCGTACACGGTCTCGGTCGGGATGGCGAGCAGCCCGCCGCCGCGCAGGATCGCCGCCGCCGTTTCGATCTGCGCGGCGTCGTCCGGCGAGGCAATGGTAAACCATTGTGTCGTCATTTTCTTC
>JAWRIJ010000166.1:0-12626 GCA_040307975.1 Oscillospiraceae bacterium | reverse complement strand
AAAAACGCCTCTTTTTTACTCACTCCGTTTTGAGTCCGCGCTTTCCGATTTCCGCGACCAACGCGTCCAAATCGTTTGAGAGCTTCATCGGCTCGCCACAGAACTTGATCGCGTTCGCCACATCCTTAAGGCCGTTGCCGGTGACAACCGACACCACCGTGTCGTTCTTGCCGATGATCCCCTGCTCGCAGAGCTTTTTGAGCCCCGCCGTGCCGGTGACGCCCGCCGGCTCGCCGAACACGCCGCAGGTCGTGCCGAGCAGCTTTTGCGCCGCCATGATCTCCTCGTCCGTGACGTTCACGACGATACCGTTGCTCTCGCGGATCGCCATGAGCGCCTTGTCCGCGTTGCGCGGCACGCCGACGGCGATGGAGTCCGCGAGCGTGTTCTCCTCCATCGGCTCCCACGGCTTATTTTCGGCGATCGCGCGGTTGATCGGGTGGCAGCCCTCCGCCTGCGCGGAGACGAGCCGCGGCAGCTTGTCGATAAAACCGATGGCGTAGAGGTCTTTTAAGCCCTTCCACACGCCCGCGATGGTGCAGCCGTCGCCGACGGAGATTGCCAAATAGTCCGGCATCTGCCAATTAAGCTGCTCCGCGATCTCGAGCGAGACGGTCTTTTTGCCCTCGGAGAGATAGGGGTTGATCGCCGCGTTGCGATTGTACCAGCCCCATTTGTCGATGGCTTTTTTCGACAGCTCGAACGTCTCCTCATAGTTGCCCTGCACGGAGATCACGTTCGCGCCGAAGGTCATCAACTGCGCGACCTTTCCCTTGGGCGCGCGCTCAGGTACGAAGATGAACGTACGCAGCCCCGCGGCGGCGGCGTTGCCCGCGAGCGACGACGCGGCGTTGCCGGTCGAGGAGCAGGCAATGATCTTCGCCCCCGCCTCCTTCGCCTTGGCGACCGCCATGGCGGACGCGCGATCCTTTAAGGACGCGGTCGGGTTCTGCCCGTCGTCCTTGATCCAGAGCTTTTTGACGCCCAGCTCCTCGCCGAGGCGGTCGGCTTCGTACAGCGGGCTCCAGCCCACGCGCAGCGGCGTGTCCGGCGTCGATTCCTCGACCGGCAGCAGCTCGCGGTAACGCCACATGGTATTCGGACGCGTTTGGAGCTTCTCCTTTGTAAGGTTCTTCTTGATGTAATCGTAATCGTAGACAATATCGAGGATACCGCCGCAGGCACAATTGGTAAGGTTCGGCGTTGCCTCATAGGTCTTGCCGCACTTGACGCATTTCGCGTGGATGACGTTTTTCATCGTATTCTCCTTATAGCAAAGGCGGGGCAAATGCCCCGCCTTTGAGGCGTTTTTTTCTTACTTGAGCTTCTTGAGCAGGCCAACCTCGTCGTTGAAGGCGTTGATAAGTTTGTCGAGCTCCTTTGCCTGCGCATGAACGGCGTCCCAAGTGTGCTTGGTGTCGTACCACTGTGCGTTGAGATCCTCGACGCTCATGCCCTGCTGCTCGACCCAAGTGTAATACTTGAGGTTGTGCACGCGCTTGCGGTCGGCATAGGTCAGCTCCATCAGATTGTCGGTCTTGAGGCCGAGCATATGCAGCGCGTGATCCTTACCCGCCTCAATGGCGCTGTACTTACCGTACATCTTATTGAGCTCCTTAATGCGGGACTGGTACATACCCGCGGAGTCGGTCAGCACCGTCACGAGAACGTCGTTCTCGGTCAGCTCGTAGTACTTCGCCATCTTAATGCAGCAAAGCACGTTCGCGATGCCGGAAATGCCCATCCACGTAAGCTTCTCGATCAGTTCGTCGGAAAGCTTGAGGTCGGTCTTGAGGTACTTCTGCCCCTCCGGCGTGTTGAACAGGCGCAGCAGGCGCTGGCTGTCCTCGTCATCAATATCAATGACCATATCGGTGTTCTTGACGTTGTGAACCCATGGGATGTGCTTGTCGCCGATACCCTCGATGCGGTGGCCGCCGAAGCCGTTATTCAGGATGGTCGGGCACTGGAGCGCCTCGCCGACGCCGAGCTTCGCGGTGGGATAGCGGTCTTTCAGCAGGTCGCCCGCTGACATCGTGCCGGCGGAGCCGGAGGTAAAGCACGCGCCCGCGAGACGCTGGCCCGGCTTCTTTACCGCCTCGTACAGCTCCGCGAGGGCGTAGCCCGTGACGTTGTAGTGCCACAGCGGATTGCCCATCTCGGCGAACTGGTTGAAGATCATCATGCTGGGGTCGGCCTTCAGCTCCCAGGTCTTATCGAAGATCTCCTTGACGTTGGACTCACAGCCCGGGGTCGCGATGATTTGGCCGGCGATCTTCTTGAGCCAGTCGAAGCGCTCCTTGGACATATCCTGCGGCAGGATCGCCACGCTGTCACACGCGAGGAGCTTCGAGTTGAACGCGCCGCCGCGGCAGTAATTGCCGGTCGACGGCCACACGGCATGGTGATACGTCGCGTCAAACTGGCCGGTGACAAGGCGCGGCGCAAGGCAGCCGAAGGACGCGCCAACCTTGTGGCAGCCCGTCGGGAACCACTTGCCGGACATCGCGAGGATGCGGCACTTGACGCCGGAGAGCTCGCTGGGGATCTCCACGTAGTTGGGCACCTTCTGATAAAGGCCGCCGCTCTCCTTTGCTTCGTTGTGCCAGTTGATGCGGAACAGGTTCACGGGGTCGACGTCCCACAAGCCCGTCTTCTTGAGCTTCTTCTTGATCGGCTCAGGGATCTTGCTGGGATCCTGCATCTGCGCGATGGTCGGGATGATGATGTTGTTTTCCCGCGCTTTCTGAATGTTGTGCTTAAGCCCTTCCTTGTTGATCTTCAGGTCGATCTTACCCATTCTGTTTCTCCTCCTGTTTGTCGATATAAGAATATAATGTGTACTTCGAAATGCCAAAGTATTTTGCGATCTTGTCGCCGGATTTGGTCACGAGGAACGCCCCGCTTTGGTTCAAAAAGCCGATGGCTTTCATCTTGTCCTCTTTGTTCATCAGCGCCGCGGGCTTCCCCACCAGCTTTACCGACTGTTCGATCAGATCGTCGAGCAGATCGTTGACGTTCACGATCTTCTGCGGTTCACCGCGCTCGGCTTCTACCGTCGCCGTCAGTCCGTGCAGGGCGCTCTCCGCCAGCATCAGGCCCGACATGTCGTAGTTGATGCCGAGTATTGCGCTCACCTTCCCCTGCTTGCCGCGCAGAAAAATCGTCGTGGATTTGAGGATCTTTCCGTCCGGCGTCTTCGTGAGATAGCAGAGATGATCCATCGGCTGCGCGTCCGCGTCAAGCTCCTGCTCAAGCACGACCTGCGAGGCGCCGTCGCCGACTTTACGGCCCGTAACGTGTCCGTTCTCAATGGCAACAATGGTACTGTCGTTCCCCTTGCCGCACAAATCATGCACAACGACCTCACAATTGCTCCCGAACGTCGCCGCAATCGCCTTTGCAATCTGTTTCAGCTCCTTGAGCTGTGTAGTCTCGATACGTCCCACCTCCGTCTGTGCCAGTTTACCGTCTCCATCATACCATACTTGAAACGAATTGCAATCCTTTTTCAAAAATTTTTTCAGCTTTTCAAAATTTTTGTTTGACATCGTGGATACATATGTTATGATGTACCAAGAGCTATTTTTAATGGGAGGTAATTTCTCATGGACTTTGAAGCAATCAAAAAAGCAGCTAAGGCTTACGGTCCCGATATGACCCGCTTTCTGCGCGATATGATAGCGATCCCGTCCGAATCCTGCGAGGAAGAGGGCGTGGTGAAGCGTATCAAGCAGGAGATGGAGAAGCTCGGCTACGACAAGGTCGAGATCGACGGCCTTGGCAACGTCATCGGCTGGATGGGCGACGGCGATAAGATCATCGCCATCGACAGTCACATCGACACCGTCGGCATCGGCAACCGCAACAACTGGACGGACGACCCCTACAAGGGCTGGGAGAACGACACCCAGATCTACGGCCGCGGCGGTTCCGATCAGGAGGGCGGCATGGCGTCCGCGACCTACGGCGTGAAGATCATGAAGGATCTTGGCCTCATCCCCGCGGGCTATAAGATCATGGTCGTCGGAAGCGTGCAGGAAGAGGACTGCGACGGTATGTGCTGGCAGTACATCGCCAACCGTGACTTCGCCTCCCTCGAAGAGGCGCAGAAGAAGATTGAGTTTGTCATCTCCACCGAGCCGACCGACGGCGGTATCTACCGTGGTCACCGCGGCCGCATGGAGATCCGCGTCGACGTCAAGGGCGTCTCCTGTCACGGCAGCGCGCCGGAGCGCGGCGACAACGCGATTTACAAGATGGCGGACATTTTGCAGGACGTCCGCGCCCTCAACGAAAACCCCGCCGACGACAGCGTGGAAATCAAGGGCCTCGTCAAGATGCTCGATCCGAAGTATAATCCCGAGCACTATGAGGACGCGCGTTTCCTCGGCCGCGGCACCTGCACCACGTCCCAAATCTTCTATACTTCCCCGTCCCGCTGCGCCGTGGCGGACTCCTGCGCGATCTCCATCGACCGCCGCATGACCGCGGGCGAAACGTACAAGTCCTGCCTCAAGGAGATCGAAGACCTGCCGAGCGTCAAGAAGTACGGCGACGACGTCAAGGTCAGCATGTACTGGTATGACCGTCCCGCGTGGACGGGCGAGGTCTACAAGACCGAGGCTTTCTTCCCCACTTGGATCAACAAGGAAACCGCGCCGCACGTGCAGGCGCTCGTCGACGCGTATCACGGCCTTTGGGGCACGGAGCGCATTTGGGCGGACGATCTTGCCAAGTCCAAGCGCGAAGGCCGCCCGCTGACCGATAAGTGGACGTTTTCGACCAACGGCGTGTCCATTCAGGGCCGCTACGGCATCCCCTGCGTCGGCTTCGGCCCCGGCGCCGAGTCTCAGGCGCATGCGCCCAACGAGGTAACGTGGAAGCAGGATCTCGTCACCTGTGCAGCACTCTACGCCGCCGTCCCGATGCTCTACAAGCCTGAGAATAAGGACGGCAGCGCCACGAGCTTCCGTCAGGAGCTTACCGGCAACGACATCAAGTAATAATACTTTACAGATATTGAAAGGAGCTGACTCCCATGAGCAAGACCATTGAACTCGCACGGCAGCTGGAGCTGCTGCACATTAATAATATGTATAAAAACGACTTCTACTGGACCTGGGACAAGACCGACGAAGAGCTTGCCGCCGTGTTCGCCGTCGCCGACGCGCTGCGTGACCTTCGCGAACGCAACAAGTCCACCCGTATCTTTGATTCCGGCCTCGGCATCTCGATCTTCCGCGACAATTCCACCCGCACCCGTTTCTCTTTCGCGTCCGCCTGCAACCTCCTCGGTCTTGAGGAGCAGGTGCTCGACGAGAAGGTCAGCCAGATCGCCCATGGCGAGACCGTGCGCGAGACCGCGAACATGGTCAGCTTTATGGCTGACGTCATCGGCATCCGCGACGATATGTTCATCGGCGAAGGTCACAAGTACCAGAAGACCTTTATGGATTCCCTCGAAGAGGGGTATCGCGACGGTATCCTCGAACAGCGCCCGACGCTCGTGAACCTCCAGTGCGACGTCGACCATCCGACCCAGTGCATGGCGGACATGGCTCACATCATCCACCACTTCGGCGGCGTGGAGAACCTCAAGGGCAAGAAGGTCGCGATGACTTGGGCGTATTCCCCGTCCTACGGCAAGCCGCTCTCCGTCCCGCAGGGCGTGATCGGTCTGTTCACCCGCTTCGGCATGGACGTCACGCTCGCCCATCCCGAGGGCTATGAGGTCATGCCTGAGATCGAAGAAATCGCCAAGAAGAACGCCGCTGCGACCGGCGGCAGCTTCAAAAAGTCCAACTCCATGAAGGAAGCCTTCGCGGACGCCGATATCGTCTATCCCAAGTCTTGGGCGCCGTTCGCCGCGATGGAAGAGCGCACCAAGCTCTATCAAAAGGGCGACAAGGCGGGTATCGACGCGCTGGAAAAGAAGCTTCTCGCGCAGAACGCCGAGCATAAGGACTGGGCTTGCACCGAGGAAATGATGAAGATGACCAAAAACGGCAAGGCGCTGTATCTGCACTGCCTGCCCGCCGACATCACCGGACTTTCCTGCGAGATGGGCGAGGTCGACAACTCCGTGTTCGACCGCTATCGCGTTCCTCTTTACAAGCAGGCGTCCTACAAGCCGTATATCATCGCGGCAATGATCTTCCTCTCCAAGGTCAAGGACCCCGTCAGCGCGCTTATGGCGCTCGATGCGTCCAAGTGGCAGCGTAAGATCTATTGATGGATTTGACAAAATTGAACCGCTTGTTTCGTTAAACTCGCACTTTTTTTCCTGTTGTCTTTTTGTCAAAAATTCGGTATCATAGAGTCGTTGGGCCAACCGGCTCCTCCGGTGGTTCAAAATAAGAAGCGATTGGATCAAAGAAAGGAAGGAATTTTATGAAGAAGTACCTTGCATTGCTCCTCGCGCTTGTCATGGCGCTCGCGCTGGTCGCCTGCGGCGGCGGCAGCACACCCGCGCCCGCTGAAAACACCCCCGCGCCCGCCGCGAACACTCCTGCGGCTCCCGCGACTCCCGCGCCTGCCGCAAACACCCCCGCCACTCCCGCGGCACCCGCGCTGAAGGTCGGCGTCGTCCTCGTCGGCGACGAGAACGAGGGCTACACCTTCGCTCATATTGACGGCATCCGCAAGGCGGCCGCCGCCAACGGCCTTTCCGACTCCGATATCGTATGGTTCTACAACATCGGCGAGACCGAGGACTGCTACGACAAGTGCATTGAGTGCGTCGAGCAGGGCTGCAATCTTGTCATCACCAACTCCTACGGTCATCAGACCTATTGCCAGCAGGCCGCTGAGGAGAATCCGGACGTTGAGTTCGTCGCCATGACCGGCGATACCGCTCTTAAATCCGGCCTCCCCAACTTCCACAACGCGTTCAACATGACCTTTGAGTCCCGTTACGTCTCCGGTATCGTCGCCGGCATGAAGCTCAAGGAACTCATGGACGCGGGCAAGGTCACCGATCCGTACATCGGCTATGTCGGCGCGTATCCGTACGCGGAAGTGGTTTCCGGCTACACCGGTTTCTTCCTGGGCATCAAGTCCATCGTCCCCACGGCGCACATGGACGTCCAGTACACCAACTCCTGGTTTGACATTCAGGCTGAGGGCAAGGCTGCCGAGGCGCTGATGTCCAAGGGCTGCGTCATCATCGGCCAGCACGCCGACTCCACCGGCGCCCCCAAGGCAGTCCAGACCGCCAAGGACAACGGCAAGGTCGTCTACTCCGTCGGCTACAACATCGACATGCTCGCCGCGGCTCCGACCGCCGCTCTGACCTCCTCCACCAACGACTGGAGCGTCTTCTACGCTGAAGCGTTCCAGACCATGCTTGCCGGCGGTAAGCTGCCGACCGACTGGTCCAAGGGTTATGAGGCCGGCGCTGTCGCCATCACTCCGCTTGGGCCTGAGGTCGCCCCTGGCACCAAGGAAGCGGTCGACGCCGCCGAGGCCGCCATCAAGGCGGGTACGCTGCATGTCTTCGACACCAGCACCTTCACCGTGGGCGGCGCTCCCGTCACCAGCGCGTTCACCTTCGACTCCGACGGCGACTGGACCAACGATACCAACGAGGGCATCGTGGACGGTTACTATCACGAGTCCGAGTACATTTCCGCGCCGTCCTTCGGTCTTCGTATCGACGGCATCACCGAACTCAACTGACGTATCAAAGAAAGGGCTGCTTCGGCAGCCCTTTCTTTTTGCTTAAAGCAAACAAATTTTTAGGCAACAAGCAAATTTTTTTGTCGTTTTTGTTTACAACTCTTCTATAATGTGCTAGACTGATTTGGTAGCAATACCGATGTTTCCAAAGAAAGGGATGAACGCCTTGGCTTCTGCGTGCGCCATCAAAATGGAGAACATCACCAAGCGCTTCGGAAAGGTCGTTGCAAACGACCACATCAATTTGGAGCTGCGCGAGGGTGAGATCCTGTCGCTGCTGGGCGAAAACGGCAGCGGAAAGACAACGCTGATGAATCAGCTCTCCGGCATCTACTTCCCCGACGAGGGGCAGATCTATGTTCACGGAAAACCCGTAACGATCGCCTCGCCGAAGGATGCCTTTGACAACGGCATTGGCATGATCCATCAGCATTTCAAGCTGGTCGACGTGTTCACGGCGACGGAGAACATCGTTCTCGGTCTCGACGGCGAAGGTAAGCTCGACCTCAGGAAAGCGGGTGAAAAGGTCGCCGAGATCTGCGCGCGCTACGGCTTTGACATCAAGCCCGATCAGAAAATCTATGACATGTCGGTTTCTCAAAAGCGGACGGTCGAGATCGTCAAGGTGCTCTACCGCGGCGCGGACATTCTCATTCTCGACGAGCCGACCGCCGTGCTCACCCCGCAGGAGACCGACAAGCTCTTTGACATTATGCGCGCGATGAAAAAGGACGGCAAATCCCTCATCATCATCACGCACAAGCTGCACGAGGTGCTCGACGTCTCCGACCGCGTGGCGGTACTACGCAAGGGCGAGTACATCGGCGACGTGGCGACGAAGGACGCAAACCAGCAGTCGCTCACCGACATGATGGTCGGTCATGCGGTCACGCTCAACATCGACCGCCCTGAGCCGAAGGATCCCAAGCCGCGCCTTGAGGTCAAGAACCTCACAGTCTACGACGAGCTGGGCGTCATGCGGCTCGACCATGTGAGCTTCACCGCCATGAGCGGCGAGATCCTCGGCATTGCGGGCGTCGCAGGCAGCGGTCAGAAGGAGCTGCTTGAGTCCATTGCGGGACTTTATCCCGTCCGTGAGGGCGAGATCGTGTTCCACGACCCCGCGAGCGGGCAGGCCAAGAATTTGGTCGGCATGGATCCGCTCGACATCAAGAAGTCCGGCGTCGGTATGGCGTTTGTGCCGGAGGATCGTCTCGGCATGGGTTTGGTCGGCTCGATGGGTATGACGGGCAATATGATGCTCCGTTCCTGGCGCAAAGGCAAAGGCTTGTTCGTTGACCGCAAGCAACCGGAAGAGCTTGCCAACAACATTTGGCAGGAACTGGAGGTCGTCACGCCGAGCACCGCCTTCCCCGTCCGCCGCATGTCGGGCGGCAACGTACAGAAGGTGCTCGTCGGGCGCGAGATCGCGCAGGATCCCGCCGTTCTGATGACCGCCTACGCTGTGCGCGGGCTTGACATCAACACGTCTTATACAATTTATAATCTGCTCACGGCGGAAAAGATGAAGGGCATCGCCGTCGTGTATGTCGGCGAGGATCTCGACGTACTGTTGGAACTGTGCGACCGGCTGGTCGTGCTCTGCGGCGGTCAGGTTTCCGGTGTCGTGGACGCGCGCAAGATCACCAAAGAGGAAGTCGGTCTCTTGATGACACAGCACAGAAAGGAGGGCGCAGTCAATGGATAACAAGGAACAGCTCGTGCGCGAGCCGTGGATCCGTATGTCCAAGCGCGGTGAAATGCTTCCTGCCGGAAAGGCATGGGGCATCCGCGTGATCGCGTTTTTCCTCAGTTTGGTCGTCAGCGGCATCGTCATCGTCGCCATCTCGGGTCTTAACCCCGCCGCCGTCTTTGCCACGATGCTCGACGGCGCGGTCGGCACCGCCAAACGCTCGTGGGTCACGGTGCGCGACGCGATGACGCTGCTGTGCATCGCCGTCGGTCTCGCCCCCGCGTTCAAGATGCGCTTTTGGAACATCGGCGCGGAGGGGCAGATCCTTGTCGGCGGCATCGCCACGGCGGCATGTATGATCTACTTAAAGAACCTCCCCGCCCCGCTGCTGCTGCTTGTGATGATCCTCGCGAGTCTTGTTGCAGGCGGTATTTGGGGCTTTTTCCCCGGTCTTTTCAAGGCGCGCTGGAACACGAACGAAACGCTCTTCACGTTGATGATGAACTACATCGCCATCCAGCTCACAAGCTATTTCGTCGCCATGTGGGAAAATCCCTTTGGCTCGAACAGTGTCGGCGTCATCAACTCGCAGACAAAAGCCGGCTGGCTGCCGAACCTCTTTTCTCAGGGCTACAACAAGGATTTCGGCTGGAACGTGGTCATCGTGCTTGCCGTGACGGTCATCATGTACCTCTACATGAACCACTCCAAGCACGGCTATGAGATCGCCGTCATCGGCGACAGCGAAAACACCGCGCGTTACGCGGGCATCCGCGTCAACCGCGCCTATGTGCGCACGATCGTCTTCTCCGGCGCGATCTGCGGTCTTGCGGGCTTCGTCGCCGTCTCCGGCGCGAGCCACACGATCTCCACCGCGACGGCGGGCGGACGCGGCTTCACCGCAATCATCGTCGCGTGGCTGGCGCAGTTCAACAGCGTGGTCATGATCATTTTTTCGTTCCTGCTCGTTTTCCTGCAAAAGGGCGCGCAGGCAATCGCTTCGTCCTATAACCTCTCGCAGGAGGTCAGCGAGATGATCACCGGCATCATCCTCTTCTTCCTGCTCGGCAGCGAGTTCTTCGTCAATTATACGGTGCGTTTCCGTGGAAAGAAGGTGAACGCATGACTCAGCAGCTGCTTACGCTCATCAACTCCGCCATCGCGTTCGGCACGGTCATCATGCTCGGCGCCATCGGTGAGATCCTGATCGAAAAGGCGGGCAACCTCAACCTTGGTATCCCCGGCATCATGTACCTCGGCGGTATCGGCGGCATGGTCGCGGCGTTCTACTATGAGCTCGGCGGCGGTGCGTCGCCGGTTGTGGGCCTTATTTTAAGTTTTCTCTGCTCGATCCTGTTTGCCGCGCTCGGCGGCCTCGTCTATGCGTTTCTGACGATCACGCTGCGCGCGAATCAGAATGTTACAGGATTGACCCTGACCATCTTCGGCGGCGGCGTCGCAAACTTCTTCGGCGCGAGCCTCAACACGCTCGCCGGCGGCGTCGGTCAGATCAGCGTCCCCGTTACGTCGAGCGCATATATTGCCTACACGCCGCTCGGCTACATGGGCACTCTCGGCAAGCTCCTGTTTGCGCACGGCTTCATGGCGTATCTCGCCATCGTGCTCGCGATCCTGATGCGGCATTTTCTGATGCGCACCCGCACGGGTCTCAATCTTCGCGCCGTCGGTGAGAATCCCGGTACGGCGGACGCCGCGGGCATCAACGTCACGCGCTACAAATACCTCGCCATCATTGCCGGCTCCGCGGTCGCGGGCCTCGGCGGGCTTTTCTACACGATGGACTACATCAAGGGCACCTGGGCGAACGACGGCACCATCGAGGGCCTCGGCTGGCTCGCGGTCGCGCTGGTCATCTTCGCGACGTGGAGGCCTGTAAACGCGATTTGGGGCTCGTACCTCTTTGGATTCGTGTACTGGGCTTACCTCTACATTCCCGGGCTCTCCCGCCGGACGCTGGAGCTCTTTAAGATGCTGCCTTATGTCATCACACTGGTGGTGCTGATCATCGTCTCACTCCGCAAGAAGCGCGAGAACCAGCCGCCCGCGAGCCTCGGCCTCAGTTATTTCCGCGAAGAGCGATAAACCACAAAAAGAGCGGCTTCGCCGCTCTTTTTGTTCAGGAGGAACATCATGTCTACGCTGCTTATCAAAAACATCCAAACCCTCGTTTCCTGCGACGACGCCGATACGGTGTACGAAAACGTCGACCTCTACGCGGAAGGCGGCGTCATTCGCGCGATCAGCGCGAATGGGGGTTCTGACTCCCGCGCCATTGGAAGCGCCCTGACTCAAAACGCCGACGCCGTGCTCGACGCGTCGCACATGCTCTGCTATCCCGGACTTGTCAACACACACCACCACCTCTATCAGGTCTTCTCGCGCAATCTGCCGGAGGTGCAGAATATGGAGCTGTTCGACTGGCTCAAGACACTGTACGAAATCTGGAAAAATCTGGATTCGGACGCCGTCCGCCTCTCGTCGCTCGTCGGCATGGGAGAGCTTTTGAAGCACGGTTGCACGACCTGTTTCGATCACCACTACGTCTTTCCCCGCGGGAGCGGAGATCTGCTGGGCGCGCAGTTCGCGGCGGCGGACGAGTTGGGGATGCGGTTTCACGCCTCGCGCGGCAGCATGGATCTCAGCGTTAAGGACGGCGGGCTCCCGCCGGACAGCGTTGTGCAGACTGTGGATGAAATCCTGCGCGACAGCGAAGACGCCGTAAACCGCTTCCACGACCCAAAGCCTTACGCCATGCACCGCGTCGCGCTTGCGCCCTGCTCGCCGTTCTCCGTCTCCGCCGAGCTGCTGCGCGAAAGCGCCAAGCTCGCGCGCAGCCTCGGCGTACGCCTGCACACGCACCTGTGCGAAACGAAGGACGAAGAGCGCTACATGCTCGAACGCGAAGGCGTGCGCCCGCTCGCCTACATGGAACGGCTCGGCTGGCTGGGCGACGACGTATGGTTCGCGCACGGCATCCACTTTAACGACGTGGAGCTCAAATTGCTCGCGGAAACCGGCACGGGCGTCGCCCACTGCCCCATCTCGAACATGAAGCTCGCCTCTGGCGTCGCGCGCGTGCCGGATATGCTCCGCCTCGGCGTTCCTGTCGGCCTTGCGGTGGACGGTTCCGCTTCAAACGACGGCTCCAGCCTCATGGAAGAGCTGCGCGTCGCGTATCTTCTGCATCGGCTCCAGTCCAGCAAGGAAGCGCCCTCGGGCTACGACGTGCTCA
>JAWRIJ010000165.1:0-4816 GCA_040307975.1 Oscillospiraceae bacterium | reverse complement strand
ATGAATGTGGGGGAAGGTTTATCCCGTGATAAACCCTGCCCCATATTCGTTTGGTGCGCGAGGCGGGACTTGAACCCGCACGTGCGTAATGCACACTAGAACCTGAATCTAGCGAGTCTGCCAATTCCACCACTCGCGCATAAACGGCCATCACCGATAGAAAAACTGGTGCGGATGGCGGGACTTGAACCCGCACGTCCATACGAACACTAGCACCTCAAGCTAGCCTGTCTGCCAATTCCAGCACACCCGCGTAGTTTCCTGCCGTCTGACGACCGCTCCGCTATTATAAGACAACTGAGGCATAAAAGTCAAGCATTTTTTCGTGCACAGCGAAAATTCTTAAAAAGGCGCACGCCCGCCGCGCTCAAAGCTGCATGAGCGTTTCGCCCACCGCGCCCGTGATAACGAGATCCGCGCCGAGGTCGGAGCGCAGCGGCGTCTTGTTGATGACCACCAGCTTGTGCCCCCGATAATAGTCGATCAGTCCCGCCGCGGGATAGACCGCAAGCGACGTGCCCGCGATGATCAGCACATCCGCGTCCGCGATGTAACGCACGGCGCGCTCGATCGTTTTTGTGTCCAGTCCCTCCTCGTAGAGCACCACGTCCGGCTTGATGCGCCCGCCGCACACACACGTCGGCACGCCCTCGCCGTTTCGGATATAATCGGCGTCATAAAATTTCCCGCACTTCTCGCAGTAATTGCGCAGCGTGCTGCCGTGAAGCTCCAGCACTTCTTTGCTGCCCGCCGCCTGATGCAGCCCGTCGATGTTCTGTGTGATAACGGCGCGGAGCTTGCCCTGCGCCTCCCACTCCGCAAGCTTCCTGTGCGCGGCGTTCGGCTGCACACCGGAGATGAGGAGCTTTGCGCGATAGAACTTGAAAAACTTCTCCGGATAGCGCATGTAATAGGTATGGCTCAAAATGGTTTCGGGCGGCTCGTCCCACTGCTGATGGTACAGCCCGTCGACACTGCGGAAATCCGGGATGCCGCTCTCAGTGGAAACGCCCGCGCCGCCGAAGAACACAATGTTGTCCGTACCGTCGATGATGTCCTTGAGCCGTTTGATCTCCTCCGTCATTCTCTAAGCCTCCTTTGGAAAATATCGTTTTTTCAGCAAGCAGTAACAAGGCGGGATCGTATACAGCAGCGCCGCGTAAGGCAGCGCCTCCACGCCCACGCCGAGCATCGACAGCGGAACCGCGCAGGCGATGCACCACGGCACCAGTCCCGCAAGCACCACGCCGGAGTTTGCAATGTCCATCGCGAACTCTTCCTTCGACGCGCCGCGGCGCTCGTAAACCTTGCCGAGCAGCTGCTGGAGCATGATGACAACGATGGTTTGGTTGCACATCACCATTGAACACGCAATGCTCAAAAGCGCCGTCGTCGGGAAAAGCCCAAGCTTTTTCGCCGTCGCGTCCAATCTCCCCTGCGCGCCGTCAAACGCGCCGACACCCTCCAAAATGCCCGTCATCATCGAAGCGAGCGGCAGCATCAAAAATGCCGTGAGCATCGACACAAAGCCGCCGCCCGAGAGCGCTCCCGCAAGCACGCCCTCCGCATGAAAGCCAAGAACGGAAACGCGCAGCGTCTCCCACACCGTCGCGCCCTGCAGGAACACGCTCAGCAAAAACGCCGTCGCACCCGAGACCGACATCGCGATCCAAATCGGTACGCGCAGAAGCGGCAGCAAAAGCATCACCACCGCAGGCAACGCGGTCCAAAGCGCGAGGTCGAATCGCTCGGCGAGCGCGTCCAGCAGCATGCTATCCGCGCCCGTCATAGGGTTACGGATGGACAGGAACGCGTAAAATGCAAGGCAAAGCGCATATGGCAGCAGCGCCGTGCGATGCATCCGTCGGACGTTGCCGTAGAGCTCGGTCTCCGTAAGCGCCGCAACAAGCGTGGCGCAGGAAGACGTCGGCGCGCCGCGATCTCCGAAATAAATGCCGGACATCACCGTGCCCGCCGCCACCGCCGCGTCGACGCCGCCCGAGCGCGCCAGCGCCATGAGCACGACGCCCGCCGTGCTCGCCACGCCGAACGACGTGCCGAGCGCATACGAGAGCAGCGCGCACAAAAGAAAGGCCAGCAGCACAAACAGCGGCGGCGAAATGGCTCGCACGCCATTGCAGATGAAAAATGCGATCGTACCTCCCGAGCGCCACAGCCCGGTCAAAACCCCGATCAGCGCCAAGATGCGCAGCACAAGCATGGTTTTCGGCATTTTGCTCCATGCCATTTTTGCAAGCGCCTTCGCTCCGTAGCCGCGCCGCAATCCCATCAGGAAGGTCGCCGCCAGCCCAAACGCGATCGCCCAATAGAGGGCGATACTCCGCGCGAGGCAGAACGCCATCGCGGCGAGAAACAGTGCAAAGACGAGCATCATATCCATGCGCCTACTTGCCCCCGCCGATCCTGAGCGTATAGTGGCAGCACAGGCGGTCGAGATCCTCGTCCGTTGCCGCGTCGATGCGCAGCCGCGCGCCGCATTGTTCGCAAATAAGGTCTATGTAGGTCGGGCGCACCTCCATGCGGTACTTCTCGCTCCCGCAGCCACAGGTGATGCCGTGCTCTCGCGCCGCGATCTCACGGAGCTCGGAGAGCACCTCGTGCATGATGACGCTGTCGACAAACAGTTCGCCGCTCCCATCCTGCTCAAGTTCCTTGTCCGCGGCAAGTGAGAGACGCTCCAGCTCGCGCTCGACCTCGTACGGCTCGCCGATAAAGCAGCACAGCTGTCGCGTCTTCGGGCAGGCAAGTCCAACGCCTTTTCCCTCCAAAAGCTGCGTCGCGTCGAGCACAGCTTCGTGCGTATCGCCGCACACGCCGCAGGGAACGCTCAGGCGGAAACGCCGCTCCTCGGCATCGACCGTCAGGCTTGACTTCCCGCATTCGCAGCTCACCACCGCGCCCGACGCGGCGAGCGCAAACGCCGAGCGGTCGCGGATCACTTTTTTCCGGCACGCGGGGCAGAGATAGCCAAGCGTGCGCATCTTTTCCTCGTTCATCCAAGCTTCTCCATTTCCTCCACCAGCTCGCCGAAGAGTGCGAGCGCGGAATTGATCGGCTCGCTTGTGCTCATGTCGACGCCCGCGAGCTTGAGCAGCGAGATCGGGTCGGCGCTGCTGCCGCCGGAAAGGAATGTTTTGTACGCCTCCACCGCGCCCGCTTCGCCGGAGAAAATACGGTCGGCGATAGCAACTGCGGCGCAGAAGCTCGTGGCGTACTGAAACACGTAGTAGTTGTAGTAAAAATGCGGGATACGCGCCCATTCGAGCGCAATGCCGCCGTCGGAGACCATGTCCGGTCCAAAATAAAGCTTGTTGAGCGCAAGATACTTTTCGCACAGAGCATCCGCCGTCAGCGCCTCGCCCGCTTCCGACATACGCCCCATCTCCAGCTCAAACTCGGCGAACATCGTCTGGCGGTAGACCGTGCCCTTGAACGAATCAAGAAAGTGGTTGACAAGATATGCCCGCTCCTTTTTGTCGCTTGTTTTTCCGAGCAGATAGCGCATCAGCAGCACCTCGTTGCAGGTCGAGGCAACCTCCGCGACAAAGATCACGTAGTCCGCCGTCGAAACGGGCTGACGCTTCATGCTGTAGCAGGTGTGCAGCGTGTGTCCCATCTCGTGCGCGAGCGTGAACATGGAATCGAGCGTATCCTTATAATTAAGCAGCACGTAAGGGTGCGGGCGGCCCACGCCGGAGGAATACGCGCCGCCGCGCTTGCCCGCGTTCTCGTACACGTCGATCCAGCGGTTGCAAAAGCCCTCGCGCAGCATCGCCGTATAGTCCTCGCCCAGCACCGCGAGCGCGTCCAGCACAGTCGCTTTCGCCTCGTCGTAGGAGATCTTCCGTGCCGCGTCCGCCACAATGGGCGTGTAGACGTCGTACATGCGCAGCTCGTCCACGCCGAGACGCTTTTTGCGCAACGCGACGTAGCGGTACATCTTGTCCATATTGCCGTGGATGGCGTCGATCAGGTTGAGGTACACCGAAACCGGCACCTCGGTCGCGTCGAGGCTCGCGTCGAGCGTCGTTTTGTAGCCGCGCGCCTCGGAGTGGAACCGAAGCTGGCGGAACTGCGCGTCGAGCAGCGCCGCCGCGGTATTACGAAACGCGCCGAGGCGCTCATAATATGCGTTGAACGCGTTCTTGCGCAGCACGCGGTCGGGGCTTTCCAGCAGCGGCACGAACGAGCCGTTCGTCAGCGCGTGGCTCTCGCCGGCTCCGTCCAAAACGTCGGGGAAGGTCAGGTCGGCGTTGGAAAAAACGCTCTCGATCTGCTCCGGCGCGTTCGAGATCTCGCCCGCGGCGGCGAGCAGCTTCTCCTCCGCCGGAGAGAGGATGTGCTTGCGCATGCGGCGGATGCGGTAGAGGCTGCGGCGGTACTCCGAAAGCGCGGGCTCGTCGCGCAGAAACATCTCCAGCGTCTCGTCGGAGAGCGCCATGATCTCAGGCGCCGCGAACGCGCTCGCGCCGGAGAGCGCGACGGCGACGCTCATCGCCTTGCCGCGCATGTCCTGATACGTTGCGTCCCCCTGATCCTGATCCGCCTTGCAGTTCGCATAGCCGTGGAGCTTTGACACGCGCACGTCGAGTTCGTCGCCGAGGCGCAGGTACTCCAGCAGCGTCGCGGCGTTTTCGCCAAGCCGGCCTTGGTATGCCGAAACCTTTTCCGGCATGGCGCGCAGCGCCTCATATTCCTCGCGCCACTTGTCGTCGCTTTCAAAGATGTGCGACAAGTCCCACGTAAACTCCTCCGGCACGTCGGCGCGTTTGGTCTTTGGGTCGAGCATGTTCGT
>JAWRIJ010000164.1:0-4409 GCA_040307975.1 Oscillospiraceae bacterium | reverse complement strand
CTTGATGTTCTCCGAGTATGTAAGGATATCCTCGTTCTCGCTCTCGCGCAGGATCATTTCATTCATGCCCAGCACCGCGTTGATGGGCGTTCTGATCTCGTGCGACATATTGGCGAGAAAGTGGGATTTCGCGCGGCTCGCGTACTCCGCCTCCTCCTTGGACTCTTTGATCTGCTCATACTGACGGCTGATGATCCGATGATAGCTGCCGGCCATCCACATACCCACCGCAAGCGAGACCAGAAGGAAACCGGAGGCGATCAGAATGACGCGCAGCAGAAAATCGCGGACATAGTCGCGCAAACTCTGCATCGACACGTCCACGCCCGCATAAGCAACGCAGTTTCCATCCAAATCATAGATCGGCTGGTACACGGTAAGAAGCCAGCCGAAAGAGTCGTCGCTCTCAATCGGCTTGACCGTGCCGCCGGCAAACAGCGTCGAAAGATATGGCTCGAAAGACGGGTCAAAGGGGATCACCGAACCCGGCTCATCCGTGCTCTCCCCTTCGGGTACGGTATCGAACACCACATGGCAGCCGTCTTCGAGTATCTTGTAAACATAAACGTATTCCAAATACGGCGTATTGTCACGGATACCCTGCAGAACATTTCTCACTTCCGCATAGCTCTGCGCGGCGTAACCGCGCTCCAAATAGATGTCGACCAGCCGCGGATCGATGGCGTTCACCGCCTCCTGCGCCGCGCCGATCGCCACATCAATGCGTTCTCTTCTTGCGTTTTCGGTATAGAGCGCGACGCTGATCCACGCGCAGACCACCACGAGCGCCACTGCCTCCGCTGCCAGTATCGCCAAAAGCTGCCGGTGCTGGCGGTTTGCGTCAAAGCGGTCGGAACCGCCCAGACGGCCGGCGCTTTGTATCTCGTCGCGGATATGCGGAGGCAGAATGCGTATGACAGCCAAAACCACCGCTGTCGTAATGAACTTGTCCACAAGGTTCAACGCCAGATTCGTCAGTACAAAGGAAGGCAATCTCCCGAGCTTCGACAGATTGACCATTCGATCCACGATGGAAACGGAGACGAAGTCGACGCTGATCGCGGTGTTCAGACACCACGCGACCAGCCCGCCGAGTACGCCGCTGATCAGCGAAAGCGTCAAGGCAAAGAGAGCAAAGCCGCCTTTTCGCCTGAATACGTCCTTGTGGAGCATATGTGATGCGCTGATTGCGACAGAGACGCTGACGACTATGAAATAGGCGGACATTCTGCTGAATGGAATGCACACAATAGAGGATACCAGCGCCGTCAGGATTGCTGCGAGCGGGCCGCACTCCCAGGCAACGACAATCGTGCCGATGGTATCGAGATACAGCGGCAGTCCAAGCCTGTGCACGAGCACCGTCATAAGAAGATTCAGCGCGATGCCGCACAGAACGATGATACCGCTCGTCAGTCTGGCGCGGTTAACGCGCGGTTCCGCCTGCCGCTTCTGTATATCCTGCATTCTGCTCTCCCTCTCTGCGCCGCCGCCCGATCGGATCTATACATATAATATCCTAATTATACAGAAATTCTGCTTTTTGGCAAGTATTAGACGGATGGAAACTGGCTCGCGGAGCGGCGGATAGCGCCGGCTTCGATGCCGTCCGATCCGGACGGTCTATGCTTTCGCGCGCGAGAACATGCCGCGCAGCACGGCCGCGGGCACGCTCTGCGTCTGAGCGCGGTATATTTCCCCGCCGAGGATCGTTTGCTCGACGCGCAGCTCGCCAAGACGGTCGGCGGGCGTTTCGTAGGGGTTCGCGGAGAGAACGACCATATCGGCGATCTTGCCCATCTCCAGCGAGCCGCGCTCCTGTTCGTCGAACGTTGCCCAGTAGCCGTTGTAGGTCGCCATGCGCAGCGCGTCCCGAACAGACACGCGCTGGTCGGGATTGGAATGGTTGACCGCCTTGTAAAGCCACACAATGGGATCGGGGGAGGTGCAGGGCGCGTCGCTGCCGAACGAGACGACGCAGCCGCGTTCCATAAAAGTGCGCACCGGATTGAGCGCGGCGTTGCGCTCGCTGCCGAGCAGCCGCTCCGTATACTCCGGCGGCTCCTGCCGCCAGTTGTCGAAGGCGATCTGCATCGGGAGCTGGATGTGATACTTTGCGCAGATGTCGACCCCCTCCGGCGTGGGGAGGCAAGCGTGGATGATGCCGTGGCGGTGGTCGTCGCGTGGATAGTCGTCGAGCGCGGCCTTGAGCGCGCGCGTCGCCTGGTCGAAAGCGCGGTCGCCGATGGCGTGCATCTCGATCTGAAGGCCGAGGCGGTTTGCCGCCTTGCAAAATGCCGTCACCTGTTCGTCGGTGTAGTACAGCACGCCGGAGTTCGACGGATCGCTCGCGTAGGGCTCGTTCATGGCGGCGTCCTGCGAGCCGAAGCAGCCATCGAGCGCGCAGGCAAAGCAGCCGCCGATGCGCGGAAGCTTGCGCGCCGTCGCGACCCTGGGGTTCATTGACTGCGGGAACACGCGGATCTGCATCCCGCTCTGCGCGCTTTTGGCGAACCACGTTTCCATGGAAATGTCGGCGTTGAGCGCGAAGCCGACGCCGCTGACGCTGTGGATGAGGCCGACGCCGCGGGAGGCTTCATAGTCCGCCGCGCCCTGCATGTCCCGCAGCAGCTCGCCGATGGGGATGGAGCCTGTAATATAGTCGGACACGGCAAAAAACGCCTCCTGGTTCATCTCGCCCGTGTCGCCGTGGTAGCCGCGCAACGCCTGCACCTTCTGCGGCAGCTTGCGGAGCAGCGCCGTGTTTACGACGCACGCGTGCCCGTCGTACTTGACGAGAAAGAGCGGCTTGCCGTGCGTCACGCTGTCGAGCTCCTCGCGGCTGACGAGGCGGCGCTCGGCCACGGAATAGGGGGACGCGCCGAAGGCGATAAGCGCCTTGGACGTGGAGCGGCGCGCGAACTCGTCCACCATGCGCAATATCTGCGTGTTGGAGGTGGCGTCCATGACGTTGAGCCCCGCGTGGAACGCGGAGAAGGACGCGAAATGCTGGTGCGTGTCGGCAAACGCGGGGATCAGCGCCCGCCCGTCGAGGCAGACACGCTCCGCGGAACCGTATTGCGCCGGAAGCGTATTGCCGACGTAAACGATCCGTCCGCCGTCCTCGACAAGAAAACTGCAGACCTCATCGGTTTTATTGACGGTGAGAATGACGCCCTCATAGACTCGCATACTTTTGCCTCCCTTTTTGATCTGCGACCAGTATAGCACAACGGCGGTAAAATGTAAATTTCGCCTTTTTATGATTTTGGGCTTGTTCTTTCCCAAGCGAGTGTGCTATAGTATAACATGTAAGAATATAGGAAATTCCTTGTAAGGGTAGGAGGCGACTATGTCCCAACCGATCCCAACCTGGTGTTGGTACTGTAAACAGGAGATTCCCGGCACGGCGGTTCAATGCCCGTCCTGCGGAAAGCCGCTGAGCGATGCGACGAAGGTCATCCGCTGCCGCAGATGCGGGAAGTTCCTGCTGAAAAATGCGGAGCGTTGCCTGCAATGCGGTGAGATCATGCAGATGCCGGAGCCACCCATGGCGCCGCCGATGGAAGCGCCGATGGATGCGGGCGCGCCGGAGACGCCGGCGGAGCAGGCCGTGCCGGAGGACGCGGTCGGGGCGCCGCCGACGGAGAGCGGGATCGAGTTCCCCGCGGGCACGGAAGGCGCGGCGCCGCCGATGGGGGGCGCGGTCCCCATTCAGTTTCCCGAGCCCGCTCCGGCGGTAGGAGCGCCCGGAATGCCGTATCCGTATATGCCGCGGAATCCGGCTGCGCCGCAGCAGGGCGGAGCGGCGCCGAAGAGTAAAAAAACGCTGCTTTTGATCGTCATTGCCGCCGTGGCGCTGATCGTGCTGGGGGTCGGCATCTTCTTCGGCGTGAAGCTCATCAAGGCGAAGAAAGCGGACGCAAAGCCAAAATACTGTGCGGAGAACGAGCACCAGTGGGTCGAGGCGGATTGCACCAAGCCAAAAACCTGCTCCGTGTGCGGCATGACGGAGGGCGAGCCGGGGGCGCATCAGTTCGTGGACAATGTCTGCGTGGTCTGCGGCGCGTATGAGCGGTTGTTCTATCTTACCGATTCCGCCTGTGACCGCGACGGCAGCGACGTCGTGTTTAGCGGCAAGGTGCAGAACTTCGCCGGCAAGAAGGTCAAATCCATCACGATCAAGGTCCAGCTCTACGATGAGGAGAAGAACATCGTCGGAACGGTGGAAGGAGAGCCCATAGAGGGCAAGTTTGCGCCGCTGGAGAGCGTCGACTGGGAACTCCACTACGAAAAATCCGGCGTAAAATGGAAATACTGGCGCGCTTACGTGGCGGATTATGCGCCGAGAGACTGAGCGGGCGGACAGCGGATACAAAAACGACGGCGGGGCGTTTGCCCCGCCGTTT
>JAWRIJ010000163.1:0-4590 GCA_040307975.1 Oscillospiraceae bacterium | reverse complement strand
GCGCAAGGGGCGCCTCCCATGCGGGAGGCGACCCTTGCTTAACAAATACACGCAATACTGACGGCTCACGCTTTATAGCGTGGCGTCACCTCGGGAGCGCGTACGCTTCGCAGAAATGGCGGAAAAAGGCGCGGTAGCCCTCGCAGAGGTAGTTCTTGCCGCCCCACAGCCGGTCCTTGGGGCAGCCGCCGAAGCAGAGGCGGATATGGGGGCAGTCCAAACAGTCCTCCGGCAGGCCGCAGGTCTTGTGCATCCCAAAATCGCGGTTCTTTTCCATCAGCGCGCCCAGCTCCGTCTCCATGAGGTTTCCCAGCCGATACGCCGGAAAGGCGTAGCGGTCGCAGGCATATACGTCGCCGTTCGCCTCCACGCAGCCGGAGTGCCCGCACAGGGGATTGTGAACGCACAGCGCGGAGGGGACGCCCCGCAGGTTGCCGAGCGTCACGTCGATGAGCTGGACGTGCTTTTTCCCCGCGTCCTTCTCCCGCCACGCATCGAATACCGCGCACAGGAACGCGCCGTAGCCCTCCGGCGTGACGGAAAAGGGCGCCACGGGGTGCCTGACCGGCATGGCGTGGATGCCGGGCGGCGTCGCAAAACGCTGCCCCGTCTCCGCCTCATAGGCCGCCGGAGCGCATTCCACCACGGGCAGGAACTGCATCCAGTCCGTCCACTCCCGCAAAAAGGCGTAGACCTCCAGCGGAGCGTCCTGATTGGCGCGGTTCACGGTGGTCAGCGTGTTGAACGGTACGCCGTGCTTTTGAAGCCTTTCCATGCCGCGCACGGTCTGCGCGAAGCTGCCCCGCCCGTCGGCGGCCTTTCGATAGGCGTCATGCAGCGCCTCCGGGCCGTCCACGCTGACGCCGATGAGAAAGCCCTCGCCCTTGAAGAAGCGGCAAAGCTCGTCGGTGAGCAGGGTCGCGTTGGTCTGCATCGTGTTGACGATAGTTCGCCCGTGCCCGTAGCGGCGCTGAAGCCGCACCGCCTTTTCGTAGAAGGGAAGCCCCGCGAGCGTCGGCTCGCCGCCGTGCCACGCGAACTCCACCCGCGCCGCGCTCCCGTGCATGGCGAGGCTCTGGCGGATGAACGCCTCCAGCACCGCGTCGTTCATGCGCGGCGCTTCGATGCGCAGCACGTCGTCCTTCCCCGCGTAGTAGCAGTATGCGCAGCGCAGGTTGCACGCGCCCGACGCCGGCTTTGCCAGCATCGCGTAGGTGCGCCGATCGTCCGCCGTCATGCCGCGCCGCTCCGCTCCTGCAGCGCTTGGAGCACCTTCCTCACATGCAGCCCGTCGTCCTGCCCGATCTCCCGCTCGATGGTCTCATTCAGCAAGTCGTTCATTTGTGCGATCAGCGCCGCGTTGGCGTCCGCCTCGGCGGCGAGGTTGACCGTCTCCTCCGGATCGGCGGCGAGGTCGAAGAGCTGCACGTCGTTGTGCGCGAAAAGCTCGTCAAGTGTCACAGGCGTGTTGAAGTCTACGGGGGAGAAATAGCGCACGAACTTGTACCGCTCCGTCACGATACCGCGCACCATGCCGCGCGCGCCGACGTCAAAGGAATAGGTCGTGTTGCCTTCCGCGTCGCGCCCGAATTGCAGCGCCGTCATGGACAGCATCTGGAAGCAGAAAAGCGACGCGTCGCGCACCTTTTCCGCGCTGCCGTCCAGCAGGGGCAGCAGGCTGTGTCCGGGCAACCCCGCCGTGATCTCCGCTTTCTTTTCGGCGGGAATATCGGCGAAATCGACCAGCGTGGGAGCAATGTCCACATGGCTCGTCACGGTCGAGACGGTCTTCCCGCCCGCGTAGTCGGGATGCACGATGATGAGCGGGACGTGGACGTTGTTTTCATACAGGAATCCGCCCTTGCCCTTCATGCCGTGGCTCCCGTGCATCTCGCCGTGGTCGGCGGTAAAAATGATCGCCGTGTTGTCCATCATGCCGCTTTTTTGCAGATAGGCGAGAAGATGCATCAGGTTGTCGTCCGAATCCTGGATGCAGTTGAAGTAGTAGTTCTGATAATCCCGCCACACGTCCGCGTCGTGATAGACGCCCGCGAACAGGCCCCAATGCGCTTGGAAGATGCGCAGCGCGTCCGGCACGTCCGCCGCGCCGAAATCAAAATCCCAGGTGGCGGGGATGGGCGTATCGTAGGTCTTGTCGTAGAGCGCGCCCTCCGGCTTGCCGGAGAGCTGCATGAACGGGCTTTGATATCCGGTGGCGTCGTAGTTCATGATGTCGTGCGGATTGACCATGTTGACGTTCAGGAAGAAGGGCGTACCCTCGCCGTTCAGGCGCTTGCCGGTCGTTTCCAGCCAATCCGTCGCCTCCGAAACGATCATCGGGTCCATCTCGTTGCCTTCCTTCACGCTGCCGATGTAATCCGTGCCGCCCCAGTCGGCGTAGCCGTAGCTTTCCAGATCGGTGAGCTGCGCGCCGCCGTGCAGGATGCTTGCGTCGCCGAGGTGCCACTTGCCCTTGAGCGCCGTGTAATACCCCGCCTCACGCATCATGTCGCCCACGGTAACAAGCGTGTCGTCCATCGCGCCCTGCCACGCAAAGTCCGTGTTGTCGATCATGCCGGTGTCGGGAATGTGCGTGCCCGTGAACAAAACGGAGCGGGAGGACGTCGACATGTTCGAGCAGGCATAGTGCTTTTCAAAGGTGGTGCCGAGCTCCGCGAGAAGCTGCCGCGCCTTGTAGCTGCTGCCCTCCGGATATTCGGAAAAGTAATGCTCCTGATCCACGGTGATAAGCAGGACGTTGCGGGGCGCCGCCGCGCCCTCCGGCTCCGGCGGGAGCGCCTCCGGTTCCGGCGCGGCGGGCTCGACCCTCGGCGCGTCGGCGGGCGGCTGTTCCGCGGGTTTCGCCGCCGTGTCGGAACAGCCAAGCATTGTCGCGAGCATGGACAGCGTCAGACCTGCGGTGGAAATCCTTTTGCTCCAGTTCATTTTTTCGTCCTCCTATAATGATAATCGGGTTATCACAATCAATATAACAATAGAGCCGCCGGTTTCGCGTAGCTGTCCGCCGCGCGGCTACGATTTCACATAGTTGTTCAGGATCATGCGCTTGAGGATCATCAGCTCCCGCGTCAGATCCTCCTTATTCTCTCCGCCGTACACCAGCCCCTGCGCGTAGCGGCAGCAGACGGCGAGCATGATGTGCATGGTGGTGTTGAACATGGTTTTCTCCGGCTCGTCCGTGCGGATGGTGCCGTCGCGTAGCCCCTTTTCGTAGAGCACATGGAATTTCCGCGCAAACGGCTCGATGGCGCGCAGATAGTCCGCAAGCTCCGCGCGCGTCGCGCCCACGTGGGCGACATAACCGTTGAAATCCTGATTGAAGCGCAGCAGATCGCTGTGCTCGCGGTAGAGCAGGATATACATGCTGAGGTAGAAGTCCAGCTCCTCCGCCGCGTTCATCAGCTCGACGCCGCGCCGCGCGTACTCGTCCTCGACCTCCGTAAAATACTGGTCCCACTTCCGCGCGGCGACGGCGATGACAAAGGTCTGCTTTACGGTGAAATAGCGGTAGAGCGTGGCGATGCCGCAGCCGCTCGCCTTGGCGACGTCCTGCATCAGCGCCGTTTCGATGCCCTGCTCGGCAAAGATGCGGAAGCCCTCGTCCAAAAACCGCTCGCGCCGCGCCGTCATCTCGATATCGTCCCGTTCCGTATTCCGCATAAGCGCCGGTCTCCTTCCTTCCGTGTGTTCCCGCGCGCGGCGGCCGGACGCCGCGCTTTGCCCGCGCGGAGCGCGGCGGAAGCCTCATGTCACACATCGGGTGATAATTAATTTATCATCAAATTTGAGACGAGTATACAGCAAAGCGGCCTGATTGTCAACAGCGGAGCGAAAAAGCGAGAATCATCCGCTTTCCGGCGTGCGGAGAGCCGGAAAGCGCGTTCTCATGCGATGGCGTCACCGAGCCGTGGCCAAAACCACGACAGTCTATGGCAAGGCCGGGTGAGCACGTTGTGATTTGCTTTACCGCCGCGCTATCGGCTCTCGATGCGCGCCGTGTTTGCCGCCTCATCGAAGGAGACGTCATAGCCGAAGAGCGGGCTCAGCTCGCGCAGGCCGAAGAAGTTCGCGCCCCCGATGTTGTAGGCGGTCAGCTCGACCCTGCGCCCGTCCAGCTCCACGGTCTGCGGGCTTATTACCGCGCTCGCGGACTTGGCTGCAAGAGTGTAAGAGACTGGCAGAGTGAATATGAAACGGACGAGGCCGGTTGCCCCAGCCTCGTCCGCCATAGTTTACTTCGCCACGTTCTCGACGAACCGCTCGATGATCGCTGCAAGCTGCGCGCGTGTGGCGGGAGCTTGCGGGGCGAGAAAGCCGTCCATGCCGTTGACGAGGCCCGTGCCGACCGCCCACTGCATCGCTTCCAGCGCCCAGTCGGACACGCTCGCCGCGTCTGCAAACGCGCTCAGATCGGCGCGCGCGGCAACATCGCAGCCCTGCGCCTTCGCGTAGCGGTAGAGCATCGTCGCAACCGCCTCGCGGGTAACGTTCGCCTCGCCCTCGAAGCCCTCGTCCGTGCCGGTGACGACGCCCACGGACGCCGCCCAGCTCGCCGCGCCGGCGTACCAC
>JAWRIJ010000162.1:0-27246 GCA_040307975.1 Oscillospiraceae bacterium | reverse complement strand
TTTTTCTTATCATATCCGTTTCTATCTTTCCCGTCAAGCGCTCATATTTTCATGCGCTTTGGGAAAAAATAACCGCAAAATATGGAGGAACAATAATGGAAAAAAGAAACGGCGCGCGCACTGTGCGCCTGGCACATCCGCCCGCTGTGCTGTCTTTTGCCGCCGTGGGCGGACACATGGAGGGCGCAGGGCCCCTGCGGAACTATTTCGATGAACTGAGCGAGGACCACTTTTGGGGGCAGAAAACCTGGGAGCAGGGTGAGAGCACGATGCAGAAGCACGCGCTCGGAAAAGCGCTTGAGAAGGTAAATCTGCACGAAGAGGATATCGATTTTGTCTTCGCGGGCGACCTGCTGAACCAGTGCATCGGCTCATCCTTCTCGCTGCGTGAGTCCGGCATCCCGTTCTTCGGGCTGTATGGCGCATGCTCGACGATGGGGGAATCGCTCGCGCTCGCGGCGATGGCGATCGACGGCGGCTTCGCGCGGCGCGCGGCGGCGCTTACCTCCTCGCACTTCTGCACCGCCGAGCGGCAGTACCGCATGCCCGTTCCCTATGGCTCGCAGCGCACGCCTACCGCGCAGTGGACGGCAACGGCGGCAGGCTGCTGTCTTTTGGGCGCGGACGGCGACGGCCCGTTTGTCATGTCCCTCACGCCGGGGCGTATCGTCGATATGGGCGTCACCGACCCAAACAACATGGGCGCGGCGATGGCGCCCGCGGCGCACGATACGCTTTCGGCGGTCTTTCGCAATACGCATACGGCGCCTGCGGACTACGATCTTATTGTCACCGGCGACCTCGGCAAGCTGGGACATGACGTCGTTGTCGACCTCTTTGCGCGCGAGGGCGTGGACATGACTCGAAATTATAATGACTGCGGGCTGCTGCTCTTCGACCTCAAGGCGCAGGACATGCACTGCGGCGGCAGCGGTTGCGGCTGCTCGGCGGCGGTCTTGAACGGGTATCTCCTGCGTGGGATGCGCGAGGGAAAATGGGACCGCATCCTCTTCGCGCCCACGGGTGCGCTGCTCTCCCCCACCTCATCGTTTCAGGGCGAGAGTATCCCGGGCATCTGCCACGCAGTGGTGCTGTCGAACACAAAGGAGGGCTAGGGAATGGAATTTTTTAGGGCGTTCCTCTGCGGTGGGCTGCTGTGCGCGATCGGGCAGGTGCTTATCGACCGGACACAGCTTACGCCCGCGCGCATTTTGAGCGGCTACGTAGTCGCGGGCGTATTACTCACCGCGCTCGGCGTATACGGCTCCGTGGTCGAATGGGGCGGCGCGGGCGCGACCGTGCCGCTGCTCGGCTTCGGTTATGCGCTCGCAAACGGCGTGCAGAAGGCGGTCGCCGAAAAGGGCTGGCTCGGCGTTTTGACGGGCGGGCTTTCCGCGACGGCGGGCGGCATCGCCGCGGCGGTAGTATCCGCGCTGCTCGTGGCGCTTGCTTTCCGCGCGGGCGACAAGCGAGAATAAGGCAGAAATGGACAAGTCCCGCTTACGCTGGGCTTCCTTCGCCGGGAAAGAGGATATTCGCTTTACCGGATGGCCATTGCAAAAAAGCAGTCCGCGCGGCTGCTTTTTTGCTTGACAAGCTCCGCCTCGTTATGGTAATATATCACATGCGTTTGGAGAAAGCGCGGGACAAGACACGGAGAGATGGCCGAGCGGTTGAAGGCACCGGTCTTGAAAACCGGCGACGCGCGAGCGTTCGTGGGTTCGAATCCCACTCTCTCCGCCACGTCCGAGCATGCTGCGTATCGCTTTGTTTCTGCCTGACGGTGAAAACTGCGTATCGCTCCGTTGCTTTTCCTTTCCAAAACACAAACGCTTCGCTGGTTTGTGTTTTGGTTGGGACGCAGGACATTCCCGCAACTTTCCCCCGCTCAACTCCATAGTGCCATTTGTTTCAGCGCCAATGTGCGGAAGTACCCAAGAGGCCGAAGGGGCTCCCCTGCTAAGGGAGTAGGGCGTGTAAAAAGCGCCGCGGAGGTTCAAATCCTCTCTTCCGCGCCACAAAGTCAAGCACTTGAAAGCCCGCCGCTTTCAAGTGCTTTTCTTTTTTATGTTTCCTTGCTTTTTCTTGTGTTCATGGTATTGACAGCGCTGTTAAAGTGTATTATTATGTATACTTAGCAAGGGATATTATGGAAGGGAGCGTGGACGGGATCGGCAAGGTCATCCTCATTATGGGTCTGATCGCCATGGCGATCACTTTCACGCTTTCGCTGTATCTCTATTTCAAGGACAAGCGCATGGAAATGGCGGTCATGGGCTTTGCGCTCGCGATGGTGCTCACCATTTGCGGCGTCACCGCCACGGTGCTGGATCATTTCAGCGCGCGCAGGACGAAGGCAGCCGCCGCGGAGCTCAAGCGCGCGGCGGACGCGATACCGGTCTCTCAGGAGATTTGGTTCTCCAGGCCCGACGGCACTTATGTCCACTGGACCGGCTCCCCCTCGGGGCCGGCGCAGGCAGGAACTCCCGCCGTGCCGGACGCCGCGCCCGCGCCGACCGACGCTCCCGCGGAGTCCGGATCCACCGAGCCGTCCAGCGAGCCCACCGAGCCTGCACAGGCTGCCGAACCCGCGCAATCCGCCGAGCCTCCGCAAGCTGGCGGGGAAGCGCCCGCGGATCTGCAAAATCAGTAAAAGACGCCGAACGGATCGGCGTCTTTTTTACTCCCTTGTATTATTTCTTCGGCTCCACGCCCTTGATGCGCAGCAACTCCGTGAGCAGGTCGACCGTACCCTCGATGCCGAGCAGCGAGCTGTCAATGCAAAGGTCGTAACTCTTCGCATCCCCCCACTCCTTGGCGGAGTAGAAGTTATAGTATGCGGCACGGGAGCGATCCGTCTTGCGGATGCGGTCCTTTGCCTCGGCGGACGATATCCCGTTGCGCTTTGCCACACGCTCGATGCGGCTTGCAAGCGGCGCAGTGATAAACAGGTTGACCACATCCGTGCGATCCTTGAGCGCGTAATCCGCGCAGCGCCCGATCAGGACGCAGGGGCCTTCGTCGGCGAGCTTCTTGATCGTGTCGTAAGTCGCAAGATACACCTGCTGCTCGATGGAGCCCTTGGAGTTGATGTGGCTCATGGAAAAGGAATAAGGGTCGAGCGCGATGGAGTACAAGAAGCTCTTCGGGCGCTCGTCAAATGAGTGGAACAGCTCCTCACAAAGCCCGCTCTCCTCCGCCGCCTTTTTCAGCAACAAATCGTCGTAATATGTAATACCGAAGCGCTCGGCAAGTTTCGTGCCGATCTCGCGCCCGCCGCTTCCGTACTGTCTTCCGACCGTAATGACCATGTGATCGCCTCCTCGACGCAAGTATAACACTTTTTTCCCCTCTCGGCAAGAATCAGAATTTGCCCTCGCCGGAGGCCAATGGGTTAAGCGCAAGCGACTCCCGCACGGGAGTCGCTTTTCTCATTTGCCCTTAAGCACCTGCTGATATCCGCCCGAGCCGTAGCTCAGGCATTTGTTGACGCGCGTGATCGTCGCGGAGGAAACGCCCGTTTCCGTCGAAATTTGTGAAAATGTCTTCCCCTCCGAGAGCATCCGCGCCACCTGTAAGCGCTGCGTCATCGCCGTAATCTCGCTGAAGGTGCACAGATCGTCAAAGAAACGGTAGCACGCCTCACGGTTTTTCAGCGACAGTATCGCGTCGTACAGCCGGTCGGTCTCCGGCGAACGCATCTTGCTTTCGTACATGATCTGCCTCCATGTTGCCACGTTATCGCTTTACCTTGCTATCATAGCACCGCAAGAGCGCAAATGCAAGTCTTTTTTCCTCGCGGCAAAAAGAAACCGCTTTCCGGTTTGGAAGGCGGTTTCCCTGTCGCTTAGCCTACGCGCGTTTTCTGTCCTCCAGGCGGATCCTGTCCGCGATCATGGCGATAAACTCGCTGTTCGTGGGCTTCCCCTTGGCGTTGGAGACTGTGTAGCCAAAGTAACGCTGAAGGGTCTCGAGATCGCCGCGGTCCCACGCAACCTCAATGGCGTGGCGCACGGCGCGCTCGACGCGGCTGGGCGTTGTATTGAAGCGGCGCGCGACCTCGGGGTAAAGCACCTTCGTCACGGCGTTGATGACCTCCATATCCTGCACGGCGATAATGATCGCCTCGCGGACGTACTGGTAGCCCTTGATGTGGGCGGGAACTCCGACCTCATGGATGACCGCCGTGACTTCGCGCTGGAGCATGTGCAGTTCGTCCTCCTCTCCGGCGCTCTCCGCACCGGTCGCCTGCCGCATCCGCTCAAGCAGGGACTCCGTCTCGCAGGGCTTGGGCATAAAGAACGCAACGTCCTTCTCCATTGCCTGCGAGACGATCTCGTTTCGGTAAAGCGCGGTGAGCAGAATCGTTTTTGGCTTGTTCGACAGCGCCGCAATGCGGTCCAGCAGACCGAAGCCGTCCAGTTCCGGCAGCAGCACGTCGGTAAGCAGAAGCTGCGGTTTCCGCTCCTCCACTGCATGCAGCGCGCTCAGCCCGTCGCCTACCGCCGCCACGACGGAAAACTCGCCCGTCGCCTCTATGCTCTCTTTCAACATCGCGCGGAACTCCTCGTTCGCATCCGCGATGACCACTGTGATCTTGTTGTCCATAATGCGATTCCTTTCCGTAATATCGGGCGACAGCCGCCCGAGCTCTGCGGCAAAATACTGACGTCTTCGTTTTGCTTGGCTATAAACTATCATAATCCAACAGCCTTAGCAAGCAAAAAAACGTCGAACGTCTTGGGAATCGTTCGACGTTTTTCGACAAATCCTTTACATAACGTAAAGCTCGTCAAAAGTTGCACAATATCTTGTGTTTTCTCCAATATTCGCGCACAATCGTGGGAAAAGTATTCATTCCATACTGCCAAGCAACCTGTAAAGAAGCTCATAAAGCGTCTTCGCTTCGTCGGGCGAAAGGCGGACGCAGGCGCCCACCTGTGCGGGGACATCCAGCGCCTTTTCACGGAGCGCTTCCCCCTCTTCCGTGATCTCGACGAGCAGCACGCGCTCATCCTCCGAGGAGCGGTAGCGGCGCACGTAACCCTTCGCCTCCAGGCTCTTGAGCACCGGCGTGAGCGTGCCGGAATCAAGGTAGAGCTTTTCGCCGAGCTCCTTAACGCTGCACTTCTTGCACTCCCAAAACACCATCAGCGCAATGTACTGCGTATAGGTGAGCCCCAGCGGCTCCAGATACGGGCGGTAGCGCTTCACCACCTCGCGCGAGGCGGCGTAGAGCGGAAAGCAAAGCTGGTTTTTCAGCTTCAGCGCGCTGTATTTGTAATCGGCTTCCTTCGTTTTCATCCGTTTCTCCCCCCTCCGTTATGCCGCGCTCAGGCGCGTTCGTACGCCTCGCGGACGGCAATGGCAAGCTGGTCGGCGCAGGACGTGGGCTTATAACCGCAGGTGTTGCCCTTGAGCTTGTCCTCGATCTCGGAAACGGTCATGCCCTCGCAGAGCTTGGATATTGCCTTGAGGTTGCCGTTGCAGCCGCCGGTGAACTCGATGCCGCTCACCACGTCGCCGTCAAGCTGAAAACGGATCTTTGAGGAACATACGCCTTTGGTGCGATACGTGTACTCCATGGTTGACTTCTTATCCTCCAATCAATTGTATGCAATTAATTATAATCCATTCGCTCGAAAAGTCAAGAAAAATGGGGGACGCTGCGCGCCCCCCTGAATTTTATGCGGTTTTCGCAGTCTCTGTCTCCGCTGCTTCAAGCATGTTTTCGATCAGGATGCCGTAACCCTTTGCCGCGTCGTTCACAAGCACGTGCGTCACCGCGCCGACGAGCTTGCCGTCCTGCAGGATCGGCGAACCGCTCATGCCCTGCACGATACCGCCCGTCTGCGTGAGCAGCGCGGGATCGGTCACGCGCACGAGCAGGTTGCGCGTGGGCGCGGAGCCCGGATAGATGTGTTCGATCTCGACCGCGTATTCGCGCACCTCGTCGCCGCCGCAGTTGGCAAGGATGCTTGCCCTGCCGGGATGCACCTCGTCGCGGCGCGCGACGGGGATCGCCTTTTGCGCGCCGAGCGCGTTCGTCTCACCCTCGATCATGCCAAACAAGCCGCAGTCGGTGTTCGCGAAGAGTCTTCCGCTGTCTCGCGTAAGATCAAATTCACCGCGCAGCTCGCCGGGCGAGCCGCTCTCACCGCGCTTGACCGCCTTGACCGTCGCGTCCATGATGCTGCCGCTCTCGAGCGGCATGAGCTTGCCCGTATCCACATCGGTCACCCCGTGCCCCAGCGCGCCAAACACACCGGAAACCGGATCGTAAAACGTCATCGTGCCGATGCCCGCCATGCTGTCGCGGATCCACGCGCCGAGACGGCAGCCGCCGTCCTCGCCCTTTTCCGGCGTAACCGGCACCGTCATTGTCTTCGCGCCTCGCTTGACGCTCATTGTCGCGCGCGCCTCGCCGTTTTCCGCGAGAAGCTGCTGCAAATGCTCCGTGGATGCGATCTCCGTGCCGTTGAAGCGCAGTATGATGTCGCCCTCGCGCAACCCGCACGCCTTCGCCGGCGTTTCGCCGTCGGAAAGCGCGACGACCAGCACGCCGTCGGCAAACAGCTTCACGCCAACGGTATGGCCCACCGGAACGAGGCATTGCGCGTCCGTGCGCGGAGCATCCATCTCCTGCGTATCCGCCTTCTGCGCGTCAGGGCTTTCCGATCCCCGACGTGCCGTAGCCTCAGCCCGAACGCCCGGCGCGTACGCCGTGAACGTGAACAGGACTCCCAAGCAGACCGCCGCAACGCGGCTGGAAAGCGAGTTCATTCTATCCCCCCTTTCACGCCGCGCGGAAATTTTTGGAAATCGCCACGCGGCTAATATAATTTTTGCGTTTTCACACAAACTAACCTGCCTAAAATTTAACCGCAATGCTATGGCAAAACCCGGCGAAACCGCGCGCAAGCACAAAAAAAGAACTCCGCAGGGCCAAGTCCTGCGGAGTTTGGAAAATATCAACGGTTAAAAATTTTAAAAATGTCCTCGAAGGGATCTTTTTCCTCCGGCTCTTCGTGAGCGGCAGGAGCCGCGCTCTGCGCCGGAGCGCTCTGCTGCGGGGCGGGAGCCGCGGGAGCTGCCGGAGCGGGGGCCGCCTGCACGGGCGAACCGAAAATGTTCTTGTAGTCATCAAGCAGGTCTCCGCCGCTCGGCGCGGCGCTCTGTCGAGGCGCTGCGGGCACGGCGGGCGCAGCGGGCTGGACCGGAGGCTGTGCAATGCTCTGCTGCGCCGGCATAGCAGGCTGCTGAGCAACCGGAGCCTCCGCCGCGGGAGCCGGCTCTGCGGACGATTTGGCAACCTCCGCAAAATGCTCCGCGTGCTGAAGCTCGTTGACCGTCTTGGGAAGTCTGACCGCCTTTTGATCCTCGAAGCCCGTGGCGATGACGGTGACGCAGATCTCGTCGTCGAGCGTCTCGTCGAACGCTGCGCCGAAAATGGTATTCGCGTCGGGATGCACCGCCGCCTGCACGAGCGAAGCCGCCTGCTCGACCTCCTCAAGCCCGATGTCCATCGAGCCGACAATGTTGATGAGCACGCCATGCGCGCCGTCGATCGACGTTTCGAGCAGCGGGCTGGAGATCGCCATGCGCGCGGCCTCCTCCGCCTTGCCCTTTCCGGCGGCGCGGCCCACGCCCATATGCGCAAGGCCCGCGTCCTTCATGATGGCGCTCACGTCGGCGAAGTCGAGGTTGATAAAGCCCGTATTGCTGATAAGGCCGGAGATGCTCTGCACCGCCTGACGCAGCACGTCGTCCGCGATCTCGAACGCGTTGGCGAGCGTGACCTTTTGGTCGCTCGCAAGCTTGAGGCGCTCGTTGGGGATAATGACAAGGGAGTCGACCTTATCGCGCAGCTCCTCGATACCCTGCTCCGCCTGCTTCATGCGGCGGCCGCCCTCAAAGGCGAACGGCTTGGTCACAACGCCGACGGTCAAAATGCCCGCCTCTCGCGCGATCTCGGCAACGATGGGCGCGCCGCCCGTGCCGGTGCCGCCGCCCATGCCGGCGGTGATGAACACCATGTCGGTGTCCTCAAGCGCCTTGGCAATCTGCGCGCGGCTTTCCTCGGCGCTTTTGCGGCCGATTTCCGGATTGGAACCGGCGCCCTGCCCGTGTGTCAGCTTCTCGCCGATTTGGATCTTATAGGTAGCGCTCGAAACGTTGAGCGCCTGCTTGTCCGTGTTGACCGCGACAAAATCCACGCCGCGCGAGCCGGAGCGCACCATGCGGTTGACGACGTTGTTGCCGCCGCCGCCGACGCCGATCACCTTGATCTTGACCACGCTCTCCTGTCCGGTCTCCAATCCGAATGCCATACTGTTTCCTCCTGCCGGTACAAAGCCAGCTTCGCGTCTGTGGTGCAAAGCCGCCGTTTTTCGTCAAAAAGTCCACAACATCTTGTGTCCCGTATCATTGGTATTCTATTACGCTTTTCCCGCGCGGTCAATAGCAGATTGGAAAAAATTTTGATTTTTCTTATTTCATTTGGGAATGAAGCTCGCTTTGCCCTCCGTCATCAGGTCAATCCGCCCCGTTTCGTTCTCTTCAAGGTACTCCACGACCGTTGCAAGGCTTTCAAGCTTGTACCCTACATCCGCCGTCCACGGGAATCGCACTGAGAAGCGTCCCGCGTAGGTCATGCCGAGCGCCGTGTCGTCCGCCATGTCGATCTCGCCGATCTTATCGCGCATACCGCGCTCCTCCGCTTCCCGCAGCAGCGTCAGTACCACGCCGCCGCGAAAGGCGGCGGATGCGCCGAAATCCATATCCCGCGTCGGCGCGGGCTCAGTCAGCGTCGCGCCCGTCACGATCGGGCAACCCTCCGGCGGCGTGTCGATCAGCTCCAAAAGCTTTCCCTGGTCGCTGATGAGCCATATGCCGCCTTCGCCGCGCACGCCCGCCACCGCCTTGCACTCGCGCAGCTCGATGAGCAGCGTATCGGGCAGCTTGCGGTTGATCTTGACCTCTTCCACATAAGGAAGCTTGGAGAAAATCGCTTCCTTAACGTCATATTTGTTGAGAAAATAGAGGTTTCCGCCCGTGGTAAGGCCGGAGGCGTCCAGCACCTCCTGCTCTGTATAGCGCTCGTTTCCGCTCACGACAATGTGATCCATACGGAAAAAGAGGGTGACCGCCGCGACGATCGCCGCCGCGGCGACCAAAAAGCCGAACAGCTTCCAGAGGAAGGCGTACCTTCCCCTTCTGCGTCTTCGGTTTCGTCTCGTCTGTGCCATTGTTTCCGTTTCCCTCTTATTTTCGTTCCGTTCCCCTGCGTTCAATGGATGCTCCCAAAAGCGCAAGATCCCGCTCCATGCTTTCGTAGCCGCGGTCGATATGCTCCAGCAGGCTCACGCGCGTCTCGCCCTCCGCCTGCAGACCCGCCAGCACCAGCGCCGCGCCGCCGCGAAGATCCGTACACTTGACGCACGCGCCGTGCAGTTCCTTTACCCCGCTGACCACCGCCACCCTGCCCGCGACGCGGATATCCGCGCCCATGCGAGCCAGTTCGTCAACGTGGCGGTAACGGTTTTCAAAAATGTTCTCAACGAACACCGTGCTGCCCGCGGAACGCAGCAGCGCCGCCATCAGCGCACTCTGTGCGTCGGTCGGAAAGCCCGGGTACGGCGCGGTGCGGATCGGTCGGATCGCGCGCAGCGCGCCGCCGCTTTTGAGCGTGACCGCGTCCTCTTCGCTCGCGATCTCGCAGCCTGCCTCCATGAGCGCGCCAGTCACGGTGGAAAGCGCGCGATAGTCCACGCCCCGAAGGCATACCTCGCCGCCGCAGCCAGCCGCCGCGCACAGATACGTCGCACCGACGATACGGTCGGAAATGACGCGGTGCGACCCGCCATGAAGCGCGCGCTTGCCCTCGACGGTAATGATCGAGCCGCCCGCGCCGCACACCCTCGCACCCATGTCGTTGAGAAAGCTTTGAAGCTCCACGATCTCCGGCTCGCGCGCGGCGTTGTAGAGCACCGTCGTGCCCTCCGCGCCGCAGGCTGCGAGGATCGCGTTCTCCGTCGCGCCGACGCTCGGCAGCGGCAGCACGAGCTCCGTTCCCGTAAGTACCTTTGCCTTGCAGCGCAGCGTCCCGCCTCGCTCCTCGATTTCCGCTCCCAGCGCGCGCAGCGCGGCAAGGTGCATATCAATGGGCCGCGGTCCAAGCTCACACCCGCCCGGGTACGAAAGCACCGCCTCGCCCCGACGCGCCAAAATCGCGCCAAGAAAGATGACGGACGAGCGCATCTCGCGCATCAGCGCGTCCGGCACCTCGTTCGTGTCCATGTGCGTCGTGTCAACGATCAGCGCGCCGCCGTCCCAGCGCGTACAGCAGCCGAGGTGGCGCAATATTGCCACGGACGCGTCCACGTCCCGCAAGCGGGGGCAGTTTTCGATGCGGCACTCGCCCGCGCACACAATGGTCGCCGCAAGCATCGGCAAAACACCGTTTTTCGAGCCTTGTATCGTCAGTTCACCGCAAAGGCGTCTCCCGCCTTCGACGATAAGCTCCTGCATCTCGTCTCCTCCACATACCAAACTAAGCCATAGTATGCGGGAGACGCGTGCGGGGGTTCCTATCTCGCAAGGCTCATGACCGTCTCATAGATGCGTTCGGTCGCGTCGCGCACGCCGAGCGCCGCCATATTGCGTTCCATCTCCTCGCGCTTTTTTTCGTCGCGCAGGATATCCGACGACGCGGTAAAAAGGCGCTTTCCGTCCAGCCCCTCCTGCGCGAGCACCAGCGCCGCGCCGTGCTCGCCGAGGACGTTCGCGTTCTTCTCCTGATGATGGTTCGTCACGTTGGGGGAGGGCACCAAGATCGCCGGAACGCCCAGCGCCGTCAGCTCCGCGATGGTCGACGCGCCCGCGCGCGAGAGAACAAGGTCGGCGGCACGCATTACGTCCGCCATGTCGTAGATATATTCGCGCACGTCGAGGCTCGGATGCTCCGCAAGCGCCACGCCGCGCGTTTTGAGCTCCTCCTGCATCCTGTTCCACGAGATCGTGCCCGCGCCATGGATGTGGTGGAACGGCTCATGCACAGCCTCCAGCGCCAAAAATTCCGCCATCATGGCGTTCATCGCGCCCGCGCCGAGGCTGCCCCAAAATGAAACGATGAGCGGCCGTCCGTCGTCGACGCCGAGCCTGCGCTTTGCCTCCCGCTTCGTCTGCGTAAAGAAGTCGCCCCGCACCGGCGTGCCGGTAACGACCACCTTGTCTGGATGCTTGTAGTGGACGCGGCAGTCCTCGAATCCCACCATGATACGCTTGGCGTAGGGCTCCAGCTCGCGCGTCGTGAGTCCCGGCACGATGTTCGACTCGTGTACCGCCGCAGGGATGCCGCGCTTTGCGCCGTAGCGCACGATGGGATAGCTCGCGTAGCCGCCCGTTCCGACGATGAGGTCGGGCCGGAAATCGTCCAGGATGGCGTTCGCCTCACCCTTTGCGTGGAGCAGGTTTTTCACCGAGACGAGGTTGTGGCGCACCTCCTTCGGTTTAAGCGAGCGGTGGAACGAGGAGATGTTGACCGAGCGGAACGGATACTCCGTGTGCGCGATCAGGTCGCGCTCCAGTCCCCGCTCCGCGCCGACGAACAAAATCTCCGTCGACGGGTCCTTTTCCCGCATATAGCCGGCGAGGGCGAGCGCCGGGTTGACGTGTCCCGCCGTTCCGCCGCAGGTAAAGATCACTTTCATGTCAAGCCTCCCTATGACGGCGGCATTTGCCTGGAAACGCTGAGCACAAAGCCCATTTCCGCCAACTGGATAACGAGCGCCGTGCCGCCGTAGCTAAAGAACGGGAGCGAAATGCCCGTGTTGGGAATGAGGTTTGAGACCACCGCGATGTTCAGGAACACCTGCAGCGCCACCTGCGTCGTCACTCCCACGGCGAGCAGCGCGCCGAAGCGGTCGCGCGCGTGCAGCGCGATCCAGTAGCCGCGGATAATGAGCAGGGCGAACAGCGCCATGATAAGCGTCGCGCCGATGAGTCCCAGCTCTTCGCAAATGACGGCGAAAATAAAGTCGTTGTGCCGCTCGGGCAGGTACATGAACTTTTGGCGGCTCTGTCCCAGTCCCACGCCGAGCAGCCCGCCCGAGCCGATGGCAAGCAGGCTCTGACGCATTTGGTAGCCCGCGTCACGCATCAGGCCGGGGTCGGGGTTGAGCGGATCGCGCCAAATGGCGATGCGCGAAGAGTTATAGCTGATCTTGCCGGAAAGGTACGCCCATGCGCCCACCGTGGCGACGCCCGCGCCGGCGCCCACCCAATAGAGGCGAATGCCGCCGACAAACATCATCACCGCGCCGATGCCGAGGATCAGCACCATGCCGGAAAGATGCGGCTCCTCATACATCAGGAACGCAATCACACCGAGGATGATCGCATAGGGCAGGATGCCGTAGCGGAATGTTCCCATGCGGTCCTTTTTCTTGGAGATGCTGTCGGCAAAATAGAGGATGACGCCAATCTTCGCGATCTCGGACGGTTGGAATTGAAACAGCTCGCCGAAGCCGAGCCAGCGCGTGGCGTGGTTTCGCGTGATGCCGACGCCGGGAATCAAAACGGCGATCAGCAGCGCGATGGAAATGCCCAGCACGTACTTGCCCGCCACGCGGTATCGCTCATAGTTGATGCGTCCGATCAGGAACATTGCCGCAAGCCCGATCGCCGCGAAAATACTCTGACGGATAAGGTAATACGCCGGATTTCCCGTCTCGTAGTACGCCATGGGAAAGCTCGCGGAGAAGAGCATAATGAGCCCCACGCCCGTGAGCAGCAGCGTCAGCAGGAGGAACGGCACGTCCAGCGGGCCGCGGCCCGCTTCCTTCGCAGCATTCTCGATTGCCCGCTGCCGCGCGCGCTGCTGCGCTCGCAGCTCGCGTTCTTCCTTGGTCACGACGTGCCACTTCCTTTCATGCGTTTTCAAAAAAGCGCTTGCACTTTTGAGGTTATAAGCGGTAGCGCCCCATCACGCCCAGCGCGGCGGCAAAGCAGCACAGCGCGCTCACGGTTGCGAAAACCGCCACGAGCTTTACCTCGCTCCAGCCGCACAGCTCGAAGTGGTGGTGCAGCGGCGCCATCTTAAAGAGGCGCTTGCCGTGGGTCAGCTTGAAATACCCCACCTGCAAAATGTCCGACATCGTTTCGCAGATATAGACGAAGCCGATGGGAACGAGCACGAGCGGCATATCGTAGGCAAACGCCAGCGCCGCCACCGTCCCGCCGAGAAACAGCGAGCCCGTATCGCCCATGAACACCTTTGCGGGATGGAAATTGTAAACAAGAAAGCCGAGCAGGCCGCCCACCAGCGCGCCGGAGTAAACGCCGAGCTGCTCAAAGCCCGGCTGCCACGCCGCGACCACCGCGAAGAAAAGCCCCACCGGCACGGTCACGCTGCCGGCAAGCCCATCGATGCCGTCGGTGATGTTCACGGCGTTGACCGTGCCGACGATAACGAATGCCGCGAAAGTCATGTAGAGCGGCCAGCTCATAACGAACTGCGTATTCCAAAACGGCACATAGACGTTCGGCGTGAGCGCGCCCTCATAGCGCATCAGCGACAAGAACGCCACCGCCGCGGCAAGCTGCAGCGCGAACTTTTGAAGCGCCGTCAAGCCGAGGTTTCGGTGATGGACGACCTTTTCGTAATCGTCCAAAAAACCGATCACTCCGAAAATCAGCGCGAAGGCAAAGATGTAGAGGTGCTTGAGATCGCCGGTCTTCATGCCCGGGGCGCCGACGACAAGAATCGATACAAAGATGCCGCAGATGAACATGAGTCCGCCCATCGTCGGCGTGCCCGCCTTGGAGTTGTGCCACGTAGGACCGTCCTCACGGATCTCCTGTCCCGCCTTGAGCCTCCGCAGCCACGGGATCAGATATTTCCCCACGAGCGCCGACACGGCAAAGCTCACGAGACATGCGATTGCTGTTCTCATCTTGCTTTCTCCTTCGTTCAAGGTATTCATATATAATTTCCCGCTCGTCGAACGGATAGCGTCGATTTCCGACGACCTGATACGGCTCGTGCCCCTTGCCCGCAAGCACGACCACGTCGCCCGCCGCGGCGTGGTCCAGCGCATAGGCGATCGCCTCGCGCCGGTTTTCGATCACCGCGAACGGCGTACGCGAAGCGCGCATCCCGTCGAGCACGTCGTGCAATATCGCGTAGGGCGGCTCGGTGCGCGGATTGTCGCTCGTGACCACAGCGAGATCGGCGAGCGCCGCCGCGATACGCCCCATACGCGAGCGTTTTGTCCGGTCACGATCGCCGCCGCAGCCGAACACAACGATCACGCGGTTGCGCGCAAAGCCGCAGACCGTTTCCAAAATATTGCGCAGCCCGTCCGGCGTATGCGCGTAGTCTATCAGCACGGTGTAATCCGTGCCCGTCGGCACGACCTCGCAGCGTCCGCGCACACCCTTGCAGTCTCGCAGCGCTTTCGCCGCGTCGCACAGCGGCACGCCCAGCAATTTTGCCGCCGCAAGCGCCGCAAGCGCGTTGTAGACCGAAAAGTCGCCCGGAATGGGAACGCGGGTCTTGATGGAATCCTCCTCGTCGCAGACGGTGAAACGTACGCCGTCGGCTTCGTAGTGCTGATGCCAGCCCACGAGATCATTCGTCAGCGCCTGTCCGTAGCGCAGCGCCGGGCAGAACGCGCCGGAGAGGACGCGCTCCGTCCATGTACTGTCGCCGTTGACTGCGGCGGCGCGGCATTGGCGAAACAGTTTCGCCTTCGCGTCGCAGTAGTTTTCCATTGTACCATGATAGTCAAGATGGTCCTGCGTGAGGTTGGTAAACACGGCAACGTCAAACAAAATACCAGCCGTGCGCCGCTGCGCGAGCGCGTGGGACGAGACTTCCATCACCGCGTGCGTGCAGCCCGCCTCCGCCATCCGCGCAAGCAGGCTTTGCAGCGTCAGGCAGTCGGGCGTCGTGCGTTCTGCGGGCAGGACTTCGCCGCCGATCATGTTTTGATTCGTCCCGATCAGCCCGACCTTCGCGCCCGCCGTCTTTTCAAGAATCTGCTTGATAAGACAGGTCGTCGTGGTTTTGCCGTTCGTTCCGGTCACGCCGACCGTTTTCAGCTTCTCCGCCGGATTGCCGTACCATACCGCCGCCATGCGTGCGAGCGCGTCGCGCGCGTCGGGCACGAGAACGCAGGGAAAGCCGTCCTCCGGCGCCGATTCGCACAGCGCGCACAGCGCGCCGTTTCGACGCGCGTCGGCGATAAAACGTTCGCCGTCCTCCTTGTCACCGCGCAGCGCCGCGAACAGCGCGCCGGGAACCGCCTCGCGGGAGTCGCTTACAAGCCGCGCGATCTCCATATCGTCCGATGCGCGCAGCTCGTATGTTGTCAGGGGTGCAAGCAGTTCCGATAAACGCGTGAAAAGCTTCCCTTTCCCGATTGAGTTTAACCGTCTTTAGTCCGTCACCGAGCTGTCGCTCAGTTGTACGCGCACGACCGTGCCCGCCGCTACCTCCTTGCCCGGCTCCTCCGACTGTGCGATGGCGCGCACGCTCGCGGACGAACGATTCGTCGCGCCGGAGATCGACATGATGAGCCCCGCGTTCGTGATCTTTTGATTCGCGACGGCGGCGCTGTCTCCGATCACGTTCGGCACGACGCACGGCGCGTCGGATTTCTCTTCGCCGCAGTAGAGCAGTATCTCCGCGTTGTTCGGCACGATCGCTCCGCCGAGAGGCGTCTGATCGGTCACGCGCTCGTCGCCGCCGATGACGCGGCTCGCAAATCCAAGCTCCTTGAGCTTCTTCTGCGCGTCCTCCGTCTTCTCGCCGACGAGATTCGGCACAGTCTTGTCCGCGCCGACCATCTCAGAGGCGCTGTAGGTCGGCTCGATGCCGAGATAGGGCAGTATCTCCGCCATCACGGAGCCCGCCACCGGCGCGACCATCTGCCCGCCGCCGACATAGGTGCCGGTGTCGCGACTCGGCTCGTCGAGTGTGAGAAGCATGATGACCTGCGGGTCGTCCACGGGCGCAAAGCACACGAAGGATACGATGACGTTGCCGCCGACCTTATCCGCCGTTCCGGTCTTGCCGCCGATGCGGTAGCCGGCAACCTTACCGTTCTTGCCCGTCCCCTTGTCGACGACGTACTCCAAAATGCCGCGCACAGTCTCGCTCGTTTCCTCGGAAATGACCTGGCGCAAGGGCGTGGTGTCGTGGCGGTACACGACGTCGCCGTTTGCGTCCGTCACCTGATCGACGATGTAGGGCGCGCGGAGATAGCCGCCGTTGACGCATGCCGCCTGCGCCGCGATGAGCGCCACGGGCGTCACGTTGAAGTTCTGTCCGAAGGCGTAGCACGCGAGAGCAAGCTTTGAGTAGTTGATCTCGTCGTTCATGAAGCCGCATGCCTCGCCGGTGGTGTCAATGCCCGTCTTTTCTGTCAGGCCGAAAGCGTTCATGTACTCGACGAATTTTTGGTTGCCGACGCGAAGTCCGATGTTGATGAAAGCGGGGTTGCACGAGTTCCCCGTCGCTTCGGTGAGCGACTGGTGCCCGTGCCCTGGCGCGCGCTTGGAGCAGTTGATGACCGCGTCCTCGATTTTGACATGTCCCGAGCAGTCGAAGCTGGAATTGAGATCGACCACGCCCTCCTCCAACGCCATCGAAAGCGTGAGGATCTTGAACGTCGAGCCCGGCTCATAGGTATCGTTGATTGCCTTGTTGCGCCACTGGCGGAAGCGGAGGTCGGAGAGCTTTTCCATCACCGCTTCCTCGCTCATGCCGCGGGTCAAAAAATCGTTGTAGAGCGTGCCGGGGCTGTTGAGATCGTAGTTCGGCAGCGACGCCATTGCAAGGATCGCCGCGGTCTTCACGTCAAGCACGATACCCGTTGCGCCCTTGCCTGTTCCGTAGCGCGCCTCCAGCTCTGCGAGCCCCTTTTCGAGGTAATACTGCACGGTGGTGTCGATGGTGGTGTTGAGCGAGCAGCCGTCCTTCGCGTCGAAGTACTGCTCGTACTGGTAGAGCATCGGCGTGCCGTTGACGTCCTTTGCCATAACGACCATGCCGCTCTCACCGCTGAGTTGGTCGTTATACACCGCCTCCAGCCCATACGCGCCGCCCTCCTCGTTGGTAAAGCCGATCACGTTCGAGGCGAGCGAGCCGAAGGGATAGTAGCGCTTCGAGGTCGGCTCGAAAAAGATGCCATTGGTGATGTGCAGCTCATTGATGAGCTCTCGCACGCGGTCGGCTTCCTCCTGCTCGGCGCGCTTTTTGACGACGCGGTAGCTGGTGTCCACATCCATGTCTCCGCGAAGCTTTTCCTCGTCCACGCCGAGGATCTCCGCGAGGCGGCGCGCCGTCTCGTCAAGGTTGACGCCGTCCTTTTTGAGCTGGCGTGGCGAGATGCACACGTTCTCCGCCGTGGCGGAGATTGCGAGCGTGCGCCCATTGCGGTCGTAGATCGTACCGCGGGAGGCGCCCACGGTGGTGCGCAGGGTCTGTTGGCGTACCGCGATGCTTTGCAGCTCGCTCTGGCGCGTGATCTGCCACTCATAGAGCTTGGAGAAGAGCAGCACAAATGTCAGCACGCCGAAAACCGCGAGCAGAAGCAACGTCCGCTGCCCGATCATGCGGTTTGCCCTGCGCGCCGATTCGCTTCTTCTTTTGGTCGGCTGCGGCATAAAAAATCTCCTTTATCTGCGCACCTGTCGGCGCTATTAAGAGCCGACGTTTTTTAGAAGTTTTGCAAAATACGGGACATAAGGAGTAAGGAAGTTCCTTACCCCTTATGTATAAGATCGCCCTATTTGAAATATTCCACCGCGGAGAGCACGTCCTGTCCGACGGCAGTAAACACACGCCCCAAAACAGTCTCGTCCGCATGGCGGTAAAGCACCACGCTGTCCGGCGCCGAAAGGTCGACGTAACAAATCTGCGACGCGCTCGGCTTCGCCATGCCGGACGCCTCCGCCGCCGCCTTGATGGCGGCAAGGTCGAACGTGCGCTCGTAGCGCGAAAGCAGCGCCACGTGCTCGTCCTCAAGCGTCGCGAGCGTTCGCTGCATGGTGACAACGTCGTGCGAAACAGCGGTCAGTTCCGCGTAATTCATCAAAAGCACGACCACCATCGTCGCGGCCACGGCGAATCCGAGCAGCACAATCGGTGAAACGCGCTGGAGCTCACGGCGCTTCGGCGGCGCGGCGGGCCTGGCGCGCGTTTCGGTTCGTACCGCAGTCTCTCGCGCGCGGCGCTCCGCATACTCTCGCTGCTCCCGTTCCTCACGGCGGCGGCGCTCACGCTCCAAATAGTCGTAATCGTAGGCAAGGTTCCCTGATACGTAGCGGCCGTTTGGATTCGGTTGTCTGGCCGTGCGGCGTGCCATGCAGGCCCCTCCCCTCCTAAGATATCACACGTTTTCAACACTTGCGCGCGACGCGCAGCTTGGCGCTGCGGGCGCGCGGATTCTCCGCGAGCTCTTTTTCGGACGATACGATCGGTTTACGCGAAACGAGCGTCATCCGCGGCGTCCTCCCGCACACACAAGCGGGGAACTCCGGCGGGCAGATGCAGCCTGTGGCAAAGTCCTTGAGCTTCTGCTTTACGATACGGTCTTCCAACGAATGGAACGTGATGACCGCAAGCCGTCCGCCGGATCTCAAATGCGACTCGGCGGCGGCGAGCATCGGCGAAAGCTCGCCCAGTTCGTCGTTGACGGCGATGCGGATCGCCTGAAAGCTGCGCTTGGCGGGATGCTGCTTTTCGCGCAGCGCCTTCGCCGGCATCGCGCCGCGAATCAGTTCCGCGAGCTCCAGCGTCGTTTCGATCGGCGCTTGCTCCCGCGCCGTGCAAATCGCCTTCGCGATCTGCGGCGCGTAACGCTCCTCACCGTATTCGTAAAGGATCCGGCGCAGCTCCTCATAGGGCGCCGCGTTGAGCAGCTCTCGGGCCGTCAGGGGCGCGCTTGTGTCCATGCGCATGTCGAGCGGCGCGTCCTGCTTGTACGAAAAGCCTCGCTTTGCGTCGTCCAACTGCGGCGAACTCACGCCGAGGTCGAAGAGCATCCCGTCCGCGTTGTCGACGCCCAGCTCGTCCAGCACCTCGCCTAAGCGGCTGAAGTTGCTGTGCACCAGCGTCACGCGATCCATGTAGCTTGCCAATCGCTCACGCGCGGCGGCAAGCGCCGTCTCGTCGCGGTCTAGAGCGATGAGCCGCCCTCCCGCTGTCAGGCGGCGGACGATCTCCAGCGAGTGCCCCGCCCTGCCGAGCGTGCCGTCCACATAGACGCCGTCCGGCCGGATATCGAGCGCGTCGAGACATTCCTGCAGCAGGACGGGCTTGTGCCCATAATCAGCGTCCATGCTTTAATCTCCTAGAAACCCATCTCTTCCATCATTGCGGCCATGTTCTTGGGGTCGAGCTCCTCCGCCATCTTCGCCGCCCAGATGTCGCTGTTCCAAATCTCGGCGCGATTGGACACGCCAATCACGGTCACATCTTTTTCAAGGCTCGCGTATTCACGCAGCTCCTTCGGCAGAAGGATGCGCCCCTGCGCGTCCGGCTCGCACTTTGCCGCGTGGGAAAAGATCGGGCGCATGACGCGCGCTTTCGTATAAGGCATGGAATTGAACTTCTCGGTGAAAACGTTCCAGCTTTCCTCCGAGTAAACGGAGAGGCACGGATCGATACCCGCGATCGTCACGTAAAACGTCTCACCCAGCTCTTCGCGAAGCTTGGCGGGAATAAACAGCCGCCCCTTCGTGTCGATGCTGTGCTGATATTGTCCGGTCACGGCCGTCCCCTCCTCTCCATCGAAAAGCAAAGCGTAGAGGGCAAAGCCTCCCGTTCCCCCTTTTTTCGAGGAAACAGGCTGGGCTCCACTCTCATACGATTTCAGGGAATGAGGCTCCACTTTGTGGCATCATCCACCACTTTCCCCCACTCTTGCTTCTGAGTATAAGGGAGGTTCACATAAAAATCAAGAAGAAATATGGCGGCATTTTTCAGCGATTTTGGCTTGTTCTAGAACGTGTGTTTTTGTTTCGAGGCAGTAAAAAAAGACCCTGCCACAACATTTTGTGGCAGGGTCTTCAAATTGTTTCAAAATCTTGAATTTCGGCGTTTTATTTATGCAGTTTTAACAAACTTTAGGCGCCGTCTTTGTCAGTTTTTCTGACAGACTTGCTCAATTCTTCCCGATCCTTCTGCCGGCGGGCGGCAGAAGCGGCGCGGAACTTCACGCGGTTCTCCTTGACCTCGTCAAGCGCGGCCTGAATCGCCTCTTCCGTGCGGCGCAGCGCGTCTTCGGTGTACTCGTTGACGACACGGTACATCTCGTTTGAGCGCTCCTCCGCGCGCTGGATGATCTCGTGACCGCGTTCGCGCGCCGCAACGAGCACCTCGCTGTCGGAAACCTTGCTCTTGGCGTCGAATTCCGCCTGCTGCATCATCCGTCCGACCTCACGCTTGGCTGAGTTGACATAATCGTCCTTCGCCTGGATAAGATCCTTCGCGCGCTGGAGCTCGGCAGGCAGTCCCGCGCGCAGCTCGTCAAGCAGGTCAAGCGCATCGTCGCGATTGATAATGCACTTGTCGCTGTTCAGCGGCGCGTTCTTCGCGTCGTTGACCATATCGTACAGCATATCAATGAGATGCTCCACATCACGGTTTGCCATTGTTCTCCCAACCTTTCAGAAGCCGGACCGCCGCGGTGGGCATATACCCCTCCAGCGGCTGGCCGTATTTGATCATCTCGCGCACCATCGACGAGCTGAAATGCACGAACTGCGCCCGTGCGGGCAGCAGCACGGTATCGAGCGAGGCGTCGATCCCGCGGTTGATCTGCGCCATGCCGAATTCCACGTCGAAATCCGTGCCGTTGCGCACGCCCTTGACAAGATAGCTCGCGCCCTTTTCCCTCGCATAGTCGGCGAGCAAGCCCGTCCACAGCTCCGCCGTGACGTTCCCGAGACCCTCCGTCGCCGCGCAGAGCATCTCAAAGCGCTGTTCCGTGGTGAACATCGGGGTCTTTCCCGCGTTGACCATCGTGCAGATGTAAACATGTCCGAAAAGCCCCGCGGCGCGCTCGATCACATCCATGTGCCCCAACGTGACGGGGTCGAAGCTGCCGGGAAACACCGCGACGCTCATGCCTCTTCCTCCCCCTCGCGGCGATACACCGTCACCTTGATCTTGCCATAGCGGTATTCGCGATAGATCCCGTACGGCGCGCTGAGCGCCGGCAGCTTTTTCTCCACCGGGCACTCCGCGACTATTATACCATGCGGCGCGAGAATGTCAAACCGCGCGATATGCGCAATGGCATGCTCCAACGCCTCGTCCTGATAGGGCGGGTCGAGGAAGATGAGGTCGTATTGCGCGCGCAGCGTCGTAAGATAGCCCATCGCGTCCGCGCAGACGACCTGCGCGCGATCCGTGAAGCCGCAGACGGCAAGATTGTCGCGCACGAGCTGTACCGCGTCCTTGCGCCGGTCAACAAATGTGCAGCTCTGCGCGCCGCGGGAGAGCGCCTCGATGCCCATCTGCCCCGTTCCGGCAAACAAATCGAGCACACGGCGGCCCTCGATGTCGAATTGCAGGGCGCTAAACACACCCTCCTTGACCTTGCCGGTCGTCGGACGTGTTTCCCGCCCCTTGAGCTCGCCGAGCTTCCGCCCGCGCGCCGTCCCCGTGATGACCCGCATAAGCCGCGCCCCCCTTAGGCCAAATTCCTGTTTTCTATACTACGGGAAACTTTCCGGATTTGCAATAGGCATTTTTTGCGCAAAATAACCCTTGTTATTCCCTCTCCTTTCGTTTATAATGAATCGACTGCAATGTACTTTAAAAGGGACTTTTCGGAAAGGAGACCTTTTATGTTCAAGCTTCAGACCGGTCAAGGCGAGATCCTTATCAGCGACACGGTGCTCTCCGACATTACGGGCGCCGCCGCCACGAGCTGCTACGGCGTCAAGGGCATGGCGTACCGCTCCATGACAGACGGCATCGTTCACCTTCTGCGCCCCACGGCAATGAGCAAGGGCGTCCACATCACGCAGCACGACGAGGGGGATATCTCCATCGAGCTGCACATCATCGTCGAGCACGGCGTCAATATGACCGCGATCTCGCGCGAGATCATCTCTCAGGTGCGCTATCTTGTCAACAAGAACACGGGCGCCCGTATTCGCAGCGTCGATGTCTGCATCGACAGCATCACGATGTAGGAGGGATCGAGCCCCATGCAGGATACCATCACCGGAGCCCTATTCAAGGAAATGCTGCTCTTCGGCGCCGTGTCCATCACAGCGTCCAAGCAAAGCATCAACGACCTCAACGTTTTTCCCGTGCCGGACGGCGACACGGGCACCAATATGAGCCTCACCATCCAAACCGCCGCGGCGGAGCTGAAAAAGAAAGACTTCAAGACTGTCGACGAGGTTGCGGGCGTCGCCGCGAACGCCATGCTGCGCGGCGCGCGCGGCAACTCAGGCGTCATCCTCTCGCTTTTGTTCCGCGGCATCTCCAAGAGCCTCAAGGGGCAGGACACCGCGGACGGCGTCACGCTTGCAAGCGCGATGCAAGAGGGCGTCGCCGCGGCGTACAGCGCGGTCATGAAGCCCGCCGAGGGCACGATCCTGACCGTTTCCCGCCTCGCCGCCGACGCCGCGATGAGCGCCGCCGGCGAGCACAACAGCGTCGAGTATATTCTTGAGGCCGCCATCCGCCGCGGCGGGGAAACGCTCAAGGAAACCGTCAACATGAACCCCGTCTTAAAGCGCGCCGGCGTTGTGGACGCGGGCGGCAAGGGCTTCCTCATCATTCTTGAGGGCATGCTTGCAAGCCTGCGCGGCGAAAAGATGCCGGAGCTGGACGAATCGGGCGAAACGCGCGTCAAGGCGGACTTCGCACAGGTGGGCGACGAGGACATCACGTTCACATTCGACACAGTGTTCATCGTCCGCACCAAGGGCAGCCCCGACCTCATGCCCTACCGCGAGTACTTAAACTCCATCGGCGACAGCATCGTCATCAGCGAGGGCGACGACATGTTCAAGGTGCATGTCCACACCGACACGCCGGGCGACGCGCTGAACGCCGCGCAGCAGTACGGCACGCTGGAGGTCGCAAAGATCGAGAACATGCGCATCCAGCAGGAGGATATGGCGGCGGGCCGCAAAACCATCTCCGCCGACGAGCTGGAGGACGATGACATGGAAGTTTCTTCCGCCTCCGCCGCGCCCGCCGTACCCGATGAGCGCAAGCCCTACGGTTTCCTCGCCGTGTGCGCGGGCGACGGGCTTGCATCCGTGTTCCGCGACATGGGCGTGGACGGCGTCATCAGCGGCGGGCAGACGATGAACCCCTCGACCGAGAGCATCCTCACCGAAATCGAGCGCACGAGTGCCGACACGGTGTTCGTTCTGCCGAACAACAAGAACATCGTCATGGCGGCGCAGCAGTGCGTCGGGCTCACCGACCGCGAGGTCGTGGTCATCCCGACCTCCACCGTGCCGCAGGGCATCTCCGCGATGATGGCGGTCGATTTGAGCTCCAACGACACGAAGGCGATCGAACAGTCGATGCTGGACGCCGCCAAAAACGTCCGTACCGCGCAGATCACCTACGCCGCGCGCGACTCCGATTTCGACGGGAACGATATCCATGAGGGCGACTTTCTCGCGCTGCTCGACGGCAAGCTCTTCGGCGTGGACAAGAGCATTTCGGTGCTGCTCGAAAAGCTCGCCGGCGCCGCGCGGGAGCAGGGCGCGGAGTTTATCAACGTCTTCTACGGCGAGGACGTCGACAAGGACGAGGCAGCGGTCGACGCCGCCTGCTTCTCCGAAAAGCTTCCAGCGGCGGAAGTCAACGTCCTCTCTGGTGGGCAGCCGGTCTACTATTACATCATCAGCTTTGAATGAACGAAAGGGCTTTGCGCGGCGCGCAAAGCCCTTTCCCGCTATCCGCGCTCTACAGCGTCTTTTCCAGCAGCCCCCTGAGCTGCTCCGCGTGGCGGTACTCATCCCGTGCAAGCTGCTCGAACATCCGCCGAAGGCACCTGTCCCGCGTTTTCTCCGCCGCGCCCCCGTACGCTTCGGCGGCGCGCGTCTCCTCGTGATACCGTTCCCGCAGGCGGTCGCGCCACAAAAGGCGCGGCTGCGGCGGCAGCACGACCGTGACGGGATATGTCCCGCCCGTGATGAGGAAATGCGCCGCTTGCAGCCGCTTTTCGTGTGCCGCTTCATCTGACGCGATGCGATTCATCACGCGCCGCGCCTCCGGATAGGGCGCCTGGCGCGCAAGATAGCGGCAGGTCTGCGCGTCCGCAAGTTCATCGCGGAGAAACGCACGGATCGCATCCACCTCCCTCTGCGCCGCTTCTCCCACGCGCTGCTCCGGCACAAAGGACGGCGGACGGCTTTCCGTTTTTGCATCCGGCCACGCGTCCCGCGCCTCCGGATAGGGATTCAGCTCCGGCGACACCTTGCGCCAGATGCGGTCGTATCTGCGGTAATCCTCCTGCGTCGGCAGCGCCGGCGGCGTGAGCTCAACCATAGAAAACCCTCCAAAATTTCAAGAATCTATCCCTATTCTATGCGCGCTTGCGTAAAACACTCTTTCCTTTTCGGAAATTGCCCCGCGCCCATGAAAGATACGCTATTTCCCGCCAAGGCAGAAGCGGGTCATTTCGGACGGCGCATCCGTTGCGCAGCCTTTCCCACACGACCGCAGGCCGCAAGCTCGTCCAAACCCTTTTTGTAAACAAGAGCAAATACGATCCTGACTGCATTGATTTTCCCAAAAGAATTTGTTATACTAAGCGCATAAAAAACACTTCCGATACGGAGGAGCACAATGTTAGAGCTCAAACACATTTCCTATACCGTCCACGATGGCGGAACCGAGCAGACGATCCTAAACGACGTCTCTCTCTCTATCCCAGACGGCAAGCTCATCGTCTTCACCGGCCCAAACGGCGGCGGCAAGACGACGCTTGCCAAGGTCATCATGGGGCTTGTCACGCCGAACGGCGGCGAGGTCCTGTATAACGGCAGGAACATCACAGATCTCGACATTACCGAGCGGGCGCGCCTCGGCATCAGCTACGGCTTTCAGCAGCCGCCGCGCTTTAAGGGCATCACCGTGCGCGATCTCCTGACCATCGCCTCGGGCGACGACAGGCTCTCCAAGGATAAGTGCTGTCATTATCTCACTCAGGTGGGTCTTTGCGCCAACGACTATCTGGATCGCGAGGTGGACGTGTCGCTCTCCGGCGGCGAGGTCAAGCGCATCGAAATTGCAACGTTGCTCGCCCGGGGAAGCAAGCTGATGATCTTCGACGAGCCGGAGGCCGGCATAGACCTGTGGAGCTTCGCGCGGCTGACGGAAACGTTCGAGGACATCCACCGCGCCCACAGCGCAACCATGATCATTATTTCCCATCAGGAGCGCATCATCCGCCTCGCGGACGAGATCATCGTCGTCGGCGGCGGCGAACTCCGTTACCGCGGCAGCGCGGAGGACGTTTTCCCCAAGATCATGGCGGACACGCTCGGCTCCTGCCCCGTTTTAACGAGAAAGGAGGCGGCAAACCAGTGATCACCGAAATCGACCAGCGGTTATTGGAAAAGATCGCCGACCTTACCGGCAAGCCCGTCGGCGCGCTGAACATCCGCAAGGACGGCGGCTGCGAGGCGCGGCAGAGCACCGAGCATATCAAGATCGACGCCCGCACCGACGGAAAACAGGGTATTGATATCCGTATTCTCGACGGCACGAAGGGTGAAAAGTGCTACATCCCCGTCGTCATCAGCAAGACGGACTACAGCGAGATGGTCTACAACGACTTCTATGTCGGTGAAAATTGCGACGTGGAGATCGTCGCGGGCTGCGGTATCCATAACTCCGGCTGCGATGAAGCGCGCCATGACGGCGTGCATACCTTCCACGTCGGCAAAAACTCCCACGTCCGCTACGCTGAAAAGCACTACGGCGAGGGCGACGGCGAGGGGACGAACATCATGAACCCGCAAACTGTCGTCTACCTGGACGAGGGCGCGAGCATCCAAATGGAAACCGTCCAGATCCGCGGCATCGATTCCACGAAGCGCCTCACAAAGATCGTTTGCGGCAAGGGCGCGGAGGCGCTGATCACCGAGCGCCTGCTCACGCACGGCAAGCAGCTTGCCGAGAGCGACATGGAAATTGTGCTTGACGGCGAGGACTCCAAGGGCCGCGTCATTTCCCGCTCAGTGGCGCAGGACGAAAGCCGCCAGGTCTTCCGCCCCGTCGTCGTCGGCAACGACAAGTGCTTCGGCCACGTTCAGTGCGACAGCATCATCATGGGCAGCGCGAAGATCGAATCCGTCCCCGCCATCACGGCGAACTCGACGGAGGCGCAGCTCATCCACGAGGCCGCCATCGGTAAGATCGCGGGCGACCAGCTTCTAAAGCTCCAAACGCTTGGGCTCACCGAGGAGGAAGCGGAGGATCGTATCCTCAAAGGCTTTCTCGCCTGACCCCGCAAACGCGAAAAAGCACGGACGCGTGTCCGTGCTTTTCGTTTTGTCTTATCCCATGCACTCTATGATGTAACGTGCCGCATAGACGCCGCTCGCGCTCGCATGCGAGAGCGAGTGGGTCACGCCGCTGCCGTCGCCGATAACAAACAGCCCCTTGTGCGGCGTTTCGAGGTGCTCGTCAATGGCAACCTCCATGTTGTAGAACTTGACCTCCACGCCGTAGAGCAGCGTGTCGGGATTCGCCGTGCCGGGGGCGATCTTGTCGAGCGCATAGATCATCTCGATAATGCCGTCGAGGATGCGCTTGGGCATTACGAGGCTCAGATCGCCCGGTGTCGCCTTGAGCGTCGGCGTGATAAAAAACGACTTGCTCAGGCGTTTGGGCGTCGAGCGATGCCCTCGGATGAGATCGCCGAACTGCTGCACGATCACGCCGCCGCCGAGCATGTTGGAAAGGCGCGCGATGCTCTCGCCGTAGCCGTTCGAGTCCTTGAACGGCTCGGTAAAGTGCTTGGAAACGAGCAGCGCGAAATTGGTGTTCTCGGTCTGCTTGGCGGGATCCTCATAGCTGTGGCCGTTGACGGTCACGATGCCGTTCGTGTTCTCGGTCACGACCGCGCCGCGCGGGTTCATGCAGAAGGTGCGCACGAGATCCTGATACTTCTCGGTCTTGTAGACGATCTTGCTCTCATAGACCTCGTCGGTGATGTGGCGGAACACCTCGGCGGGCAGCTC
>JAWRIJ010000161.1:0-4139 GCA_040307975.1 Oscillospiraceae bacterium | reverse complement strand
TGGCACGTTCCGACAAGGCAAAACACCGCAGGAAAGCCTACTTTTGCTTGAATTTCGGCACTGATGTGGTAAAATCATAGTATTATGGCGCCACTGATCGATCCGGCGTCTAAAAGAAGGCGGGAACGCTATGGAATGGGTCATGACCCTCAACGAGCGGAGCAACGAGACAACCGTGCGCGCCTGCGCGGGCGGCGGCTTCCAGATCCCGCCGACGCTTGCGGCGCTCAATGAGGCGCTGCTGAGCGCGGCCGAGTGAAAGCGCAATGAGAAACCGCTAAAGAAGGAGGACGCCTGACATGAAGCTGATACACGAACTGGTCGCTGGCTATGCCGCTCAATTCCCGTCGAAGACCGCGGTTGCGGACATCCACGGGGAGATGAGCTACGGGGAGCTGGAAACGCGCAGCGCCGCTCTCGGCGCGGCGCTTACCGCGCGCGGCGTCGCCGTCGGCGACGTGGTGGCGGTTTATGTGCCCTATGCAAAGGAAATCCTGCTGGGCGCCGTTTCGGCGCTGCGGGCAGGGGCGATCTTCTCTCCCTTCGACGACGCCTATCCCGAGGAGCGGCTCAACTATATGCTGCGGGATTCCGCCGCCGCCGCGGTTTTGACCGTCCGAAAGCTGTGGGAAGAGAAAAAACTGGATTTTCCCGAGGAAAAAGTCGTATTTATGGACGAGCCGCGGGAAGAGGGCGAGGAAACCGCCCGCTGCGAGGGGCTTTCCGAGGATTCCCCCGCCATGCTGCTATACACCTCCGGCACCACGGGAAACCCTAAGGGCGTGCTGCATACCCACAGGATGATCGTCAGCCACGTGAATTTTATGGATATCCATGAAGGCGCTGCGATGAGCGCCGATACCCGAACCGGCGTGATGTCGAGCTTTTCCTTCGTGGCAACGGAAACGTTTTTGCTCGGACCGCTTACAAGGGGCGGCACGGCCTGCGTTGCGCCGGTGGCGGCACGGAAAGATTTGGACGTGCTCTACCGGTTTCTGCGGGAAGCGCGGATCACCCACATTTTCCTGCCCTCCGGTCTTGCGGCGGTTTTGGCGGAGGACTACGACGTCAGCGGGATATTTATCTTTGCCGGAGGAGAGAAGTTTCGAAATTTCCGTCCACTTTCCCCGGGGGCATTCCTCATCAACAGCTACGGAAGCACGGAGGTCGCCTGCGTGCTGTCGAAAAAGATTTTCGGGAACGAGGAGCGCATGCTCGTCGGGAAGCCCTTTGTCAGCACGAAGGCGCGACTCGTGGATGAGGAGTTTAAGCCCGTGGCGTGCGGCGAGGCGGGCGAGCTGCTGATCGCTAACGACTATCCGGCACGATACTGGAAGCTCCCTGAGCTGAGCGCGGAGAAGTGGGTCGAGCTGGACGGGGAGACCTGGTTCCGCACCGGAGACAGGGCGGTGCTTATGCCGAGCGGAGACTACGACATTTTGGGACGGGTCGACAACATGGTAAAGCTGCGCGGCTTCCGCATCGAGACCGGCGAGGTGGAGGCGCAGGCGGCAAACGCGGTTGCAAGGCTTGGCAGAACGGACGTGAGGCAGATCGTCGCGGTGGTGAGGACCGTCGGCGGAACGGAACATCTTTGCTGCTATTACGAAGCGGAAAAGGAGCTGAACCGTCAGGCGGTCACGGCGGAGATGGCGAATTATCTGGCGGAATACATGGTACCGGACATTTGGGTGCGCATGGACGCCTTTCCGCGAAATGCCAACGGCAAGGTGCTGCGCAAGGAGCTGCCTCAGCCGAAGCGGGCGAGAATGACCGTCGGCGCGCTGGACGGCGAGGTCGTCGCCCGCGTGGTGTGGACGGCGGCGGAGATACTGGGCGTGGATGATTTCATCAGCCCGGACGACCGCTTCACCGACCTCGGCGGCACCTCCCTGAGCGCGATGAGGCTTGCGCTGGCGCTGCGCGAGCAGGGGATCAAAATAAGCGGCGCGCAGGTTTTGAAGCTGAACGCGCTGCGAAAGATCGCCGAATCCGCCGACGTGGTCTATGAACAGCTTTGGTCGCGGGAAGAGTACGAGGCGGTGCGCCGCGACTTTGCCGAGCGGGGCGAACACATCCAAAAGGTCCTCCCCATTTCGCCCCAACAGGACGAAATGCTTTTCGAGCAGATCATCCATCCGGATCGAAGCGATTTCCGAAACGTGCTGCTCTTACAGATGGACAGCCTCGTTTCGGAGGAAGATCTCCGCGAAGCGCTGGACGTCGTCGCGGAGGAAAACGAGACGCTGCGCTCCGCCATCGTGTTCCACCGCGTCACGGTCATTCAGCAGGCGGTAACCGACCGGAAGATCCCGCTTTGCATGCTGGAGACGGACAAGTTTGACCGGCAGGCGATGTCGGCGCTGCGCGACCGGCTTTTGCACTCTTCCATGGATCTGCAGCGAGACAGCTTGATGCAGGCGGTGTGCATGCACGCCGAGGGAATGACGTTCCTGTATCTCCTGACCCATCGCATCGCCTTTGAGAAGACGCGGCTGAGAGGGTATCTGGCGCGTTTGACGGGCCTGCTGGAGGAAAAGTATCCAAACGACGAGTCCATCCGCGGGTGGCGGGGGATTTTCGAGCTTACGCGGGAAGCAAATTCCGACGACGCGCCGAAGACCGCGGCGGTTTCCGCCAAAAAGGCCGCGCCGCCGGAGCTGTGCGTCTATTCGGAGAACAAGGGGCCGAAGCTGGTCTTCGTCCACACCGGCAACACCGGCTCCGAGGCTTACTATCAGCTTGCCGCAAGGATCGGGAGCGAGATATCCTTCGCGGTCATCGAGCCGTTCAACCTGTATCACATGGATCAGGCGCGCTACGGCATTCAAAATATCGCCGCCAACTACATCGACATTTTGAAGCGCCACCAGCCGAAGGGGCCGTATCTTTTGGGCGGGTGGTGCTACGGCGGGGTCGTGGCGCACGAGATGGCGTGCCAGCTGGAGCGTTCGGGCGAAGAGGTGAGGCACCTCTTTATGCTCGACGCCCACGCCCTCGCCGACGAAACCCTGCGCGAGATGTCCAAGGGCGTAAGCTCGCAGATCGACCGGACATATTTTGAAACGAGCCCCTTGTTCGCGGAGCTTCGGGAAAGCGGCATGCTGGAGGCGATGGTCAGCAACGCCGCGCATGTAACGGAGGATTTGGCAAATCACGCGCCCTCGTTTTTCCACGGCGGCGTGACATACTTCAAGCCCGACCAGATCCCCGGAGGCGCAACGGGAGACAACCGTAAATACTGGGAAAAGATGATGGAGTTCGACGCTGGAAACTATGAGCGGTACTGCGACGCGGAGAAGCTCAAGATCATCCACACGCCCCACGAACACGACCTGATGATGGATGGGCCGTCGCTGGACGTCATTGCGCCGGAGATCATGCGCGTTTGCCTTGAAAACGGCGAAACAACGAAATGAACCGGGGAATCAGGCTTTGGATCGCGGATACCGCGGCGCTGGGCCTTGAAAAGCAGCTCGATGAGCTGCTGAAAAAGCTGCCCGACGAGGAGCGGGAAAAGGCCTTCCGTTACCAGCGGCAGGCCGACCGCCTGCGCTGCGCCGTGGGCAGAGTGATGATCCGCGCGCTCGCCGCGCGGACGATGGGGACGCCGGACGTTCCCCTGCGCGTTTCCGAATACGGAAAGCCCGCTTTTGCGCGCGCGGACGCGCCGCAATTCAGCCTCTCCCATTCCGGCGACCTTGTGGCGCTGGCCGCGGGGGACGAAGCGGTGGGCGTGGACGTGGAGGAGATCTGCGACGTCGACTGGAAGGCGTTTGAACCGTGGCTGAGTGTGGAGGAAGAACGCGCGATCGCCGCCGCGCCGGAGCCGCTGCGAGCGTTCTATCGCATTTGGACGGCGCGCGAGGCGTTTTCCAAGCTGGACGGGCGCGGCATAGGCATCTTTGAGGACGAGCGCGTCCGCCGCGGCTACAGGGATTCGGGAACTGCCTTTCGCACGTTTGAGCCGCAGCGGCATGTCCTGACGCTCTGCGCCCGCCGCATCCCAGAGGGGCTGGCGGGGGAAGCCCTGTCGCAGGAGGATTGGCGGGAGATGCTGGAGCTTGCCTGACAAGCGGCGTGCCATTTGTTATCGGTGAGCTGTCAATAAAAAGAAAAAGCGGAGCGGGAGGACGTCC
>JAWRIJ010000160.1:0-6510 GCA_040307975.1 Oscillospiraceae bacterium | reverse complement strand
GACGACGATGCGGTTTGCGCAGCCGCGAATGAAATCCAATGCGCCGGAAAGCTCCGGCGCGACGGTGATGAGCTTGGCAAGCCCCTCCGAGCGCGCGAGCCAGTTGTCCAGCAGCGCGAGGTCGGGCGCGCGCAGATACGCTTCGTTCTGCGCGCCCTTTTTCTTCGCCGAGAGGAACGGCCCCTCCAGATTGATCCCGACGAGTTCGGCGCCCGCGCGCGCCGTTTTCTTATATGTCGCCGCCATCGCGCAGATTGCGCCGATGCGCTCGGCGGGAAGCGTCATCGCGGCGGGGCAGATCTGTGTCACGCCGCGCGAGAGCTCATACTCCGCCATGGCGGCGAGCCCCGTGGGATCGGCGTCGGAAAAGTCCGCGCCCGCGCAGCCGTGGAAGTGCAGATCGGTGAGCCCGGGAATGACGTAGCAACCCGAGGCGTCCACCGTTTCGCCGCCTGAGTGCGCGGCGATGCGTTCGCCCTCCACATAGAGGTCGCGCCGGACAAAGCCCTCCTGTGTGTCGAACACCAGCCCTCCGGCAATCCTCACAGGACGACGACCCCCTTTCGGTCGGGAAGAGCGCTGAGCGCGGCGGCGTCCGCCACGAGCGTTGCGTCGGGATGGATCTGAAGAATGGAGGCGGGCAGCCGCGGCGTGACAGGCCCCGCGACCGCGCTTGCGACCGCGGCGGCTTTTTCCTCGCCGCTTGCGACGATCACCACGCGTTTTGCCTGCATGATGTGGCGGATGCCGAGCGTCAGCGCCTGACGCGGCACGTCGTCCGCGCTCGCGAAAAAGCGCTTGTTCGCCTCGATGGTGCTCTCGGTCAGCTTGACGAGATGGGTGTCCATGATGAACGCGTCACCCGGCTCGTTGAAGCCGATGTGTCCATTGCGCCCGAGGCCGAGGAGCTGGAGGTCGATGCCGCCGAGCGCGTCGATGAGCGCGTCGTAACGGGCGCACTCCGCAACGGGGGAGCCGCATAGGCCGTCCGGCACGTGCGTGTGCTCGGCGCGGATGTCCACACGGCTGAACAGGTGCTCGTCCATAAAATGGCGGTAGCTCTGCTCATGCTGCGCGGAGAGGCCGAGGTATTCGTCCAGGTTCACGCTGCGCACATCCGCGAAGGAAAGGTCTTTCTTCTTCACCCACTCCACGAGCTGGTCGTACACGCCGACAGGGGTGGAGCCGGTCGCAAGCCCCAGCACACAGTCCGGCTTGAGGATCACCTGCGCGGAGATGAGATTCGCCGCCTGACGGCTCATGCCCTTGTAATCGGCACATTGATAGATCCGCATAAAAACGCTCCTTTCCAAAACCCGCCGCAAAAGTCAGCGGCGCGGTCCTTTTCTGTTTTTTCGCTCATACAGCGCGGCGCGCAGACGTTCAAGCGGGGTGACCCTGCCCTGAAACAGCTTGCCCGTGCGCTCTTCCACAAAACTCTTAAACGCGCCCACGCGCTCGCCCAGCGCTTCCTTGGGGATCATGTAGCCGCCGTACCGGTTGCGGAAGAGGTAAAAGGCCTGCCGATCCTCGCCCAGCTTCAGCACGCCCGAGTAGGGCAGCGGATCGAGTTCCTCGCCATCCGGCTGCGTGACAATGCGCATGGCGTTCTTTTCAAAAAAGTATTCGGAGCAGGGAAACGGCTGCCCGCTCTCGCGCAGATGCTCGGCGATACGCCGCGCGGTGCGGTTGGACGCGGCGTAGGTGGTGGTGACGAGATAGCAGCCGTAGCCGACGGCGGGCAGACTCCACCAGCCGTTGAGCGTTACGCCTAAAATGATGAGCGCGACGCTCAAAAAGCTGCGCGTCACGCGGTTGCGTACGCAAAAAAGATCGTATTGCATGTGCGAGAGCGCAACAAGGGTGTCCTCGTCGTGCCGCATGGTTACTTGAAACTTTGCCATAGCTCTCTCCGCGGCGGCGGTTCCGCCAAAAAAAGTATAGTGCAGGGAGCGGAAAAACGCAAACAGAATCTTTGCCTTCCGCCAGCGCCGATTTGCACTTATCACATTGGTACAAAAATTGCCTCGCATATTTGGTGAAGCTTATAAATTTAGCGGTGTAAAGTGAGAAAGAGTTTGACTTTTTACCATGGATAAGATATGATATTGCGTACCGATTGCGGCTTGTATTATTTCCGCGCGAGCATCTCGCCGGTGATAATAAATATTATGAGGAGAAGAATGAAAATGAAGAAAACCATCGCACTGCTTTTGGCTGCTGTCATGATCCTTGCTCTTGCCGCCTGCGGCAGCAAGCCCGCCGAGCAGCAGCCCGCCGGCAGCACCCCCGCTGCCACGCCGGCCGCTCCGGCGACCGACGCCCCGACCGCTCCGGCCGCTGACGACGCCGAGGCGGACGCCTATCACGTCGACATCATCTATTCCAACGTCTTTAACCCCAAGGAGTGGAACTACAAGGCGGCTGAGAAGTTTGCCGAGATGGTGACCGAGCGCACCGAGGGCCACATCACCGTGACCTATCACGGCCTCAATGAGCTCGACTGCTATGCCGACTCCGTCGTCCATGCCGTCAACGGCGACAAGTGGATCGGCCTCGAAGAGCCCTCCCTGTTCGCGGATTATGTCGGCGACTGCGCGGTGCTCGTCGGCCCGATGCTCTACAACAACGACGCCGAGTACAACTATGTCATGGATTCCGACCTCGTCAAGGACGTGAAGGATCGTTTGGCCGAGCAGAACATCCACATCCTCGACACGCACTATTCCTTCGGTTACCGCTCTGTCGTGACCAACAAGGACATCTATACTCCCGAGGATCTCAAGGGCGTGAAGCTCCGCTCCACCACCGCGTCCCTGTTCATCAAGACCATCGAGGCTCTGGGCGCGACCCCCGTTCCCATGTCCTTCACTGAGTGCCTCAGCGCCATTTCCTCCGGCGTCGTCGACGGCTTTGAAGGCTCCACCTCCACCCTTGCCGGTGCGGGCGCGCCCTACGAGCTTGTCAAGAAGGTGGCTCTGACCAACCACTTCATCGCCACCCGCTGGCTGTTCATGCCCGAGGATCTGTATCAGGAGATCCCCACCAAGTGGAGAGACATCCTCGACCAGTGCGCGCTTGAGTGCGGCGAGTGGGAGCAGCAGAGCTGCGCCGACGACGAGCAGGTTCAAATCGACAAGATGAAGAACGAGAACGGCGTGACTTGGAACGAGGTCGACCTCGACGCCTTCACCAAGGCGTGCGACCCGGTCTATGACTGGATGGTCACCGAGTATGGCGCCGATCCCACCCTGCATCAGAAGCTCGTTGACATGATCAACGACTTCCGCGCGAAGAACGGCTGATCGAAGCGCTGTTATTCCGCAAGCTGACTGATTCGACCGGGACTGCACGGGTATCCGGGCGGTCCCGGTCGAAATGCTCCATGCTGCCGCATCGCGTGCGCCATATCCGCAAAATCTGAGAGCTATGTGTTGTTAAGGGATCGCTTATGAATGATAAGAAGATTACACCGAAAAAGATTCTGACGAATCTGGACGCGATCATCACGGGAACGACCCTTACGCTCTGCGTTATTTTGGTCAACCTGAACGTGATTTTTCGCTACTTTTTGAAAAGCCCGATCAACTGGACGGACGAGGTCGTGACGAGCCTGTTTGTTTGGACGGTCTTCATGGGCAGCGCTTACGCGCACCGCAGAAACGCTCACTTGGGCGTCGACATCGTCGTGAACCTGATCCATGGCAAGTCGAGAGGGGTCATCGAGTTTGTGATGAGCTTTCTTGAGATCCTGGTGCTGGGACTTTTGACCTACATCAGCTGCCAGTACGTCTATAACCTCATCTATTCCCGCGGCGTCCTTAAGCTGACGCTGACGGATACGCTTCGCATTCCGAAGTGGTATACCGGCGTTGCCGTGCCTCTCGGCTTCGGCTTGTCCCTTATCTACCAAATTTACTTTTTCATGAGGGATCAGCTGCACCTCTTTAAGGCTCCGGCGGCCGTTGATGGAGAGCGGGAAGGGGGCGCGCGTTGATGCATATTACGTTTGTGAACCTGATCCCCATTTTCCTGGTGTTCATTCTGTATTTCCTCGGTATGCCGATCGTTTACGCGTTATTCGGCTCCACGTTTTTCTATTTCCTGTTTATCAACAACGCCACCCAGCCGTGGACGATCCTGCAAAAGGTCATGAACTCCACACAGTCGTTCTCCATGCTGGCGATACCGTTTTTCGTCATGTCCGGCTCGGTCATGAATTTCGGAGGCATCAGCGATAAGCTGATGGATTTCTGCGAATGTGTGACCGGTCACATGAAGGGCGGTCTTGCGCAGGTCAACGTGCTGCTCAGCATGCTTATGGGCGGCTGCTCCGGCTCCGCGAACGCCGACTGCGCCATGCAGTCCAAGATGCTCGTGCCGGAGATGGAGAAGCGCGGCTACTCCAAGGCGTTCTCCGCGGCGATCACCGCGGCGTCCTCCGCCGCGACGCCCGTTATCCCGCCGGGAGTCAACCTGATCGTTTACTCCCTCATTGCGCAGGCGTCCCTCGGCCGCATCTTTGCGGCGGGCTACCTGCCCGGTATCCTGATGGGAATTTCGATGATGATCACCGTGTCCATCATTGCGCACAAGCGCAACTATCCGACCACGCGCGACAAGTTCCCGCCCGCGAAGGAAGTGCTTAAGCAGGCGTTTATCTCGTTTTGGGGCCTGTTTTTCCCGTTCGGCATCATCCTCGGTATGCGCTTCGGCCTCTTTACCCCATCCGAGGGCGGAGCGGTGGCGGTGTTGTACTGCTTCATTATCGGTAAGTTCGTGTACCGTAAGCTGAACTTCAAGAAGCACTTTATCCCCATCCTGCTCGACACCATCGCCGGCACGTCCAGCGTCGTTCTCATCATGGTGTCCGCGAGCGTGTTCGGCCAGTACATGAGCTATGTCAACCTGCCAAAGATCGTCGCCAACTCCATCACGGCGCTCACGGATAACAAGTTCGTGTTCCTGATGCTGTGCAATGTGGTGCTGCTCGTCATGGGCATGTTCCTTGAGGGCGGCGCGGCGCTGATGATCGCGACGCCGCTGCTGCTGCCGGTCGCCCTGACGCTCGGCGTGGACGTGATCCACTTCGGTATGGTCTGCATTGTCAACATCATGATTGGCGGTCTGACCCCGCCGTTCGGCTCGATGATGTTTACCACCTGCGGTATTACGGATTGCCCGATCAGCCACTTCATCAAGGAGGTCTGGCCCTTCATCCTGTGCCTGCTCCTTGTGCTGCTGCTGGTCACGTTTGTTCCGGACATCGCGACGATCCTGCCGAATCTCATTTACGGTAAGGCATAACGGAAACCTCACAATAATCAAGATGGCTCCCCACCTCCGGGCGGGGAGCCATTGTCAAAAGGACGGTAACTATGGATAAGAAAGAAACGCTCTCGCGCATCAAGCTGTACCTCTTCGATATGGACGGCACGCTCTACCTCGGCGATCGGCTCTTTTCATTCACAAAGGAGCTGCTGCGCGAGATCCGCCGCACGGGCGGGCAGTATCTGTTTATGACGAACAACTCGTCCCGAAGCGTCGCGGACTACGTCAAGAAGCTCGCACGGCTCGATATCGACTCTGCGCCGGAGGATTTCATCACCTCTTCGCAGGCGACGGCGTACTATCTGCACAACCATCAGGAGGGCAAGCGCCTCTATGTCTGCGGGACGCAGTCGCTCAAGGACGAGCTTTCCGGCGAGGGCTTTCCTCTTGTGACCGACCCCGCAGAGGCGGAGTGCGTTGTGATGGGCTTCGATACGGAGCTGACGTTCCAAAAGCTGCACGACGTGAGCTGGCTTCTGACCGTGCGCCCCGACACCCCGTATCTCGCGACGAACGGCGACCTCGTCTGTCCCACGGAGTTTGGCTATGTGCCGGACTGCGGCAGCGTTTGCGGCATGATCAAGACTGCGACGGGAAAGCTGCCCTATGTGATCGGCAAGCCCTCGCCGCTGATGCCGGAGCTTGCGATGAGGCGGCTTGGCCGTACGAAAGAGGAGACGGCCGTGGTCGGCGACCGCATCTACACTGACGTGAAGTCCGGCTTGAACGCCGGCATCACCGGTATCCTCGTGATGTCGGGCGAGACGACGCAGGAGATCCTAGACGCGAGCGAGGATAAACCCGATCTCGTGCTGCGCGATTGCGGCGAGATCGTGGATGTGCTGCGCACGCTGCCGACCGTCTGAGGCGACGGAAAATTCGCCAAAACACTTCAAATTTCTTGCTTTCCGTGATATAATACGCTTTCAGCAATTGAACTGGAAAACGGAAAGGAGAAACGGTATGAGAGCAGGCGATATGGGAAAGTGGGAGCGCGCCCTTGCGTATACGCTGATTGCGTGCGCGCTGCTGGCGTTCTTTTCCCTCAACCTGCTTACCCCGATCCAGCGGGACGACTGGTCGTATACCTTCAACTTTTTTACGAAAGAGCCGATCGGCTCCTTCGGCGACATTTTCGAGTCGCTTTCCATCCACTATCAAAAGGTGAACGGGCGGGTG
>JAWRIJ010000159.1:0-3870 GCA_040307975.1 Oscillospiraceae bacterium | reverse complement strand
GCGGCGCGGGGACTTCTTCGCGATTTCGCGGGAAGGGCTTGAAAACCTACCAGATCTATAGTATAATGTGACAAAAGGCGGTGAAGTGCAATGATGATCTCAACGCGCGGGCGCTATGCGCTGCGGCTGATGCTCGATCTTGCGGAGCATCAGGGAAACGGTTATGTGGCGCTCAAGGACGTTGCGCAGCGGCAGGAAATCTCCAAGAAGTACCTTGAACAGATCATCCCGCTGCTCAACCGCTCGGACATGCTGCTCACGACGCGCGGCTATCAGGGGGGCTACCGGCTCGCGCGGCAGCCGGAGGAATACACCCTGGGCGATATCCTGCGCGCGACGGAGGGCTCGCTTGCGCCCGTGAGCTGCCTTGAAACGGAGCGGAACGATTGCGCGCGCCGCGCGGACTGCGCGACGCTGCCTGTTTGGCAGGGGCTCGACCGCGTCGTGAACGAGTATCTTGACGGCATCACCCTGCAAAGCATTCTCGATCGGCAGGCCGCGCGCGGCGGCGACTACGTGATCTGAAAAGCGTTGATTTTCCCGCTTCCGCAAGGGGGCGGGATTTTTTTGAAAAATTTTCCGAGCGACCCCATTTTTCTCTTCCGGCGCTCCGAATGATATGGCAGAGGCCAAGGCGCGAGAAAACTGCGTCGGCCCGAAGCATCATAAGGAGGAAACTGGAATGAAAGCGGCAAAGAAATGGTTTGGCGCGGCGTGCTGCGCGCTTCTTGTTTTGACGCTCGTGATCGCGTTTTTGCCCGCGGGCGCCCGTGCGGCGGCCGCGCCGGAGAGCAGCGTGACGTTTACCTTTGCGGACGGCGGCGTTTCCGCTTCCGGCGAGACGGCGGGCTATGAGATCGACGGCACGGAGCTGGAAATCACGGCAAGCGGCGTTTACACCCTCAAGGGCGTGTGCGCGCGCGGCGGCGTGACGGTTAAAAAGGGTGTGACGGGCGTGACGCTCATCCTTGACGGACTGACCCTCACGAACGACAGCGGCGCGGCGCTTACACTCAACAAGGAGAGCGAGGCGACGGTCTGGCTCGTCGGCACAAGCACGCTGACGAACGACGAGGATCCCACGAACGAGACTTCGGCGGACGCGGCGGTCGCGGAGGCGTTCGAGGGCGCGGCGGTCAAGGTCAAGGCGGACGCGAAGCTGACGTTTGACGGCAGCGGTACGCTGAACGTCAAGGGCAACGCGAAAAACGGCGTCAAGGCGGGCGACAATGCTGTGCTGAGCTTTGCGGACGGCGTGACGCTCAACATCACCGCCGCGCACGACGGCGTCAACGCCAACGGCGACCTCACGCTCGCGGGCGGCACATTTGTCATCAGCGCGGGCGACGACGCCATCCACTCCGACGCGGGCCTGACCGTGGACGGCGCGGATATTACGATCACCAGCTCCAGCGAGGGACTGGAGGGCGCGACCATCGTGCTTGAGTCCGGCACGGGCAGCATCACCGCTTCCGACGACGGCATCAACGCCGCGGCGGACGGCGTGGCGTCCAGCCTGACGGTCAACGGCGGCACATGGTATGTCGACGCGGGCGGCGACGGGCTTGACGCGGGCGGCGACAGCAACGGCGACAACGGCGCCATCACCTTCAACGGCGGCACGGTCACGGTCTACGGCGCGGCGAACAGCGGCAACGCGGCGCTCGACGCGGGACGCGGCATTACCTGGAACGGCGGCACGGTGCTCGCCGTCGGTATGAGCGGCATGGCGGAAGCGCCGAGCGGCAGCGGCGTTGTGGTCTTTGGCGCCGGCGGCATGATGGGCGGCATGCGCGGCGGCTTCGGCGGTCAAATGCCGCAGCAGAATACGCAGAGCGGCGAGGCAGAAAACGGCGGGACGCTCCCGCAGATGCCGGACGGGCAGAACGGCCAACAGCCCCCGCAGATGCCGGACGGTCAAATGCCGCAGATGGGCGGTATGCGGGGCGGCTTCGGCGGCGGCATGCCCCCGATGGGCGACATGGGCAACATGCAGAACGGCGGGATGCAGCCCCCGCAAATGGAAGGCGGACAAAGCGGGCAGATGTTCGGACGCGGCCGCATGGGCGAGGCGCAGAACGGCGAGCAGAACGCGCAGACGCCTGAAATGAACGGCCAGCAGAGCGGCGGCATCTCCATCGCCAAGGGCAGCACGATCACGATCACCGACGCGAGCGGCAACACGTTGATCTCTGCGACGGGCGTGAAGAACGCGAACAGCGTGATCTTCGCGAGCGACGCGGTGAAGGAGGGCGAGACCTATACGTTGACCGTCGACGGCAAGGAGGCCGCGACGGCGACGGCGGGTTCGTCCGCCGCGGGCGGCATGGGCGGCATGCGCGGCGGCTTCGGCGGACAGACGCCGCAGCAGGGCACGCAGAGCAGCGGCGCGCAGAGTGAGAAGAGCGCGCCGGCCAAGGTGGTCGCCTCGCCGCAGAGCCTGACGGTGGACGGTACGCAGCGCACCGCGGAGGCATACAACATCGACGGGAGCAACTACTTCAAGCTGCGCGACCTTGCAATGCTGCTCAGCGGCACGGACGCAAAATTCAACGTCATCTTCGACAGCTCGCGCAACACCGTCGTAGTTACGACGGGCGCGGTATACGTCGTCGTGGGCGGCGAGCTTTCGACGGGCGCGGACAAGTCCGCGAGCGCGGTCAATAGCGCGCAGAGCGTGGAGATCGACGGCAAGCGGGTCGATTTGACCGCGTACAACATCGGCGGCAGCAACTACTTCAAGCTGCGCGACCTCGGCGCGGCGCTCGGTTTCACCGTCGGTTACGACGCGGCGAGCAACACCGCGCAGGTCACGAGCAAATAAAGCGCGACGCACCTCGAAGAGGGACGGTTTGTCTGTTGACAAACCGTCCCTCTTTCGATATCATTTAAGGGAAAATCAAATAAAGGCAGCTTTCGCCGCTTTGAGCGGCAGGGGGAATGGGGTGAAAAGCCCCGCGAGTCGGTCACTGTGATGCCGCGAAAAGCGGATAAGTCAGATCGCCCGAAGGCTGTCGGCGTTTCTGCCGGAACCGGAAACCGCACCGTCGAGCGAAGCCGAAATCGGCTTGGTTCGCGTTTGTGTCGTTCGTCTGCCGGAAGACGAACGAGTTTTTTGTTATATGGGAGGATACCGTCGTGAAGAAATCAATCGTTTTTGCCCTGACGCTCATACTCGCACTTTCACCGCTCGCAGGCTGCGCGCGGAGGGAAGAGCCCGCGCCGCGCCCATCCGCCGAGAGCGCGCCGCAGGAGAGCGTGTCCGCGACAGAAAAGCCCGCCGAGAGCGCACCCGCGCCCGCACAGCGCGCCAACGGTGAAGCCGACGCCGTGCCCGCGCCCGAGAACACCAATAAGGTCGCGGACGCGTCGCAGACCACGACGCGCGAGGAGGTGGGGGCGGAGGACATGAAGCCCATTCTGCCTGACGCGCTCAGGGACGGCACGTATCCCATCACGGTGGATTGCAGCTCGTCGATGTTCAAGATCGCGGACTGCGAGCTGACCGTCGAAGACGGCGCGATGACGGCGAAGCTGACCATGAGCAGCGACGCCTACGGCTACCTGTACGACGGTACGGCGGCGGAGGCCGCGGCGGAAGAGTGGGAGTCCGCCTACTGCAAGCCCACGGTGGAAAACGGCGTGGGAACATTTCTGTTCCCCGTCCCCGCGCTCGACCGGAAAGTCGACTGCGCGGCATGGAGCCGCAGCAAGGAGCTTTGGTACGACCGCACGCTCGTGTTCCGCTCGGATTCGCTGCCGCTGGACGCGTTTGAAGAAGGCGCGGTCGTGACGGCGGACGTTCTCAAGCTCGCTGACGGAGCGTACCTCGCGGAGGTGACGCTCGGCGGCGGATCGGGCAAGGCGGGC
>JAWRIJ010000158.1:0-10649 GCA_040307975.1 Oscillospiraceae bacterium | reverse complement strand
ATGAACGGCATGGGCGACGGCACGTTTGCCCCGAACGCGACGGCGAGCCGCGCGCAGATCGCGCAGATGCTCTTTAACCTCGACGGCGCGCAGGCAAACGGCAATCTTGCGGCGTTCGGCGACGTACACGCGGGCGACTGGTTCGCGGACGCCGTGACGTGGCTGGTCGAAAACGGCATCGCGCAGGGTACGGGCGCGAGCTTCGGCGCGGACAGCCCCATTTCCCGCGAGCAGCTCGCGGTCATGCTCTACAACTACGCGCAGTTCAAGGGCTACGACGTGAGCGTGAGCGGCGACGTGAGCGGCTTCCCCGACGCGGGGAATATGAACGGCTACGCGCAGCAGGCGCTCGCGTGGGCGGTCGGCGCGGGCCTCATCAGCGGCACGACGGACGAGAACGGCAACGTCGTCCTCGACCCGCAGGGCAGCGCCACGCGCGCGCAGATCGCCGCGATCATCGAACGCTTCTGCGAGAATGTGACAAACTGAACAAAGTACGCCCCTCCCCGCAGGGAGGGGCGAGCGCGAGAAAAAGCGATACCGCCTAATCCGAGGGCGCGAGAACCCGAAAGGATTTCCGCGCCCTCGATTTTTTCGACTACCCTCGACGGTGTTCCCTATCAAATTTTAGGGGATAGCGTCAAGGGCAGTCGTTTTCTGTCAGCCGATTTTCGGCTTTCACGTCGGAGACTAGCTGAAGCAGTCAGTTGTCCCGATACAGATTTACCACAGGGGAATCCTTGAGAACCGCCCACCACAGGGGAACAGACATATACGGTTCTGTCACAACGGTATTTTCGGGCTGATCCTCGAGATCGGCGCCTTCCCAGTTCTCAAAATCGCCGACCTCCATCCAGAATACGATATCGCAGGTGCCGGTGGCGAGCGCGATGCCTCTGGCTGCGCTGTTCACGTTGACCATCTCGATGTTCAGCTCCAGTCGCTTTGCGACTTCCGCGATCAGAGCTGTGTTAAAGCCCTGCGGCTTGCCGTCGGCAGAGACGTAGTCCATCGGGGGACGGTCTCCCGTTACAGCAACTTTGATCGTCTTTGCGCCCGAAAAGACCTGGGGCTCAACAGCGCCGGGATCTTTTCCCGCGATGACGTCCTCAATGTAGGCCTGCTTCATCGTCTCAATGGTGCCGTCTTCATTCATCTCGGCGATGCATGCGGAAATCTGATCGCGCAGCTCGGCGTCCTCCTCCCGCAGGAGCATACAGAAGGTCAGCATATTGGGGTTCATATATGGCGCGCGATCCGTGATAAGGTCGTTCCTGGATGCGATATATCTTACTGTATTCTGATCGGTTTCAAGTACTGCGATATCGCCTTTGTTCAGCGCCATTATCATATCGTTCATCGTATCATAGAACACATATTTGTTGCAGATACTGTCGACCATGATGTCCTTGAGCACTTCATTCAATTCGTCTTCCGTGATATTCAGCTTGGACAGCCGCCCAATGTCGCCATACTTCTGGACTGCGCCGGTATCTGCGGCTTTCTCGGCGGCACAACCGGACAGGCAAACGGAAAGGACGAGCATAAGCGCAAGGATCAAGGATACAGTCTTTTTCACAGTGGTAAACCTCCATAATCGTCAAAGTGCGATTTTGATCTGATTTCTGTTGTCTGCGTAGTGATAATCCAACTGTCGGGATATTTTCTTCAGGATCGTCACGCCCAGGCCGGACTCGTCCTGCCCGAAGGGGTTGTAGGCGTCGCCGTCGCAGGAAAGGGAGATCTGCGTCATACCGTCGGATTCCGCATGGGAAACGGACAGCTTCAGATCCACATCGTTCCGGCCGGGATAACAGTGATCCAGCAATTCATATATCAACTCCTCACAGCATATTTGCAGCCGGTAGGTGCGCTTCTGATCCAGACCGTATTTTTCACCGAAGTTCTGAATGCCGCCTTGGAGCTGCATCAGGTCAAAGTCGCGGCGGTCGATCTCATAGCTGAAATATTTGATCTTGTTGATAAAAGAGATCGTCTTTTCGCGCTTCGGGTGGTCGAAGATATCATCGGGCGCGCCCTGCTCGTAGATGCCGCCGTCGGCAAAGAACAGCACGCGGTTCGCCACCTCGCGGGCGAAGTTCATCTCGTGCGTCACGATCAGCATGCTCATGTCGCGCTTGGCAAGCATACGGATCACCGCCAGCACCTCGCCCACCATCGTGGGGTCGAGGGCTGAGGTCGGCTCGTCGAACAGCAACACCTTCGGATCCATCATCAGGCAGCGGCAAATCGCGATGCGCTGCTGCTGGCCGCCGGAGAGCACCGTGGGCCAAGCGTGGGCGCGGCTTGCCAGACCGACCTGCGCGAGCAGATTCATTGCCTTCTTCTCGGCGTTCGCCCGATCCATGCACTTCAACCGTACCGGCGCGAAGCACAGATTGTCCATCACATCCATTTCGGAAAACAGGTGGAACCGCTGGAACACCATGCCCATGCCGCGGCGTATCTCGTCCAGCCGGGAGCCCGTCGCGGCAGTGATCTCCCTGCCATCGATCAGCACCCGTCCCGCGTCCGGCTTCTCCAGCAGGCACAGAGAGCGCAGGAATACGCTCTTGCCGCAGCCGCTTCCGCCGATGATGGCGATGCGCTCGCCCTGTTCTACCGTCAGGTCGATGCCCTTCAAAACCTCCAGCGCACCGAAGGATTTTTTCAACCCCTTGACTTCGATCAGGCTCACGCCAACTCACCTCCCCTCTTCCTGAGCTTGTCCGACAGCGCGAACAGCCCAAAGATGAGATACGACAGCGCCAGATAGATCAGCATACCGATGGCGATGGTCAAAAGCGGCAGCATGGTGCGCGAGGCGGTGTTGTTGATCACGCGAGTCAAATCGGTGATGGTCACATAGCCCACCACGCTGGTCCACTGGATCAGGTTCACAATGGTGGACTGGTACACCGGCTTGGCGATGCGCAGCACCTGGGGCAGCGTGACGCTTCGAAAGGTGTCCCATGCGGAACAGCCCAGCATACGCGCCGCCTCGGCCTGTCCCTTATCCGCCGCCTCCAGCGCCGAGCGCAGCAGCTCCGCCACATGGGCGGACACGTTCAACGCGAAGGTGAATACCGCCACCGTCACCGGCTTCAGGTCTGCCCGGGCAAACACGCCGTAGTACAACAGGAGCAGCAGCATCAGTACCGGCGTACCCCGCAGGATGGCGATGTACACCGAGGCGATGCCCCGGGCAACAAGGTTCTTCCGCGTGCGCAACAGGCAAATCACCGCGCCCAGCACTGTGCCCAGCACCAGCGCCAGCACAGAGATTTGGATCGTGGCCCACAAACCGCTCAGGATGGTCTTCCAGGAACCGCCCTGAATGAGGATTGTGTAGAGCTTTTCACTCAAACTCATTCGGATTCACCTTTTCTTTGAGAAGTGCAAGAGCACGCACGGGCAAGCGTTTATGCCTCATAGTTCGTTTTCATACCAATTGCCGCTGACCCTGCCGCCTCCGCTGCCCGCAAGGATGGGTACCATTTCTATTATAGCATACTTTTTTGGAATTGCCATTCTCAATTTTGAGTTCACAGCTCAAACCCATCGGTTATTCCGCCCAGCCGCGCCGCGTCCTCGCCGAAATACCGCTCCGCGCGTCGGCGCCGCCGTCATGGGATTCTTGGCGCTCAGCCTTCGGAATCTGCTGATATGTCCCATGCCTTAGCCGGGGGTTGCTCCTGTGGCTCAGTGCGTTCTTGTTCCCTTCGTTTTGTTTGCCCGTTTCTGGTACAGGGGAGGGCGGCTTCGACCACGTTCTCTCACACGCGCCGAACGCGGGGGCAACGTCCGCTTCAAACCGCTTTGCTCAGCTTCGAGCAAATAACCGCCACTGTCGTAGAGCTTATAACTGCTTATGTCATAGCGCGACTGATAAGCACTCGGAAGCAATGTCTTGATTTTAACGTATTACGCCTCAAAGCAAAGTTCTGATAACATGGCAGAATAGGTTTGTCAATGCCCGCTGGTGCCGCAAAGAGCATCCTGAACGACGCGCAGAAGACGCGGGAAACGCTTGCGACGATCGCGGACAGCCTGAAGCTCTGCGACCATCCGACGCTTCATGAGCTTGGCTACCACGCGATCAAGCTTGAGAAGCACGATTACGCGATGCTCTACCGTGTAGAGGGCGAGACGGCGCATGTGGACGGCATTTATCATCTGATGCAGGACTACGAAAACCTGTTTGCTTCGGAGTTGTAGATTCCCCTACAGCATCAAAGTTAAAAATATTTCACATTTCCTCTTGACATCCGCAAAATGAGGTGATATATTTCTAACATCGCAAGCGAAAATATATAGTAAGCGACAATGATGATTGTGCTTACTATAGCGGCCATGTTTCCGGGTTGCCGCGCAGCGGCGAGGGAAACGGCAATCAAAAAAACTATAGTCAGGGACAAATACTTTTGCCGTTGACTGTAACTCGGAGGGAAAGACATGAATCGACCGGTAACTTTGCGGGAAATTGTTGGGAACCAGATCGTCTACGCGATTTTCCTGATTAGCTTCTACTGGATGTGGGCGCGGACGGACTGGCAGGCATGGTATCAGACGGCGCAGATCGCGCTTGCTTGCGGCGGCATTGCGTTTTTCACGCTTCAGGCCACCAGGATCAGGCGCTACAAGCGAGAGGGCGTCGACGAAATGGCGGAGCAGAACCTTAAGCGCTGCGACTCGCTTTGCCTGAAGATATTCGTCGCTGTCATGATTGCGGCGGCATGGGTCTGCGCCGTTGCCAACCATACCGGCGCGATCGGCACGGGCGTGGTCGGTTGGATCATTGTTTTGTCCGTTTTGGCCTTGTCGGTCATCCGCACGGCGGTGTTCGCGGTCATGGACAGCAAGGGGATGTGATATGGCTCTCGTGACGAAAATCAGGGAGTATCGTGAGCGCGCCGGCTACAAACAGAGCGAGCTTGCCGAACTGGTTGGCGCGAGACGGGAGACGATCGTGCACCTTGAAAACGGCAGATACAACCCGTCACTCAAGCTGGCCATGGACATCGCGAAGGTGTTCCATGCCGCTGTGGAGGATCTGTTTGAGTTTACGGACGATCAATGAGCAGGTGACGCCGTTCTTCCGAGCGGTTTTTCTATACTTTCGGGCAATCGCGGTTTGGCGATATTGCCGCGCCGCCGCGCGAAGCGCCAACTTAGCATCAAGACGCAGGGAAGGAGGCGCGGTGACAAGACGGAAACTGTGACTATGATTCTTTTACGAGCTTGCCGGTCATATGTTCCGGCGTCAGGGCAAGCAGAAGCGTTCTTGGGCCGGCGCGTTGGATCTCGTCCGCTATGTATTTTTCGTCAGTCGTAAATTTGTAACTAAGCAGGCGGGAAATCTCAGCGGTTTTCACTTGATCCTCAATAAACTCTATTTTGCCGAACACGATCACGCTGCGGATGTGTAAAAACCATTCACCCTCCCGACGAAAGCCCTGATCGTAAACGCAGAAGGATACCTTGTCGTGGCGCTTGAGCGCATCGATCTTGTGGCCGTTTTTTCCGCCGTGGAAATATATTTTTCCATCCGCCTCGCAATAAAAATGGTTCATCGGCATACCGTAGGGATAATCGTCGTCTCCCAGCACAGACAGAACGCCTCTCGGCTCCTGCTTCAAAATGCCGATACATTCTTCACGTGATAACTGCTGCTTGATGCGAAGCATTTCTCTAAACATTGCCATTCCTCTCCTTCGTTATCATCCAAACCAAACTCACTGCGAAATTTGACAATAGATGCAGCGTTTTCCGTATGACGGTAGATTTCATAGTCCTCACGGGAGAACGGAAGGATCTCCGAATCAATACCATATTTTCTGATGGGGGGCGCCGGATGGACAGCGTGCAGCAGACGCTTTTTCAACTGAATATTTGGATGCGGGCGCTGGTTCTTTCGCTTGCGCTCTGCCTGAGCTTGTTCACGGTCGGCCTCGTGATGGGCAAGCTCCGCCATCTCGTGATCGAGGGGGCGCTCCGACGGCTGCTTGGGACAAGGGCCGCGATTTTTGCCGGCTACTACCTGACGATCGTCGGAACGCTGCACCATGAGCTGGCGCACGCGCTGGGCTATGCGCTCACAGGCGGGCGAGTGCATCGCATTTCGATCATCCCAAGGGCGCAGCCGGATGGCTCCATACGGCTCGGTTATGTGCTCGGGAGCACCAGAGGCCCTTGGCTCATGCGCGCTGTGCAGGATACGGTGAGCGCCACCGCGCCGCTGTGGATGGGCTTTTTGAGCGTATATCTGCTCTGGCGCTTCGCGCTGCCCGGCGTGTCGGGCGGCATGGCGATATTCCTCTATTATGTGATTGTCAGTATCGTTCTGCACATGGAGCTGTCCAAAGAGGATCTGAAGATACTTTCGCGTGGCGCCCTGCCGATGTTGATGCTCCTTTATGCGGTGATCCTGCTGGTTTTGCTCTATAAGGAGACTATTGCGCCTCTGGCATAAAGCTGTACGCCACAAACGCCGCGATTTGCTCGGGGTGTGGCGCGTTGTAGGGGACAAAAAGACAGTACGGCTCCGTATCCTCCAGCCCTGCCAAATAGCGGCTGCCCGACAGGGAAAGCGCGCCGCGGACTGTTTGCCCGCTTTCATCGGTGCAGGGCAGCGTCTGCCCCTCCAGCTCCGCGAAAAGGCCCTCTGGCAGAATGGACTCCAAATCCCGCGCCGGCAGGAAAGCGGTCATGCGCGTCATTGAAGAAAAAGCCTTGCAGCACGGTTTCCCGACGGCTTTGAACGACTGCGTCGCCGATATAGCCGCAGACGGCCGCAAGGAGCGCCAGACCGATGATCCAACCCCTGTAGTAGGTGAAAACATAGCCGCATTTTTTCGGCGTGATATGCGGCTGCCGCCTATACGGACCAGGAGCCTGCGCCCGCTTGCCGCTTGCGCGCGTTACCGGTTGGTCTTGAAGTGCGCGACCTGATCCTGCAGCTGCCTAGACTGCCCGCTCAGCGAAGAGCACAGCGCGGAGGTTTCCTCAGCGGTGGCGGCGTTGGTCTGAATGACCTGGGAAATTTGATCGATGCCCGATGTGATCTGCTTGATGGATTCGCTCTGCTCCTGCGTGGCGGAGGCGATGTCAATGATGATCCTTGCCGTCTGGGCGGACATGTCCTTGACTTCCTTCATGGACTCCGCCGTGGCGGAGGCGATCTCAGAGCCCTTGCCGACGGCTGCGATTGCGGCGTTGATCAGGGCAGAGGTGCTCTTTGCCGCCTCCTGCGACTTAGTGGCGAGATTGCGAACCTCGTCCGCGACGACGGCAAAGCCCTTGCCGGCGTTGCCGGCACGCGCAGCCTCCACCGCAGCGTTAAGCGCAAGAATATTGGTTTGGAATGCAATGTCTTCGATCGTCTTGATGATTTTTTCGATCTCTTTGGAGGTGTTGTTGATCTCGTTCATGGCGTTGACCATGCTTTGAATCTCGGCGTCCTGATAATTGACCTTCTCCTGCGTCTTTTCAGAGAGCGCGCCCGCATGGGTGGCGTTGTCCGCAGTTGTCGAGATCTGCGTGGAGACGTCCTGGATCGTTGCGGAAATCTGCTCGATTGCGGAGGCTTGGCGCGTGGTGCCTTCGGCGAGGGACTGCGAACCCTCCGCCATCTGCACCGAGCTGTTGAAGACCTGTACGCTGTCGTTGTTGATATCCTTCATGACGCTGCCAAGATCATTGAGGATCAGGCACAGGGACTGTTCGATCCTGACGAAATCGCCTCTGTATTCGACTGCCGGAGCAACGGTCAGATCCCCGCCCGAAACGGCTGTGAGGACGTGCGAGATATCTTCCACATATGTACGCATGGCGTCAATGCACTTTTCAAACTCGCCGCAGAGCGTGCCGATCTCGTCGTCGCAGGCGTATTCAAGACGGGCGGAAAGGTCGCCGTTCGCGATTTGTCCGGCTGTCCCAGCGAGCTGTCCGAGCGGCTTGAGCCGGCGAGTCATGACAGCGAAGACCACGCCCGTGCCGAGCAGGAAGAACACGACAAACAGGATGAGGTAGGTGGTCCCAAGGGCGCTGAGCGCGCCGTCGATATCGCCCTTCGGCATGACATAGCCGACCGTCCAGCCCGCATTGTCGAGCTTTTTGAACGCGTAATAGCGGGAGGCGCCGTCATAGTCCTTGAACTGTCCGATGCTGACGTTGCTGCCAAGGGAGGAGAGCACCTTTTCGTATTCGCCGCCGGCGCTGCTGCTCGCGGTGAGGACGCCGTCCTTCGTCGGCATGAACGCGGGGTTCTTGTGGACGAGGAAGTTGCCGTCGCCGTCGAGCAGGACGGGGTAGCCGTTCGCGGTGATCTTCATGCCGCTTGCAAGGTCGGTCAGCACGTCGAGCTTGAAGTCGCAACCGTAAACGCCGACAAACGCTCCGTTGCTGTGGATCGGCGCCGCGACCGTGAAGATGATGCCGCCCGACGACGCGTCGACAAAGGGGGCCGAATAGGTCGGGCGGTTCTCCGCCTTCGCGGAGCGGTACCACGCGCGGGAGGTCGGGTCGAAGCCCGCCGGAAGGGCGGAGTTGTCGGACACCCCAAGGAAGATCGTCTTGTCCTCATACGAGGTGTAGCAGTCGAGGAGGGCGCTGTTGAGGGGCGCCACGGTTTTCCCGAACGCGATGTCGAGGGAGTGGTCGGGCCGCAGGGCGTTGATGTTGCCCGCGGCGTTTGCCTGAGACGCGGCAAACATGGCCTGCTCGGCAAGCCACGCATCCATCTGCTCGGCGCAAACAAGAAGGGACTGCAAGGATCGCTTTTTTAAGTCCCATTGTTTTTTTCATTGCTGGCTCCCTCTACTTTCAGTTTTTTCACCGTGTGCTTGCTAAATCGGGATCGTATAAGCGTTAAAAAACTTCGCTTTACTTTTTGCATTATATCATATAAAATTAGCCAATACAAAATTTGACTTTCTTATGCTTACATTTCAAATACTTATATCATAAGGGACGCATCCATGAAAACGGAACAGGTTCGTTTGGCGCTTGCCATCGCGCAGGAAAAGTCAATCAGCAAAGCTGCCGCGGCGCTTTTTATCTCCCAGCCCACCGCCAGCAATCTGCTGAAAACGCTGGAAAAGGAGATCGGCTACAGCATTTTCCGGCGCAAGCGGAATGGTGTGACGTTGACCAAGGAAGGCGCGGCCTTCATTGAACAGGCCGGAAACATCGAGCGGGCGCTGCGTACAATTTCTCAGATCCGCCATGGCGTCGAACACATTGAGCTCACCGTGCTGTCTTATCATCTTGACTTTTCTGCGCTCGCGTTTGAAAAGATGTGCGAACAGTACCATTCCGAAAGCTACGCCGCCAAGCGGAGCCCTATGCGACTTTTTATCTCCCGAAGCTGGTCGGGAAGGCGAGGACGATGATCGCCATGGATCCCGGCCCGATTCGATACCGGCTGCTGCAAAAGACAAACGGCTTTCTGATCAGCATGCCCCTGCCGGCGGAGATCAAGGCGGAGTACGGTTTCGATTCCCTGCCCATCGAGGACTCCGACGTTATGATTTTCGCGATGTATCGAAAAGATCGGAACAATCAGCGTTTGATCGACGAGTACATAAGCTACTGTTTCAAATTTATCTGAAGAGGCGTCCGATTCGGGCGCCTCTTCGGTTCAGCTATATATGTTTTCCCACTTCTTTGTCTCAAAGAACTTGTCCACCGAGGCGACGATGTCCTCTTTTGTCATGGACTTGAGCAGATAGCCGTCCGGCTTGAGCTGCATGACCCTCATCACGCTCTCGCGGTCGTTCCTGCCTGTGAGGAAAATGACGGGGATATTCGCGGAGCTCGGCTCGCTGCGGATCATCTCCAGCACCTGCGGCCCCGGCGTGATCGGCATATCGTAATCCAAGAGGATGAGGTCCGGCTTGTGCGCGGCGATGTAGGTGATCGCCTGCATTCCCGACTTCGTGGCGGTAACATGGTATTTGACGCCGAGCCAGTTCTGCATCGCCTGCAAGAACAGCGTATCGTCGTCTACCAGCACGATATTCTTTTCCTGCTTGCGCTCTTCTCCTGTGCGCACCAGCGTGTGGAGCGCGGCGGAAATGCTCTTGACATCAACGGGCCGCGGAAATTCGCGCGAGATCATGGTTTCCGGAATAATTCCCTTGACCTCCGCAATCTCCTTCTCGTGCCCCATGACGCACAGCGGCTTGCTTTCACCGAAACAGACGTCCTTAAGATAGACCAGTATCTCGGGGGAATCGAAAACAAAATCGCCCGCAAAAAGCATCAATGCGTCCGCTCCGCTTGTTTCCGGCGTGATTTTATTGATATCCGGCTCAACCTGAACGGTTTCGATTTCCATTTCCTTGAGGAGACTTTTCAGTGTGTTCGCCATCAGCGCGTTTCCGTGGCTGATCAACAGTACCTTTCCCACCATGCCTGCCGCCCTCTTAGTTCAGTAATTCGTTTACTTGCTCCCACTCGAAGCCTGCGATCGCGCGCTTGACCTTCTCCACGCGCTCCCGCTCGCAGGGCGGGAGGCGGTAGCCCGCGAGAAACTCAAAGACATACGCCGCGCTCTTCGCGTCCATGCCCGCGGCGAAGCCGCGCAGCTCCTCGTACGCCTCCCGCAGCTCGTCGTCGGAAATCAGCGGAAGCGATCCGTCCTCCTC
>JAWRIJ010000157.1:0-20288 GCA_040307975.1 Oscillospiraceae bacterium | reverse complement strand
TCCGCCACTTTCCACACCTTCCGTTGTCCGAAAACTCCTTCCGGTGCTTCTCGTTCGACTTGCATGTGTTAAGCACGCCGCCAGCGTTCGTCCTGAGCCAGGATCAAACTCTCAATAAAATGGTATCAAAACAGCCTTTCGGCTGCCTCAATCTTTTATCGAGCTATTTGTCATAGCTTCATTCTTTTTGCCATGTCTCCATGGCCGCCTCCGAAGCGGGTAATTGACTCAACCCCGCCCCTTCAGCTTCTTTCGATGCGGTCTCCCGCATCGCTTTCTGGTGCTTCGTCTTGCATTCGTTGTTTAATTTACAAGGTACTCGCTCCAACCGCGGAGCTTTGGTAGAATACCATAGCAAGCAATGCTTGTCAAGGGGTATTTTACATAATTCGGAAAAATTTTTTCAGCTATTCCATCACGCTGTATCGCATCAGCAGCAGCGCAACCTGAGCGCGGCTGATTGCCTGCGGCGGATACCAAACGCACTCGACCTCAGTGATGAGCCCGTTCTTCCACGCCCAGTCCACCGCGTTTCGCCCGGAATCGGACACCTTGGCGGCATAGGGGTAATCCTTCAGCGTCCCATCTGTCTCGGGTTCGCCGGCGACACGATAAATGCCGATAAGCGCCTGCTCGCAGGTCATGAATTCGCCGACACCGAAAATACCGGGTTTGAGCGCCGTCATCAAGCGCCGGTTCGTTACCCAGCTCACGGCGTCGAAATACCACTTGTCCTCCGGAACGTCCTCAAACTTCTCGTTCGGCTCAACAGGCGTTCCGTGCGTAAAGCGATAAAGGATCGAGGCAAACGCCTCGCGGGACACGCCGTATTCCGGGCGAAAGATCGGCTGGTCTCCAATGCCCGTCATCAGCCCCGCAGACACGACGAAGTTTACTGCGTTCGCGTACCAGCTGTCCGCGGCGACGTCTGTAAAAGTATAAGTCTTCTCCTGCCCATCCTCCGTCACGGTCACGTCGACGCCGCCGCGCTCTGTGTTTTCTTTGATCTGCCCAAGCGTCACGCCGTCGCCCATACGCAAAACGTCCATCGATTTAGCTGTTGTCTGCGCCGGAGCTTCTATCTGTTCTGTTTCACCCAATGTGTTCTGCGCCGCCTCCTTTCCCTTTTTTATGTGATTGTGCAGCGCTATGACCGCTGCCACCGCAAGCGCCAAAAATATGGCGCGTTTGAGATAAGTCTTCATATCACAGAATCATAAGCTCCTTCGGCGCGCGGTGGATGTTATCGCAGCCGCCTTCCTTTAGAATAATGACGTCCTCGATGCGCACGCCAAACCTGCCCGGCAGATAGATACCGGGCTCCGCCGAGATCACCGCGCCCGCCGGCAGCGGATCCTTCCATGTCGAGCTCGCGCGCGGGGACTCGTGGATCTCCACGCCGACGCCGTGGCCAAAGCCATGGCCGAAGTATTCGCCGTAGCCCGCGTCCGCAATGACCTTCGCCGCCGCGTTGTGAATGTCGCAGCCCGGCACGCCCGCCTTCGCCGCCGCAATACCGGCGAGCTGTGCGCGCAGCACAGTGCGGTAGACCGTGTCCATTTCCTCGGAAACGTTCCCCACCGCAACGGTGCGCGTCATATCGGAGCAGTAACCGTGATGAATACAACCGAAATCCATCGTGACGAATTCCCCCGCCGCAATCTTCTTTTCGCTTGGTACTGCATGCGGTTTGCTGCCGTTCGCGCCGGAGGCGACAATGGGATCGAAGGACATGTTCTCCGCCCCATAGCGCAGCATCAGATAGGTGAGCTTCGCCGCGATTTCTTTTTCGGTCACGCCGGGCTTGATATCATTGTAGATCTCCTCAAGCGCCTTTTCGGCAATACGCTGCGCGCTGACGAGCGCCTCGATCTCCTCCGGACTCTTGACCATGCGCAGGTCGGTCAGAAGCTTCGACGCGCCCTTGAATTCCGCTTTGGTCTTGTCCCGATAGGTCCTCAACGCCGCGACCGTCATGTACTCGTCATCATAGCCGACGGTCTTGAGCGCATGGCGCCCGATCGCGTCGTTCAGAAGCTCCGTGTAGCCGTGTTCGGTCGTCGTCATCTCGATCTTCGCGTCCTTGACCTGCTGCTGCGCCGCCTCGATATAGCGGGAATCCGTCCAGTAGTAGGTTTCGTCCCTCGTAACAAGCACCGCGCCGTCCGTTCCGGTGGAATGAAAGCCGGAGGCGTAGAAGCGGTTTGCCTCGCAGGTCAAAAGCATCGCGTCAACGCCGTAAGCGCCCAGCTTCCCGCGGATCGCCGCAAAATGATTCATATCAGTCGTCCCCTTTCAATTTTCCTGCTTCTTATCGCCTTGGTCAAAGAACCTGTGCAGAAACTCCTCGATCTTGCGGCGCAGGTCATCCATGCTTTTTCCCTGTGAATCGCGCACGTCGTGCATCCAGTTCTTCGCGCTGCACTTCACGAGCAGCATGATGGCGTCCGACAACGCCTGACGTGTCTGGTCGTCCAGATCGCGGTAGGTCTTGAGCATCGCGGCAGCGTTTTTGAGCTTTTCCTCGCTCAAATCGCTCAGCGTCCGCGCGCCCGTTCCTGTCAGCACCTCGTAGAACGCGTCTACAAATGCTTTTCGCTGCGGGATGCTCAGCGCGGCGCCGACCGATTCAAAAGTCTCCTCGTTTCGCTTCCCCTCGCGGCTCAGGCTCGGCTCATGCACGAACGCGCAGCGCCGCACCTCCCACGTAAAGCCGTTGTGCTGTCCGATCCCGCTGCCCGTGCTATGCACCACGACCGTCTCGCGCGGATGCTCCAGCATCTGCCCGATGACCGAAGACTGCGGCTTAAAGGTCAGGATACGCGCCTTGATGCGCTGATATTCCGGCGTTTCGGAAGGATCGCTGCGAAAGCCGGGACCGTCGTTGTTATAGACCTGCACGATGCGCTCCTGCACGTCCTCCGGCGCATAGATCGCACTATAGAGCGCAAGGTTGCCGCCCTTGGAGTGCCCGCCGACGCGCAGCTTCTCTCCGCTGTACCAGCGCGCGACGCGCTTGAGATGGTCCAGCGCCTGCGCCTGCGAGGGGATCGTCTCCAAAACGCCGAGGTTAAAGTCCTCTTTCCAACCGACCAGCGTGTCGTCCGTTCCGCGAAACGCGCAGTAGACCGACCCGTCGCCGATCTCGAAGCAAAGCGTGGCAAACTGCTCTTCGCGCGCCTCGTCAAGGATCTCCTCATAGGCGTTCAGCCGCACGCCGCCGAAACGCACGCTCTTCGCCGCACGGTACAACAGCTCCGGTATGTTGCCGGGTACAAACAGGCCCATATTTTCGCTCGACTTGCCGCGCTTTTCAAAATATGCCGCCGCCGCATCGCGAAGCAGCAAGCCGCCGTTTTCCCCGAGCTGGGAAACGATGCCCGAGAAATTGATGTGCACCAGCTTCGCAAGGATCAGGTTGTCCACCTCGTTAAAGCCGTCGAAGTACACCGGTATATCCCCGCGCCAGTCAATGTAATCCAGTATGTTCGCCATACGCCTCACCGTCTCGTCAGTTTTTTCACAATACAATAGTATATCACAATTATCCCCATCTGCAAACCCCAAAATGGGAAAAGACCGCTAAAGCGGTCTTTTTCGCTGCTATGCTCAGTGGTGGAACAGCCTCAGCCCCGTCATCGCCATGACCATGTCGTGGCAGTCGCAGCACGCGATCACTTCATCGTCGCGAATCGAGCCGCCCGGCTGCGCAATGTAGCGCACGCCGCTGCGTTTTGCGCGCTCGACGTTGTCGGAAAACGGAAAAAAAGCGTCGGAAGCAAGCGCCACGCCATCAACGCCCCGCAGATACGCAAGCTGCTCCACATGGGGAAACGGCTCGGGACGCTCCGTGAAGTATCGCTGCCAAACGCCTTCGGCGCAAACGTCCTCCTCGTTCTGGTTGATGTATCCGTCGATCACGTTGTCACGCTCGGGTCGGGCGATATCCTCCCGAAACGGAAGCGCGAGCGCCTTTGGCGACTGGCGCAGGAACCATGTGTCCGCCTTCCTTCCCGCAAGGCGCGTGCAATGGATGCGGGACTGCTGCCCCGCGCCCACGCCCACGGTCTGACCGCCGACGGCGTAGCACACGGAGTTGGACTGCGTGTACTTGAGCGTAATGAGCGCGATGAGCAGGTCTCGCGCGGCATTTGCGGGCAGGTCTTTGTTTCTGGTAACGATGTTTTGCAGCAGTTCCGGCCCAATCACTGCGTCGTTGCGCCTCTGCTCAAAGGTGACGCCGAATACCTGACGGCGTTCGACGGGCTCCGGCTCGTAGTCGGGATCAATGCGCACGATGTTGTAGTTCCCCTTGCGTTTCTCCTTGAGAATTTCCAGCGCCTCCGGTTCGTACCCCGGCGCGATCACGCCGTCGGAGACCTCACGCCGCAGCACACGCGCGGTGTGAACGTCGCACACATCGGACAGCGCCGCCCAGTCGCCGAACGAGCTGAGGCGGTCGGTACCCCGCGCGCGCGCGTAGGCGCAGGCAAGCGGAGACTCGTCCAGTCCTTCAAGATCGTCAACGAAGCAGGCGCGTTTGAGCGGAGCGGACAGCGGGATACCCACGGCGGCGGAGGTGGGGCTGACGTGCTTGAACGACGCCGCGGCGGGCATCCCGAGCGCCGCTTTCAGCTCTCGGACAAGCTGCCAGGCGTTGAGCGCGTCGAGGAGGTTGATGTAGCCCGGTTTGCCGCAAAGCACCTCAAAAGGCAGCGCGCCGCCGCCCTCCATAAAAAGGCGCGCGGGCTTCTGGTTGGGATTGCAGCCGTATTTCAGTTCGAGTTCCGTCATGGCTCCTTCCTCCAGATCGCTTGTTTTGGTTCCGAACGGCTGCGCTCGCCGTATTGGTTGATGATAACCGTTTCAGGGAAGGCATTGCGCAGGTCGATATAGCGCACGAACAGCGCCACGCGGTTGTCCTCGTCGAGGCTGTCCCACAGCGCGTCCGCCAATTCCTCCGCGCTTTCGTAGGGGATTTTCGTACGAATCGGTTCGCCCGCAAAAGACGGCGTCGGGTCGCCGAACCCCTCATAGGTGCTGATGAAGTGTCCGGTTTGATAACACGGATCACTATATTCATAAAAAAAGCGTTGGCAGACGTCGGCGTCGTCCATTCTCTTGAGAATGGACAGTTCATAGTTGCCCCTGCGATGGACGATACCGGAGATGCGCGGCGTATAGTTGGGCTGGTCCGGCTCAAATTCGCGTGTGCGCAGCGCGTCCGTAAAGGTCTTGCCGTCGCGCAGAAAATCGCGGATCGTATCCGTTTGGTCGCCGTTGGTGACAATGGTATCCGAGCCGTACAGGCGCACGGGATGGTAAATGACAAGGCTCGGGTCGGTCATTTTTCTCTCGTCCCGCGCCCGCGTGCGGATACCGTCCTCCGTCGCCTCAAAGACACGGTTGCGGCTGTTTTCGCTGCGCCCCATGATGAAGTACGCGACCACCGCATTCAACCGGCCGTTCTTCGGCGCAGCGCCGAGCAGGACGCCGCGCCCCGGATAGGGTCGCTCGCGCAGATAGGCGCACAAGTCCGTCCCGCTCTCACACATCGTCCCACCTCCGGATCAGGCACTCGCCCATATTCTCATAGGCTTCAAAGCCGTAGCACAGCGTCTTGTCGCTGTGGCTGTCGCTGGAGAGAATGAACCGCCCGCCGCGCGCCTTGATGTATTCGATCATGTCCGCGCTCGGGTACGGCGTCGTGCGCCAGCCGCGGGTGATCGCGCCGGTGTTGATCTCGAACGGCTTGCCGTACGGCAGCAGCCGCTCGAGCGCCGCTTGCCACGCCGCGACATAGCGCGGATGGCTCTCGTCGAACAAATGCTCCTTCTCGTTGAACTTGGTGATGAGGTCGAAGTGCCCGATGATGTCGCAGCGGGTCTTGTTCACCACATCCGCCACCGTCTCGAAATACGCCGCGGCATAGGCGTACCAGTCGCCGCCGAAGTGCGTTTCGACCGATGCGCGCGCGATCTCGGGCGTATTGTCCACGCAGAGGTAATCCGCGCCGTCCTTGATGTAATGCACCGAGCCGATCACGTAGTCGTACGGCGCCGTGTCCTCCTCCGACCAGTAATCCTGCTCGACGCCGCAGAGGATCCGGATGCGCCCCGCATACTTTCTCCGCAGCGCCGCGATCTCCGCGCGGTAGGCTTTTTCGCCCTCGCGCGTCATGCAGCAGTCCGTATCGTAGGGCGCGTAGCCGTGTCCGGAAAAGCCGAGGCACGTAAGATGCGCCGCGAGCGCGGCGCGCACCATCTCCTCGGGTGTGTTTTTTCCATCGCAGTAAGTCGTGTGCGTGTGCAGGTCAAAGCGGACGCTCATACCATCTTCTCCTGCTTGACCTTGTGATCGATCACATGGCGTGAGGCGAGCTCACGGCGGATGTCCTCCGGCGTAATGCCCGCTTCGACCATCAGCACCATGACGTGATAAGCGAGGTCGGCGATCTCGTAGACCGTCTCGCGCTTGTCCTGCGCCTTGCCCGCGATGATGACCTCGGTGCACTCCTCTCCGACCTTCTTTAAAATCTTGTCGAGTCCTTTTTCAAAGAGGTACGTCGTATACGAGCCCTCCGGTTTTTTCTCTTTGCGCCCCTTGAGCAGCTCGTATAGGCCACGCAAAGAAAACTCCTCGCGCTCCGCGCTTTGGAAAACGGGATACTCAAAGCAGCTCTCCGTCCCGAGGTGGCAGGCGGGGCCGTCCGGCTCGACCATGACCACAAGCGCGTCGCGATCGCAGTCGGCGGTGATGGAAACGACGTGCTGATAGTTGCCGCTCGTCTCGCCCTTGAGCCACAGCTCCTGCCGCGAACGGCTGTAGAAGCAGGTCAGTTCCTTTTCCATGGAGATGCGCAGGCTCTCTTCATTCATGTACGCAAGCGTCAGCACGCGTTTCGTCGCTGCGTCCACGACCACGGCGGGGATCAGCCCCCGCTCGTCGAATTTTAGTTCCGAAATATCGACCATCGTATCCTCTCCTTTATAGCCGCGCCGGAATACTGTGCGCCGCCATCGCTTGCTTTAAATTGCGTATGTTCACTTCGCCAAAGTGGAAGATCGACGCCGCGAGCCCCGCGTCCACACGCGGCAGCGTCTCAAACAGCGTCAGAAAATCCTCGACCTTCCCCGCGCCGCCGGACGCGATCACCGGCACGCTCACCGCGTCGCACACCGCGCGCAGCAGCTCGATATCAAAGCCACCCCTGACGCCGTCGGTATCAATGGAGTTGACCACGATCTCGCCCGCGCCCGCGTCCGCGCAGCGGCGGATCCACTCGATCGCCTCCATGCCCGTATCCTCGCGCCCGCCCTTGGCGAACACATGGAACGAACCGTCCACGCGTTTGACGTCCGCGGACAGCACCACGCACTGGTCGCCGTAGCGCTTCGCCGCCTCGCCGACGAGCGAGGGGTCGCGGATCGCGCCGGAGTTGACGCTCACCTTGTCCGCGCCGCACCCCAGTACGCGCTCGAAGTCCGTCACGGTGCTGATGCCGCCGCCGACGGTCAGCGGGATGAACACATTGCGCGCCGTCTCGCGCAAAACGTCGGTGAAGATGGCGCGCCCCTCCGCAGAGGCGGTGATGTCGTAGAACACAAGCTCGTCCGCGCCGTTTTCACTGTAGTACTTCGCCAACTCCACGGGCGACGCCACGTCGCCGAGCCCTTCAAAGTTGACGCCCTTGACCACGCGCCCGTCGCGCACGTCAAGACACGGAATGACTCGTTTTGTGATCATGCCTCCGCCTCCCTTGCCAAGCGGATCGCGTCCGCTAAGTCTATTGCTCCGGTATAGTACGCCTTGCCGATGATCGCGCCGTAGAGCCCCATCTCCGCGAGCGCTCGGACGTCGTTCATGGAGGAAACGCCTCCGGAAGCGACTATCTGCAAAGTGAATTCACTTGCCAGTTGTTTATATAGCTGGTGGTTTGCGCCTCGCATCGCGCCGTCCCGCGAGATGTCGGTGCAAATGAGCGTGCGCACGCCGAGCGAGCGCATCTTTTCGCAGAAGGCAAACCCATCCTCGCCGGAACGCTCCGTCCAGCCCTTTACCGCGACGCGGCCGTCCCGAAGATCGACGCCGACGGCAACCTTTTCGCCGTACTTCTCCACCGCCGCGCGCAAGAACGCCTCGTCCGTCACCGCGGCGGTGCCGAGGATCACGCGGTCGAGCCCCGCGGCAATATAACGCTCCACGGTTTCCATCGACCGGATGCCGCCGCCGATCTCGCAGAACGCCCCGCTCGATCCCTTGATGGCGCGCACGACGTCAAAATTCGGCGTTCCGCCCGTCTTCGCGCCCTCAAGGTCAACAAGGTGGATATGCGTCGCGCCGGCGCGTACAAAGTCCCTCGCCACCGTGCAGGGTTCCTCGCTGTAAACGGTCATCTGCGCGTAATCGCCCTGATAGAGGCGCACCGCCTTCCCCTCATATAAGTCAATAGCCGGAAATACGATCATAGCCGCGTTTTCTCCCAGTCACACGTTCTCGCAGAACGCTTTTAAAATACCCAGTCCCACGGCGCCGCTCTTCTCGGGATGGAACTGGCAGCCCATCACGTTGTCCTTCTCCACGGCGGCGGTCAGCTCCGCGCCATACTCCGTCGTCGCGATGACCGCATCGTCGCAGTCGGCGGCGTAGTAGGAGTGGACAAAGTACACAAAGTCGCCGTTTTTCACATGTCCGAACAGCGGCGAGGGTCTTTTGAGCGTGAGCGTATTCCAGCCGATGTGCGGTATTTTGTAGTCCTTCGGGATCACCTCCGCGATGGGGCGCACCGCGCCGCGGATGAGTCCGAGTCCCTCGTATTCGCCGTATTCGCAGCTTTTATCAAACAGAAGCTGCATCCCCAGACAGATGCCGAGCAGCGGCTTGCCGCGCGCCGCCTCCTCGCACACCGCGTCCGCCATGCCGCCCGCGCGCAGCTTGCCGATGGCGTCGCGAAACGCGCCCACGCCCGGAAGGATGACACGCTCCGCGTCGCGGATCACCGCGCGGTCGGCAGTAACGACCGCCTCCTGTCCGATGGCGGCAAAGGAGCTTTGCAGGGAAAAGAGGTTTCCCACGCCGTAGTCGATAATGGCAACCATCACAGCAGTCCTTTCGTGGACGGAATCTCGTCCCTGTATGCTTCGTCGATCGCGACCGCCTCGCGCAGCGCGCGCGCACACGCCTTGAACGTCCCCTCAATGATGTGGTGGGAGTTTTCGCCCGCGAGCTGGCGCAGATGCAGCGTACACTCCGCGCTGCGGGTAAAGGCAAGGAAAAACTCCTTCGTCAGCTCCGTGTCGAAGTTTCCGACCTTCTCCGTTGGAATGTCAAGCGCATAGCCAAGGTATGCGCGCCCCGAGAGGTCGACCGCGCAGAGGATGAGCGCCTCGTCCATCGGAAGCGTCACGTCGCCGTAGCGGTTGACGCCGCGCTTGTCGCCTAGTGAACGCGCGAACGCCTGTCCGAGCGCAATGCCGATATCCTCGGTCGTGTGATGGTAATCGACGTTCGTGTCGCCCTTGCAGGAGACGTCCAAATCAAAGCGTCCATGCCGTGCAAAGAGCGTCAGCATGTGGTCGAGAAAGCCGCAGCCGGTGTCGATCGCGCTCTTGCCGGCGCCGTCCACGTTCAGCGTCAGGCGGATGTCGGTCTCCGCCGTCGTTCTCGTCAGTTCCGCCGTTCTCATAGCCTCTTCTCCTTCATGATCTCCGTGACCCTGTCGAGCAGGATCTGCATCTGCTCCCGCGTACCGATGGTGATGCGGTTATAGTCGCTGATCTGCGGCTTGGTAAAGTGCCGCACCAGCACGCCCCGCGCCTTCAGCTCGCGGTACAGTTCCCCGCCGTCGAGAACGGGATGGCGCGCGAAGACAAAGTTTGCAAGCGACGGCAGCACCTTAAAGCCCAGCTTTTCAAGCGCCGCGACGGTAAACGCGCGGTTCTCCCGAATAACACGGCAGTTCTCTTTCGCGTATGCCTCGTCGCTCAGCGCGCCGACGCCCGCCGCCATTGTCATGCTGTTGATGTTGTAGGGGTTTGTGGAGTACTTGATCGCATTGAGATCGCGGATGAGAGCGGGGTTCCCTACGCCAAAGCCGAGCCGCGCGCCCGCCATGGAGCGCGATTTGGAAAACGTCTGTGCCACGAGTAAGTTGTCGTATTTTTTTGTGAGCGGAAGGCAGCTTTCCGCGCCGAAGTCCACATACGCCTCGTCGATAACCACGACGCTCTCTGGATTGCTCCGCACAATGCGCTCGATCTCCGCTCGCGTGAGCGCGATGCCCGTCGGCGCGTTGGGATTGGCAAGGAAGACCGTTTTTCCGACGCCGCAGTAGTCGTCCACATTGACGGTGAAGTCCTTTTGCAGCGCCATCTCCGTGTACGGCACGCGGTTGATCTGCGCAAACACGGGGTAAAAGCCGTAGGTAATGTCGGGAAACACCGCGCCGTGCGTCTCGTCACAGTACGCCATGAACGCGAAATTCAGGATCTCGTCCGAGCCGTTGGTAAAGAGCACCTCGTCCCGCTCCACGCCGAAGACCTCGCAGAACTTGTCGCGAAGCGCCGTACACTCGGGGTCGGAGTAGAGCTGCATCTGCCGCGCCGCCTCCGCCGCCGCCTCAATCGCCTTTTCCGACGGCGGGAAAGGCGACTCGTTCGTGTTGAGCTTGACGTACTTCATGTCGCGCGGCTGTTCGCCGGGCGTGTACGGCTCCAGCGTCGCGTATTTCTCGCTTAAATACCGGCTCATTTCGCGTCCTCCTCAAAGCGGATCAGGGCGCTGCGGGCATGGGCGGTCAGTCCTTCCGCGCGCGCAAAGCGCGCGATGTCCTCCGCGACGCCGCCAAGCGCTTGCTCCGTATAATAGATGTACTGCGTCTTTTTCACAAAATCATCGACGGAGAGGGGGCTTGAGAACCGCGCCGTCCCGCTCGTCGGCAGCGTATGGTTGGGACCCGCGAAATAGTCGCCGAGCGCCTCGGGGCTGCTGCGCCCGAGGAATACCGATCCCGCGTGGCGCACACGGCTCAGATAGTCGAACGGCTCGTCCACACACAGCTCCAGATGCTCCGGCGCAAGCTCGTTGGCAATGTCGATCGCCGCGTCCAGGCTGTCCGCCACGATGATCTTGCCGTTGCGCTCGATGGACGCACGGGCGATCTCCTCGCGCGCAAGCAGCGGGAGCTGGCGCTCCAGCTCGTCGCGCACCGCCTCCGCAAGCATGCGGGAATCGGTCACGAGCACCGCCGTCGCCATCTTGTCGTGCTCCGCCTGCGCGAGCATGTCCGCCGCGACGTGCTTCGCCTCGCTCTTTCCGTCCGCGACGATCAGCACCTCGCTCGGGCCCGCGATCAGGTCGATGTCGACCGCGCCGAACACCTGCCGCTTCGCCTCGGCGACATACGCGCCGCCGGGGCCGACGATCTTATCGGCCTTGGGCACGCTCTCGGTACCGTACGCGAGCGCCGCGACCGCCTGCGCGCCGCCGATCTTAAAGACGCGATCGACGCCTGCGACGGACGCCGCCGCCAAAATCGCCGGATGCACGCGTCCGTCCGGCGCGGCGGGCGTCACCATGATAAGCTCCGGGCAGCCCGCTAGCTTTGCCGGGATGGCGTCCATCAGCACGGTGGAGGAAAGAGGCGTTTTTCCCCCGGGCACGCAAAGGCCCACGCGCTCGATGGGCGTGACCTTCTGTCCCACAACGACGCCGTCCCTGTCGCTGAGGATAAAGCCCGCGCGCTTTTGCTGCTCGTGGAAGCGCCGGATATTCTCCGCCGCCGCGCGCAGAACCCGCAATAGCTCAGGATCGACGGCCGCGAGCGCCTCGTCCCGCTCCGTGCGGCTCACCTCCAGGGAATCGAGCCGCGCGCCGTCATATTTCTCCGCGTAGGCGTACAGCGCGCGGTCGCCTTCGCGCCGCACGGTTTCGATGATCTCCGCGACGGCGCCTTTCACGTCGGCGGCGGACAAGCCGCGCAGGAAAAGCTCGCTGTTCGGCGTCTCGCCGTAGTTCATGATCCGTATCATGCCCTGTTGCCTCCTCTTGAAAGCTCTCCCGTCAGCCGCTCGATCTGTCCGGTCTTGAACTTGAAGCTCGACTTGTTCGCAATCAGCCGCGCGCTGATCGGCACGATGGTCTCGACGACCTCAAGGTCGTTCTCCCGCAGCGTCGTCCCCGTCTCCACTATGTCCACGATCACGTCCGAAAGGCCCAGGATCGGCGCAAGCTCAATGGAGCCGTTTAAGTGGATCACGTCGATGTCGCGCCCCACCGATGCATAATACGTCTGTGCGATACGCGAGAACTTGGTCGCCACGCGCAGCGTATAGCGCGCATCGTCGTGGAACCCTTTCGGCGCTGCGACCGCCATGCGGCACTTCCCCACGCCGAGGTCGAGCAGCTCGTAGACCTCCGGCTCGTACTCCAGCAGGATGTCCTTTCCCGCGACGCCGACGTCCGCCGCGCCGCGCTCAACGTAGATGGCGACGTCCGAGGGCTTGACCCAAAAGTAGCGCACGCCCGCCGATTCGTTCTCAAAAATCAGCTTGCGGTTGTTTTCGCGGATAGACGGGCAGGGAAAGCCCGCCGATTCGAACATCGCGTATACTTTTTCTCCCAGCCTCCCCTTGGGAAGCGCAACATTAAGCATGGTCAAAGATCACCCCGCCGTTCTCCGTTTCGCCCAAACGCTCAAGCAGGTCGAGATACACCGCAAAGCCGACCGCTTTCGAGCGTTTCCCCATCCTGCGCATGAGCTTGTCGTACTGCCCGCCGGAAAGCACGCTCCCCGGCACGCCCTCGACAAAACCCTTAAACGCTACGCCGTTATAGTAATTCATGTTGCTCACGGAGGAAAAATCGAGCTGCACCTTGTCCTCCAAAGCGTTGCCCCGGAGCGCCGCGAGCGCGTTGCAAAGCTCCCCGATCTCCGCGTCCAGCCCTCTGCCGCGGCAGAGCGCACGCAATCGGGGCAGCACCTCCTCCGGCGCGCCGTAGAGGCGCAGCAACTCCCGGAGCGTCTCCGCTTTTTCCTCCGCCACGCCGTGCGCGTGGCAGATCTCCGCGATACCGTGCGCGTTCTTTTCACCGAAGCGAGCCAAAAGCTCCCTCCGCACAGCATCGTCGTCTGAAATGCCGTCGATGAAATGCCGCAGGATGTCGAGGTGCGACACCTCCAACACGAACCCCTTCGCGCACAGCGCGAGGCTCTTCGCCGCGAGCAGCAGCATCTCCCCGACGCAGGCAACGTCGACGCTGCCAAGGCACTCCACTCCCGCCTGCATGATCTCGCGAAAGGAATTGCTGCCCTTCGACACGCGATAAACGGTTTCGTTGTAGCAGAGCTTGTGCAGCGAATCCGGCTCGTCGCGGTGATTTTTGATAATGGAAAGCGTCACGTCCGGCTTGAGCGCCATGAGCTTTCCGTTCGTATCCGTAAAGGTGATGACCTGCTCGGAAATCAGAAAGTCCTTATTGCGGCTGTAGAGGTCGTATTCCTCGAATTTTCCCATTCGGTAGCGCGTATAGCCGTACTCGCGGTACAGCGCCCGCAAGGCGAGGATGATCTTCTCCGAATCGTCCAAAATATTGTAATCAAGCCGCATAGTCTTCCCCGCCTTTTGGTTTAATGATTTAGCATAGTATCATAATAAACCGATGAAGTCAACTGTTTTTTCCAGATTCGTACACTCGCACCAAAACGTCTGCGGAGCGCGCCTTGCTTTTGTTTGTTTTTTGTGCTTGACATCGCGGGGAATCTGTGCTTTTATACTAAGTAAGTGAATAGAGCAATGAAAGGATAGAGGTGCGGTTATCAGGAGTACCGCGGATGTAAGGCGTCGCAAAGCCGTTGTCCGCGCGAAAGGGATCGCCGCCGAAGGAAAGGGGTTGCGCCCCGTTCCTGGTCGCCCGGATAAGATCCGTTCGACTGTCGCATTTGCGGAGAGCTATGTATTGATTGCGCGCCCGTTTCCCGCATAGAGTGGAGAGGAGCGGCAAAGCTGTCAGCAGGAGCGCAGCCGGATGCGAATGTCCGGTTGCGCTTTTTGTATTCTTTCCTTGCGCGACAAGCGGACGATTCTGAAATGAAAAGGAGAAACGCATCATGAGCAAGCAGCCTATCTTTCGCGGCGTAGCCACCGCGCTCATCACCCCGCTCACCGCCTCCGGCGTCGATTACGACGCGCTTGGCCGCGTCATCGACTGGCAGATCGCCGAGGGCGTGAACGCGCTCGTCATCGCCGGCACGACCGGCGAGGGCTCTACCTTAAGCGACGAGGAACACCGCGCTGTCGTCAAATACAGCGTTGAGCGCGTCGCGGGGCGCATCCCCGTCATCGCGGGCACCGGCTCGAACGATACCGCCTACGCCGTCGACCTCACGCGCTACTGCTGCGCCGTCGGCGCAGACGCGATGCTCGTGGTCACGCCCTACTACAACAAGGCGACACAGAAGGGCCTCGTCACGATGTACAAGACCATCGCGGACGCCTCGACCAAGCCGCTCATTCTCTATAACGTCCCCTCGCGCACGGGCGTGAACATCGAGCCTGCGACCTATGCCGCGCTCGCGGATCACCCGAACATTGCCGCCATCAAGGAGGCAAACGGCAACATTTCCAAGATCGTCGAGACGGCGTCGCTCGTCGGCGGCAAGCTAGACATCTACTCCGGCAACGACGATCAAATCGTCCCCATCCTCTCCATGGGCGGTCAGGGCGTTATCTCTGTGCTCTCCAACGTCGCGCCGAAGCTGACGGTCGAGATTTGCGAGCGTTTCTTCCGCGGCGACGTCGCGGGCGCGGCGAAGCTCCAGTGCGAGCTGCTGCCGCTCATTTCCGCGCTGTTCTGCGAGGTCAACCCCATCCCCGTCAAGGCGGGCATGGCGGCGCTCGGCTGGTGCGAGAACTTCGTTCGGCTACCGCTGACGACCATGGAGCCGGAACATGAGGAAAAGCTGCTCGGCCTCATGCGTCAGCATGGTCTGCTGTAAGGGGTCCGATATGCGAATTTTAGTCAGCGGACTCGGCGGAGCCATGGGCCGCGAGGTCGCGGAGCTTGCCCTCGCGGGCTACCGCGGCGCAGTTCTCGCGGGTGGCGTCGGCCGCCACAGCTGCGACATGTTCGGCGTCCCCTGCGCGGCGGGCTTTGACCACGCGGTGACGGACGTGGACTGCGTGGTGGATTTTTCCCACCACAGCGCGACGGACGCGCTGCTTCGCTTCGTCAAAGCGCATCATCTGCCACTCGTCCTTGCGACAACCGGACAGACAGAGGACGAGCACGCGGCGATCCTCGCGGCAGCGACGGAAATCCCGCTCTTCTTCGCGGCAAACTGCTCGCTCGGCGTGGCGCTGCTCATCGAGCTTGCCAAAAAGACCGCGGCGGCAATGCCGGACGCGGAGATCGAGATCATTGAAAAGCATCACGATCGTAAGCTCGACGCGCCCAGCGGTACCGCGCTTGCCATCGCGGAAGCGATCCGCGAGGTGCGCCCCGACGCAACGGTCAATGCCGGGCGCAGCGGGTACGGAAAGCGCACGCCGGGTGAGATCGGCATCCATGCGATCCGCATGGGCAGCATTGTCGGGGAGCACGAGGTCATGATCGGCACTGCGAGTCAAACCATCACGCTCAAGCACGAGGCGCACAGCCGCGCGCTCTTTGCCGAGGGCGCACTCGCCGCCGCGGCGTTCCTGCAGGGAAAACCCGCGGGACTGTACGGCATGGAGAGCATGATCGCGTTGTGATTCTTTTGCCTTTTTCGATAGGTCTATCAGGATAATCTATTTTCAATCGGAGGAAAGTCTATTATGAGACTCGCGCTTTACGGATACGGCAACATCGCGCGCGGCGTAGAGGCCGCAATCGCGCAGAACCCTGATGCGACGCTCGCCGGCGTGTTCACGCGCCGCGACCCCGCCGCCGTGCAAACAAGGTCCGGCGTACCGGTCCACGCGGCGGCGGACATCGACGCGCACGCCGCGGAATTCGATGTTCTTATCATCTGCGGCGGCAGCGCCACCGATCTTCCGGAGATGACGCCCGCGCTCGCGAAGCGTTTTCACGTCGTGGACAGCTTTGACACGCACGCGCGCATCCCCGAGCACTTCGCAAATGTCGACGCCGCCGCGAAGGCGGGCGGGCATGTCGCGCTCATCTCCGGCGGCTGGGACCCCGGTATGTTCTCGCTCACGCGCCTGTACTCCTCCGCCATTCTGCCCGAGGGCAAGGATTATACGTTCTGGGGCCGCGGCGTCAGTCAGGGCCATTCCGACGCGGTGCGCCGCATCCCCGGCGTCAAAGACGCGCGGCAGTACACCATCCCCATTCCCGAGGCGCTCGATGCCGTGCGCAGCGGCTCCATGCCGGAGCTGACGACGCGGCAGAAGCACCGCCGCGAGGTCTACGTCGTTGCGGAGGACGGTGCGGACAAAGCCGCCATCGAGCGCGCCATCGTTACAATGCCGAACTACTTCGACGAGTACGACACCACTGTGACCTTCATCAGCGCCGAAGAAATGGCGCGCGAGCACGCGGGGCTTCCTCACGGCGGCTTCGTATTCCGCACAGGCAAAACGGGCTTTGAGCGTGAGCACAGCCACACGGTCGAATACCGCCTGACCCTCGACTCCAACCCCGAATTCACCGCGGGCGTGCTCGTCGCGCTCGCCCGCGCCGTCGACCGCATGGCGAAGCGCGGAGACAAGGGCTGCAAGACCGTGTTCGACGTCGTGCCCGCCGACCTTTCGCCGCTCTCCGGCGAAGAGCTGCGCGCGCATCTGTTGTAAGGAAAGAGAGAAAGCTTCCATGTTCACCTGCGATAACCTTGGCGTCAATGCCGCGGGACATCTGACCTTTGCCGATCAGGACGTTTCCGCTCTCGCCGAAAGATACGGCACGCCGCTGTACCTCATGGACGAGGATCGCATTCGCCGTAACTGCCGCGTCTATATGGACGCGCTGCGCAAGCACTTCGCGGCTGGCTCGCGCCCGCTCTACGCTGGAAAAGCCTGTGCGTTCCGCGGGCTTTACCGCGTCATGTCTGACGAGGGCATGGGGATCGACGTGGTCTCCTGCGGTGAGATTCACACCGCCGCGCTCGCGGGTTTTGACCTCGCAAACGCCTATTTCCACGGAAACTGCAAAACGGACTCCGACATTGCGTTTGCAATGGATCGCGGCGTCGGCTGCATCGTCGCGGACAGCGCAGAGGAGGTCTCCGCCATCGAAACGGCGGCCGCCGCGCGCGGCATCCGTCAAAAGCTCCTGCTGCGCCTGACGCCCGGCATCGACACCCACACCTATGAGGCAGTCAACACCGGCAAGGTAGACAGCAAATTCGGCTCCGCCATCGAAACGGGGCAGGCGGCGGAGCTGACCGCGTTCACGCTCGCACAGACGCACATCGACCTCGCGGGCTTCCACTGTCACGTCGGCTCGCAGGTCTTTGCCGAGGACGTATTTGAGCGCGCCGCCATCATCATGCTTGAATTTATCGCACAGATGCGTAAGGCGCGCGGCTATACGGCGCGTCAGCTCGATCTCGGCGGCGGCTACGGCGTGCGCTATACGGAGGACGACCCCGTGCTCGACATCGGAGAAAAGATCGCGAGCGTCGCGAAGACGGTGCATGAAACCTGCGCGCGGCTCAACATTCCAGAGCCCGCCATCCTGATGGAACCGGGACGCAGCATTGTCGCCGACGCAGGGCTGACGCTCTACACCGTCGGCGCTGTCAAGCGCATCCCAGGCTATAAGAACTACGTCGCCGTCGACGGCGGCATGGCGGACAATCCCCGTTTCGCGCTCTATCGTTCGCGTTACACCTGTCTGAGCGCGCTCGATATGAATGCGCCGCGTCCGTTTGTCTGCTCCGTCGTGGGGCGTTGCTGCGAAAGCGGCGATATCATTCAGGAAAACGTTCCCCTGCCGGAAAATATCCACCGCGGCGACCTGCTCGCCGTGTGTACCACCGGCGCTTACAACTACTCCATGGCGTCCAACTACAACCGCTTGCCGCGTCCGCCCATCGTGATGCTGCGCGGCGGCGAGAGCTACGTCGCCGTGAAGCGCGAGACCTATGAGGACTTGACGTTACTGGATGTATGAAGGAGACAAGGAACGCATGAAGCCCATCGTTGCAAAGTTCGGCGGCAGCTCGCTTGCCGACGCAAATCAGTTCCGCAAGGTCGCTGACGTCGTCCGCGGCGATCCCGACCGCCGCTACGTCGTCGCATCCGCTCCCGGCAAGCGAGACAGCGCGGACGTCAAGGTCACAGACCTTCTATACCGCTGCTGCGATCTCGCCGCTGCAGGGCAAGGCTTTTCCGATACGCTTGCGCAGATCAGGGCGCGCTTCGCAGGAATCATCCGTGAGCTCGGGCTCGATTTCGATCTGGACGGCGAGCTTTCCGTCATTGAATCGCATCTGCGCGGCACGCCAGAGCGGGACTACATGGCGAGCCGCGGAGAATACCTCAACTCCAAGCTGCTCGCCGCCTATCTCGGCTATGACTTTCTCGATGCGGCGGACGCCGTCCGCTTTGCGCCCGACGGGCGGTTCCTGCCGGAGGAAACCAACGCGGCGCTCTCCATCGCGCTTTCCAGGGTAGAGCGCGCGGTCGTCCCCGGCTTTTACGGCGCAGACAGCGCAGGGCGCGTCCACACCTTCTCCCGCGGCGGCTCGGACGTGACGGGCGCGCTCGTCGCCCGCGCGGTGGACGCCGCCCTTTACGAAAACTGGACGGATGTGTCCGGCATGCTTTTCACCGACCCGCGCATCGTCCCCGATCCGGGCGCCATCGACTACATCACCTATCGTGAGCTGCGTGAGCTTTCGTACATGGGCGCGTCGGTCCTGCATGAGGACGCGGTCTTTCCCGTACGCAAGGCGGGCATCCCCATCAACATCCGTAACACCAACCGCCCGGATGACGCGGGGACGATGATCTCCCACGACCTGCCGCCCGCCGCGGCACAGCGTCCGGTCACGGGCATTGCAGGGCGCAAGGGCTTCTCCACGCTCCTCGTCGAGCAATCGTTGATGAACAATGAAATCGGCTTTGGCGCGCGGCTTTTGAACATTCTCGCCGCCCACGGCGTCCCCTTTGAGCATTGCCCCACGGGCATTGATACCATCTCCGTCGTGGTGGACACGGCGGCGCTTGACGCCTGCCGTGGCGCAGTCCTGCGCCAAATCGAGCTGCAAATGCGCCCCGACCATCTTTCCGTCGAGGACGGACTCGCCCTAATTGCCGTCGTCGGACACGGTATGGGCGGCCTGCGCGGCATCGCCGCGCGCATCTTTGCCGCCGTCGCGGACGCAGGCGTCAACATCCGCATGATCGACCAGGGTTCCAGCGAACTAAACATCATCATCGGCGTAAACGAGTCGGACTATGAGCCCGCCGTGCGCGCCATCTGTCAAAAGCTGCGCGATCTATAGCCGCAGAAGCGCAGATTGCAAAGCCGCGCCAAAGGGAGGCGCTCCGATAGGAGCGTCTCCCTTTATAGTCTCATTTACAATTTTTCCGTTTTTCTATTATAATCTTTTGAGAACAACGCCCTTGCCTTTTCATTTCTCTCCAGCACTGCCCCATGCTAAGCTCATGCAATTATAGTCTTATTAACATTTATTTTCTATTCTTACATGTCGAATAGTGTCGCGTTTTCTTTTGAATTCTTCCAAATTTTTCAATAATTTTCGCCAATTTCGCCTTCACTTTTGTTTTTGGATTATTAATCGTATTTTTATATTCACCATAATTTTTGATAATCTATCAAATTTATCGTAAGTCCATGTTACAATTCTTTGCACGCCGCCTTCAACTTTTTTCACCGTTTTGATTTCTCGTCATAGGATGGAGCAGCGGATCAATCCGCCTATCCTTTCCGAAAGGGTGATCGATATCAATCGTTTTCAGAATAACTGCGGCGTAAACGCCGCCGCGAATGATGGATGCGGCTGTAGGTGCTACTGTGGCTGCGGGATCGGCTGCGGTACAGTCTCCTATGTAGGGCCCACCGGTCCTACCGGCCCCGCCGGCCCGCGCGGGCCGCAGGGCGTACAGGGCATTCAGGGCGTGCAGGGGCCGCAGGGGCTCGTAGGACCCACGGGTCCCGTCGGTGCTGTCGGCCCCGTCGGCCCGCAGGGCGTGGTCGGCCCCACCGGTCCGCAGGGCGAGATTGGCCCTACCGGCCCGCAGGGCGAGATCGGCCCCATCGGCCCGCAGGGTGTGGTTGGCCCCACCGGCCCGCAAGGCGAAATCGGCCCCACCGGCCCG
>JAWRIJ010000156.1:0-8178 GCA_040307975.1 Oscillospiraceae bacterium | reverse complement strand
CGGCAAGCTCACAGCCTTGCAGGACGATCGGCTGACGCTGTTCAACGTCGACGGCTCGCTTGCGGGCAGCTATCGCTTCGAGTACCCCTATTTGCGCGCGCAGTCGCGGGCCGCGCCGGACTTTACCGTGTTGCTGCTCTCGCGCTACCGCTCTGGCAGCGCGTTGCGCCTTGTGACGGTGGACGCGGAGGGGGAGACGCTCGGATCGCTCGATTTGCGGCGCGAAGTGCTCGGCGTGTCTGCGGCGGGACGTTATGTCGCCGTGCTCTACGGAGACGGACTCACGGTCTATACGAGCGAGCTTACCGAGTATGCGACGCTCTCCGACACGGATTTTGCCCGTCAGGTCGCCATGCGGCCGGACGGGACGGTGCTGGTGCTCGGCGCCTCGCGTGCCTGGCTGTATATTCCATGAGCTCAGAGCTTTCAATTTATGAACGTTCCGTAAATATCCTTGAATAGCAATGATTTTTACTTGAAAAAGGAGTGGGAAGCGTGGATAATGCTATTATTGTAGACGGGGTGCTGGCCGTCATACTGGTGCTCGGCGTGATCTTTGGCGCGCGCAGGGGGCTGATCCGGAGCCTGACGGGACTCGTTGCCGTCGTTGTCGCGCTGATCGGCTCGGTGATGCTCGCCAACCTGTTGACCGAACCGGCTACGGATATCGTTGCGCCGAAGGTTGAGGATGCGGTGGTCAAGGAGTTTTCCGCGGCGCTGGAGAAAGCGGCGGGGGCGGCGGCGTCCGCGAGCGCGGACGGTCAGCGCGCGCTCACGGAGCTTTTTGACGAGTACGGCCTGCCAAAGAGCCTCATCGACGGCCCGCTCGCACAGCTGACGAACGGCATACCCGAGGCGGCGACGGGCGCGCGCGATAAGGCGGAGGAGTCGTTCCGCGAGGCGATTTCCCCGAAGGTTCGCGCGGTTGTGCGCAGTACGGTACATACGGTGCTGGTGCTGGTGCTGTATATCGTGCTGATCATTGTGTGCAAGCTTTTGCTGCGCGTGGTCGACCATGTGTTCGATCTGCCTGTACTCAGCGCAGTCAACGGCCTCGGCGGCGCTGCGTTCGGGCTTGCGGAAACGGCGGTGCTGCTGTGGGTGGCGGTCAATATTGCCGCGCTCATCGGCTTTGCTCCGATTGCGGAGCATACGGGCGATACGCGGTTGCTGCCGATCTTCCTCGGCCATTCGCCGATCCAGTGGATCGCGGGCTGGTTTCGCGCGTAAGCGCGGGACAATGCTTATCATTAGCAACTGCGCATTAGCGCAGATTACAAAAATGCCGTATTCCCCCGCCGCTTGCGCGGCAATCGAGAGTACATGGCGAAGCTCCTCCGCGCCGGAGGATAATACTGTTTAACAACTTGCGCGGAAAGCGCACGGAGGATTTTCTAACATGCAACCACAACTTTGTTCCAGATGCAAAAAGAATGTAGCGGTCGTGTTTCTCACCCGCATGGAGGACGGCAAGAACGTCAACGAGGGGCTCTGCCTCAAGTGCGCCAAGAGCGTCGGGCTTCCGCAGGTGGATGAGGTTATGCGCCGCATGGGCATCACCGACGAGGATTTGGACGTCATTTCCAACGAGATGCTCGGCGCGTTCGGCGGCGCGGAGAATTTGGAGGAGATCGGCGCGCAGGACGACGCGGACAGGGACGAGGACGACGAGGAGGAAGAGGGCAAGACCGCGACTTTCCCGTTCTTGAACCGTTTGTTCGGCGGCGGCGCGCCGGCGCCCTCCGAGGGGAGCGGCGAGGGCGGCGAGACGCAGCAGCGCTCGCAGCGCGCCGAGAAGAAGGGCGAGAAAAAGCACAAGTTTCTCGACAGCTACTGCATCAACCTCTCCGCGCGCGCCCGTAAGGGCGAGCTGGACGCGGTCATCGGCCGCGCGGAGGAGATCGAACGCGTCGTGCAGATATTAAACCGGCGTCAGAAGAACAACCCCTGCCTCATCGGCGAGCCGGGCGTCGGCAAGACTGCCATCGCCGAAGGCTTGGCCCAGCGCATCGCCGCGGGCGAGGTGCCGTTCAAGCTGCGCGCGAAGGAAGTGTACTTACTCGACCTCACGGCGCTCGTCGCGGGCACGCAGTTCCGCGGACAGTTTGAAAGCCGTATGAAGGGCCTTATTGAGGAGATCCGCAAGACCGGCAACGTTATCCTCGTCATCGACGAGGTGCATAACATTGTCGGCGCGGGCGACGCCGAGGGCAGCATGAACGCGGCAAACATTTTGAAGCCCGCGCTTTCCCGCGGCGAAATTCAGGTCATCGGTGCGACGACGTTTACCGAGTACCGCAAACACATCGAGAAGGATACCGCGCTTGAGCGCCGTTTCCAGCCCGTCATCGTCAACGAGCCGAACCTTGAGGACACGCTCAAAATCCTGAAGGGCATCGCGCATTACTACGAGAATTTCCATGGCGTGAAGATCCCGGAGGGCATCCTGCGTCAGGCGGTGCTGCTTTCCGAGCGGTACATCACCGACCGTTTCCTGCCCGACAAGGCGATCGACCTCATCGACGAGGCGTGCTCCGACCTCAACCTGCACGACAAGGACATCAACCGCCGCATGGAGGTGCGCCGCGAGCTCGACGATCTGCAAAAGGAGCGCGAGCTCCTCGAATCCGACACCGAGAGCACGAACTACGAGCGCCTTGCCGAGATCAGGAGCAAGGAGCTGCAATTGAATGCCGAGTACGACGGACTTTGCAAGAACGGCGATCCGGAGTTGACGATGGACAATCTCGCGCGCGTGATCGAGCTGTGGACAAAGATCCCGGCAAGCCGTATCCGTGAGGACGAGTTTAAGCGTCTGAGCGAGCTTGACGCGCGTCTGCGTGAGCACATCGTCGGGCAGGACGAGGCGATCGAGGCCGTTTCCGCCGCCATCCGCCGCAGCCGCGTCGGCATCTCGCCCAAGCATAAGCCGGTGTCGTTCATTTTCGTCGGCCCCACGGGCGTCGGTAAGACGGAGCTTGTCAAGCAGCTCGCGCAGGATCTGTTCAATTCTCCCGATTCGCTTATTCGGCTCGACATGTCGGAGTTCATGGAGAAGCACTCCGTTTCGCGCATCGTCGGCTCGCCGCCGGGTTACGTCGGCTACGACGAGGCGGGGCAGCTCACCGAAAAGATCCGCCGCAAGCCCTATGCCGTCATCCTCTTTGACGAGATTGAAAAGGCGCATCCGGACGTGCTGAACATCCTGCTGCAGATCCTCGACGACGGCGAGATCACCGACGCGCACGGGCGCAAGGTGAACTTTGAAAACACCGTTATCGTGATGACCTCCAACGCCGGCAGTGAGCGCAAGGGCGGCTCGCTCGGCTTCGGAATGTCGATGAACGAGATGAACAAGGAACGCGCGATGAAGGCGCTGAACGAATTTCTGCGCCCCGAGTTCATCAACCGCGTGGACGAGATCGTCTGCTTTAACCGCTTGGACGAGGCGAACTTCACCGACATCGCCCGCATCATGCTCGGCGAGCTGCAAAAGAGCCTTGAGGACAAAGGGCTCCACTTTACCTTTGACGACGCCGTGGTCGAATACCTTGTCAAGAAGTCCTTCTCCGAGACCTACGGCGCGCGCAACCTGCGCCGCACCATCCAGAAGGAGCTGGAGGACGTCATGGCGTCGCGCATCATTGATTCCTATGAGCACCCTGTCACGCAGCTTCGCGCCGTGATGGAAGGCGACAGGCTGGCGCTCCAGTCGCTGTGAGGAGGGAAGACGATGAAGCTGTTCCGCAAGGATCTTGAAAAACGCTGCGCCTACTGCGTCCACGCCAGCGTGATGAGCGAGCGGGAGGTCGGCTGTCCCTACCGCGGGGTCGTGGACGCGGCGAACCATTGCCACCGCTTTGCCTACGACCCGCTCAAGCGCGTCCCGCCGCGCCCCGCGGCGCTGCAAAGCGAGAAGTATTCCGCGGAGGATTTCAAACTGTGATTCTGAAGGTGTACGGAGGCGTTTTCAATGAACATCGGCAAAGTCTATGCGTTGTATTTCAGCCCTGCGGGCAGCACGCGCCGCCTTACAACGACGCTTGCGTCGGCGCTCGCGGAGAGCTTTGGGGTCCCCTTTGAAACGGTTGACATAACATTGCCTTCGGCGCGCGAAGAGCCCCATGCGTTCACCGCGGGCGACCTTGTCGTGTGCGGCAGCCCCACCTATGCGGGGAAACTCCCGAACAAGCTGCTTTCCTACTGGAAGGAGCGCCTGACGGGCAACGGCGCGCTTGCCGTGGCGCTGGTGACATTCGGCAACCGCGCGTATGACAACTCGCTCGCGGAGCTGTGCGCTTGCCTTGCGGGGGACGGGCTGCGCACCGTCGGCGCGGGCGCGTTTGCCTGCCGCCACGTGTTTTCCGAGACTTTGGCGGCGGAGCGCCCCGACAAGGACGATTTCGCGGAGCTTGCCAAGTTTGGCGCGGCGGTCGCGGCGCGCATTGCCAAGGCGAACGAGCCGCCCGAGGCGGCGACGGTTCCCGGCGACGCGGACGCGCCGTACTATACCCCGCGCGGTACGGACGGCGAGCCGAAGAATTTCCTTAAGGCGAAGCCGAAGACCTCGGACGCCTGCGTCCAGTGCGGCGTATGCGCGGCGCTGTGCCCGATGGGCTCAATCGACCCGCTGGACGTGTCGAACGTGACGGGCGTGTGCATCAAGTGCCACGCCTGCGTACGCGAGTGTCCGATGGGCGCAAAGTATTTCGACGATGCGGCGTTTCTTTCGCACAAGGCGATGCTTGAGAAGAGCTTTGAACGCCGCGCGAAGGACGAGTGGTTTACATAAAGTAAAAGCGGCGCCGTTTGTACGGCGAGCACTTACAGGGAGGCTTGCGCGATATGAAGGTTTTAATGATCAATGCCAGCCCGCATCCAGAGGGGAACACGGCGCTCGCACTGCGCGAGCTGGAGAAGACGTTCGAGCGGGAGGGCGTCGAGACGGAGACCGTGCGCATCGGCAGCGACGCCATCCGCGGATGCATCGCCTGCAACTCCTGCGCGAATACGGGCAAGTGCGTGTTCGATGACGCGGTGAATGTCGCCGCGCCCAAATTTGAGGCGGCGGACGGATTGGTCGTCGCGACGCCGGTGTATTACGCGTCCCCGAACGGCACGCTGGAGTCGTTTCTCGACAGGCTGTTCTACTCGACAAGCTTCGACAAGACGATGAAGGTCGGCGCTTCGGTGGCGGTCTGCCGCCGCGGCGGCGCCAGCGCGACCTTTGACGCGCTCAATAAGTATTTTACCATTTCCGGCATGCCCGTCGCGTCCAGCCAGTACTGGAACAGCGTCCATGGGCGCGCGCCCGGCGAGGCGGAACAGGACGAGGAGGGCTTGCAGACCATGCGCACGCTCGCGCGCAACATGGCGTTTTTGATGAAGTCCATCGCGCTGGGCAAGGAGAAGTACGGACTGCCCAAAAAGGAAGAACACGTTTACACGCATTTCATTCGGTGACGAACATATAAAAGAACTGCGGGCATTTGCCCGCAGTTCTTTTATACGTCGGTTACTGGATCACCATTTGAGTGCTCCGTCGCCGCCCATCAGGCGCGCCATCTCCTCCATGCGTTCCAAGGGGAAAGGCGGCAGGGCGACGGGCTTCATGGCGAGGGACATGAGCTTCAACGGGTTGTCGTCCGCCGCGATGCGGTTGGAGCTCAGCGCCCCGCAGATCCGGCAGCGATGGATCAAAGCCCACTCGCCGCTCTTTCGGACCCACACGGCGACCGGCTCCATGACGCCGCCGCAATCCGCCGCCCGGTCGCCCGGCTCGACGTCCAGATGCTGGCTGGACAGGCAATTGGGACAGTGGTTGCGATGTGCGCTGCCCGCGCCGTCCGCTATGACGGTGCGTCCGCAGACCTTGCAAACAAAGGTATCTTTACATGGGTGGGTTTTATAGTAACCTGTTTCAAAAGATTTTTTCTTGTTTTCCCGATTCATGGGGATTGTCCTCCGAAAAGTAAAATCTGAAACCCTTTGGGAGGCTTGCGGGATTGCGGCAAACCTCCCGGTTATGCCGCAATCTCCAATGCACCGATAATCGTTTTCAAACAATTCTCCTTATTTTTTCGATTTCGTTTCTTTCACAATACGACGTCGATTTGTTCAACGCCGTAATATCGGAACGCATGGATCGCCGCCGCGTCAATGCGCTCCCCGCAGACCAAAATCGGCACGGCGGGCGGGCAGCTGACGCAGGGAGAAGCAAGCACGCGGCCGAGCGCCTGCCCGACGGGCAGCGTCTCGGACGGGGCAAGCATCGCCTCGCGGGGGGAGAGGACACGCGCCGGCCGCCCAATCGCGGGGGGCGGCGTGGCGATTGCCTCGCGCCGCGGGATCGCGCGTAGAGCGGCAAGCAGCTTGTCATAAGCGTCGGCGGGAAGCTGATAAGTTAACATAAAAACAATATAGTCTGGGTCGGCAAATTCGCAGAAGATGTTCCGCGCCTCAAGCAGCGCCGCGAGCGCCGTGCCCATGAGACCGCGCCCCTTGGGGCGGAGGGTCAGCTTGAGCGGCTCGTCGCCGACGCAGTCCCAACCGTCCGCGCCGAGCGCGGCGCGCAACGCGGCGACACGCTCGGTGATAGACATAATATAATTTACATAATCTTCGTTCGGCGCCGCATTCATCGCGTCCAGCGATTGTAGGATCAGGTAGGACGGCGACGTGCTCGCGAAGAGCTCCATCGCGCGCTCCGCGTCACGAAGAAGTGCTTTGGGAGCGGATTTCGCAATATGCAGATATGCCCCGCCCGTCAGCGCGCCGAGCGTTTTGTGCGCGCTGTCGCAGCACAGGTCCGCGCCGAGGTCGAGGGGGTGCTGAGAGGTTGACATAAACTTAAAATACGCGCCGTGCGCGTTGTCGACGAGCAGCAGCGTGCCGTGTCGGTGGCACACTTCGGCCAGCGCGGCGATGTTTGCGCGGTTTCCCAAATAATCGGGAGAAGTTATGTAAACCGCAACAGGCGGCTCCGGCATCGCCGCAAGGCGGTGCTCCAGCGTTTCCGCATCGACGCGGCAAGAGACGATAGGCTCGTCGGGCGATTTCGGCCAAAGCCACTCCACTTCGACGTCCAACAGCGCGAGCGCGGAGAGGAACGCCTTGTGCGCGTTGCGCGCCGCGAGTACGAGCGGACGCCTTCCGCTTTCCCGCGCGTGGAGTTGTGCAAGATACAGCATCGCGCGGATACACAGCGACGAGCCCTCGGTCGAATAGACTGTTTTCGCGCTGTCGAAGAGCACGGCGGCGTTCGCCTCGCTCTCGGCAATGATTCCGCGCGGTGCGTAAAGCACGTCCGCGCCGGGGATCTCGGTGATGTCCAGCGCCTCAACGCCAAGCGGCCCGACGCCCTTGTGACCGGGCATATGGAGCCGCAGAGGCTCCTTTGCCGCATAGTCGCGGACAAAATCGCAGATCGGCGTATTCATTTGTTATGTAAACTTTCGAGCTGCCGAGCGACCTGCATCATGATGGCGCACTCCATGCGCTTTTTGAACAGCTCGCAGCCCGTTTCGTACACGCCCGTGACCGAGCCGGTCGCGTGAAACGCATTTGCCGCGCAGCCGCCCGAGCAGTAGAGACGCGCCCAACAGTCGCGGCACTCGGGCTTTGCGTAGACGTTGCACGCGGCAAATTCCGCCTGTGCCGCGTCATTCGTCACGCCGCGCCAAATATCGCCGAGCCTGAACTTCTCCTCGCCGACGAATTGGTGGCAGGGATAGAGGTCGCCCCAGGGCGTGACCGCCATGTACTCTGTGCCGGAGCCGCAGCCGGAAATGCGCTTGTAGATGCACGGGCCTCCGGTGAGGTCGATCATGTAGTGGTAGAATGTAAAGGGCTTTCCCTCGCGCTCGCGTTTGAGCATGAGCTTTGCCAGTTCCTCATACTGCTCCATAACGATGGGGATATCCTCCGCGGTGAGCGCGTTGGGGTCGTCCGGAGCGGCGACCACCGGCTCCATGCTCAGCTCCGTGAAGCCAAGGTCGAGCATGGTCTGGATATCCTTCAAAAAGTCGGGGTTTCCGTGCGTGAACGTGCCGCGCATATAGTAGTTCTTTCCGCCGCGCGCGCGAACCAGCTTCTGGAACTTCGGCACGATACGCTCCCAGCTGCCGTTGCCGGCGTAGTCCACGCGCCAGCGGTCGTGGACCTCCTTGCGCCCGTCGA
>JAWRIJ010000155.1:0-8340 GCA_040307975.1 Oscillospiraceae bacterium | reverse complement strand
CCACCACGGGTCTTTTAGACCTCAAGCGCCGCGATTGGGACCCGAGCATCGCGGAGCGCTGCGGCCTGCGCGGCGATATTCTGCCGAAGGTCGTTGAGAGCGGTGTAAAGCTCGGCACGGTCAGCGCAAAGGGCGCGGCGGACACAGGGCTTGCCGAGGGGACGAGCGTGGTCGTCGGCGGCGGCGACTGCCAGCTTGGCTGCATCGGCGTCGGCGCGGTCGCTCCAGGCAGCGCCGCGGTGTTCGGCGGCAGCTTCTGGCAGTATGAGTTCAATACCGGCGTTGCGCAGACCGACGAAAAATGCCGCGTGCGCGTCAACTGCCACGCCGTCCCGGGCGTGTGGCAGTTCGAGGCGCTGGCGTTCAAGCCGGGGCTCGTAATGCGCTGGTTCCGCGACGGCTTCTGTCAGCTTGAAAAGAAGCTCGCGGCGGAAACGGGCGCCGATCCCTACGACCTCATGAACCGCGAGGCGGAGAAGATCCCCGCGGGCAGCTACGGGATGCTGTGCGCATTCTCAGACGTAATGAACTTCACGAGCTGGCGGCATGCCGCGCCGACGTTTACCAACTTCGAGCTCGATCCCGAGAAGTTCAACCGCTACACCTTCTACCGCGCAATTCTGGAAAACACCGCGATGGTAACGCTGGGTCATTTGGAGCTCGTGCGGGAGACGACGGGCAGCGTCCCGAAGGAGATCGTTTTTGCCGGCGGCGCGAGCAAGAGCCCGCTGTGGTGCCAGATCCTCTCCGACGTACTTGGGCTTCCCGTCAAGGTCCCCGTCGTCAAGGAGGCGACCGCCCTCGGCGCGGCGATCCTCGCCGGATGGGGCGTCGGGATCTACGAAAGTGTCGAGCAGGGCGCTGAAAAATGCGTCAAGTGGGATAAGACATTCACGCCGAACATGGAAAACCACAAGGTCTACGCGGAGCTGTATCCGACGTGGAGAAAAATCTACGACGCGCAGCTTGCGCTTGCCGACGCGCACCTCACCAAATACATGTGGGCGGCCCCCGGCGTCAACTGAACGGAAACGAAAAGGAGAGAAAACGCTATGTTTGTCGTACATGAAAATGATTTTGAGTACCGCTTCGGCGACAGCGGCCCGAAGTACCTGATGAAAGGCCCGCGCATGAACTTCGCCCTCGTGCAGTTCCAGCCCGGTCAGGATTTTACCGCACACTATCACAACGTGATGGAGGAGAACTTCTACATCCTCAGCGGCAAGGTGGACATCGTCGTGGATGGAAAGGTCAACACTCTCGCCGCCGGACAGTTCATCCACATCGAGCCCGGCGAGGTACACTATGTCGTCAACAAGTATGACGAGACAGTCAAGATGGTCTCGACGCTCGCTCCCTATCAGGAGGTCGACAAGGTCGAGGTCAAGGACTACAAGTATTGAGGAGGAATCGAGATGCTCAAAGGCAAGATGATCAACCCCGAGATCATGGAAACCCTGTCTCTGTGCGGCCACGGCTGCAAGGTGCTCATTGCTGACGGCAACTATCCGCTTATGTCCCGCACCGACGGCGCGCGCCTCGTTTATCTCGGCCTCAAGCCGGGCATGCCGACCGTCACCGATGTGCTGGAGGCGCTTTTGTCCGTCTCCAACTTCGAGTCCGCCGAGGTCATGCTGACGCCGGACGGCAGCGATCCCGAGATCTTCGCCGATTTCAAGCGTCTGCTGCCCGATGCCCCGCTCAGCAAGATTACCCCGCAGGCATTTTATGACGCCTGCTGCGAGCCCATGGTCATGCTCGCCATCTCCACGGGCGAACAGCGCACCTACGCCAACATCCTGCTCACGGTGGGCTGCTCCTGAGCGTATGGGGCTTGTTATTTTAGAATTGCTGCTCCCTATCGCCATCGTGCTCGCGCTCGGCGTCGTCTCGCGGCGGTACGGCTGGATCTCGGAGCAGGGCGTTTCGGCGCTGAAAACCATCGTGGGCAAGATCACGCTGCCCATTATCCTCTTCAACGCCATGTTCACGGCGGAGTACTCCGTGTCCTCCGCCGTCACCGTCGCCGCGGTGTTTCTTGGTTTTGTGCTCGCGCTCGGCGCGGGACGGGCGCTGTCGAGGCTCTTTCCTCAGTACGGAAAGCATTTCCCTCTGCTCATCACCACCTGCGAAAGCGGTCTTTTGGGCTATCCGCTCATTGCGCTGCTTTTCGGCGCGGCGGGACAGCAGGCGTTTGCCATGGCGGATCTGCCGCACACGGTGTTTTTCTTCTCCGTTGCGCTTTCCTGCCTGCGCGTCATCGACGGGCAAAAGACCAGTGCGGGCGAGATCGTGCGGGGCATTTTCTCCGCCCCGCCCTTCGACGGGATGCTGCTCGGCATGATCCTCGGCCTCGCGGGCGCGGACACGCTGCTCGCGCGCAGCCCTGTCTGGTCGCTTTATACCACGACAGTCGACTTTATCACCGCGCCGACCACGGTGCTGGTGCTGCTCTTTTTGGGCTACTCCCTCTCTTTCCGCAGGGAGGTCATGCGGCAGGTTGCGGTAACGGCATTGCTGCGTCTCGCCGTTATGGGCGCGGTCGCCGCGCTGTGCGCCTTTGCGGTGTTCCGCATCGTGCCGTTCGACCGCGTGCAGCTCTTTGCCATCATACTGGTCTTCCTGCTGCCCCCGTCGTTCAGCATTCCCATCTTCTCCGAGCTGCGCGGCAGCGAGGAATACGTTTCGACGACGATCTCGTTCTCAACGCTCGTGACCCTCGCCTGCTTCGCCGTGATGGCGATCTTCGCAATTGCATAAGGACTGTTAAAAATGCCGGAGGGCGGTATGCTTTCCGGCATTTTCGCATATAGTGAGCCGAAAGAAGGTGCTGCCTCTTGCGGCTCGTCTCCTATGACCGCGCTGCGGCGGTGCGCTACGCGCACGAGTGGGCGTATGGCAGAAATCCAAGGTTCTACGACTATGAGCTGATCGGCGGCGATTGCACAAACTTCGCCTCGCAATGCCTCTACGCCGGCTCGCACATCATGGACTATACAGAGACCTTCGGCTGGTACTATATCGACGCCAACCGCAAGGCGCCGGCATGGACAGGCGTTACGTACCTCTACAACTACCTCACGCGCAAGCGTGCCGTCGTCGGCCCCGCCGCGCGGGATGCGTCGATCCGCGAGCTGCTCCCGGGCGACCTCGTGCAGATCTCCTTCGACGCGGCGGTGCGTTGGACGCACAGTCTGATCGTCGTCGCCGTCGGAGAGCCGCGCAGTTATGAAAACGTGCTCGTCGCGGCGCACAGCTACGACGCCGATTACCGTCCGCTCGCGAGCTACGAATTCACATCCGCTCGTTTTCTCCATGTTTTTGGCGTTTACAAACCCTGAGGAATGTGCTATCATGGCTCATTAATAAACGATCGTTCAAAGGAGCCCTTCTCATGGAAACTGATAAACTGACCCGTTGCGCGCGCGTCGGCGTGTGGCTGCTCGGCGCGCTGCTTGCCGTGGTCTGTGCCGTTTCGATCATTGTCGTGCCAAAAACGCTGCGCACGCTGGAGCGCTTAAACGCAACGCTCTCCGAAATCGACAAGCTCGCCGGGACCGCGGACGCCGCGCTCATCACCGCCACCGAAGCCGCGGAAAACGCCAACAAGCTCGTCGCGGACAACGCCGATTCCGTATCCGAGGCGATGGATAAGTTCAACTCAGTCGATTTTGACGCGCTTAACCGCGCGATCAACGACCTCGCGGACATTGTCGAGCCTTTGGCAAAGGTGTCGAATCTTTTCAAGTAAGCGCACGGCGCTGCATACAAAAAACCGCGAAGCGGCTTTGAGCCGCTCCGCGGTTTTTTATCGTCTCAGGCTTTTGGCAAGGCTCTTGAATTGCCTTGCGGCGTATTTTTCCATCCGCCGGACGTCCTTGTCCGCCATCTTAACGCGCTTTTTCCGCGCTTTAAGGCGGCGCAGCATCGCCGCCGCTCCGAAAATACCCGCCGCGTGCACGCCCGCACTGGCAAGCTCCCTCGCGCCGACGTGCAGTGCCGCGAATACCGAAACGCCGTCCTGCTCCGCGGCAGCGTATACCGTACCGCGCTCCTTGCCGGAGCGCTCCACCCAAAGCTTCATACCGTCAGCCTCCCTTACAGATCACGCCTGTCCAGCGCCGCGAGTCCGAATCGCACCGCGCGCTCGACCCGCGCGCGCTCAGCTTCGTCTCCCGCGTCATATTTCCCGCGCAATTCGCGCAGGAAAAGCCCCCGCAGCGAGTCCTCCTGCGCCCGCGCCCAAATATCTTGCCGAATGTGCGTCTCATCGCGCACTTCAAGCGAATAAAACTCCGGCGCGAATCGCTCTTGGATTGATTTTATGTCAACTCCGCGCTCATCTGTTTCTCCGGTAAAGACCACACGGTACAAATCACTCGCAGCGGTATCCGGCATTGCGCTTTGCAATGCTTCCTCCGCTCGCTTGTCCGTCACGTCCACCGATAGGACGCCATAGCGCCGCTTGGCAAACGGGACAAATTTTATGTCAACTTTTCCGGAACCGACCTCACCGCACAGCACGCCCTTTTCACCCGTCTCGTCGAAGCCGCGCCCCTCCGGACAGCCCGCATAGGCATAGGCCGTTTTTCCCTCCGTATATACGCCGTCGAAGCGATGCGTATGCCCCAGCGCGAGATAATCGAGGTTCGACGCGCCGATTTGACCGCGCGTGACAGGGTCGTAGCGCGCTTCCGCCGCGTTCAGGTCGGCGTGGAGCACCATCAGGCGCGTCCTGCCGTCGTCCGGCGCGACAAAACCATCCAGCAGGCTCGTCTCCTGCTCCGCGCTCGTAAACGCCGCGCCGTAAACCGCAGCGTTCCACTCCGGCAGCTCGACGCGTTCGATCTCACGCGATTTGAAAACATGCACGTTCTCCGGCCACGCAAGCGTCGCGTAGGGCGAGCGTGCCGAATAAAAATCATGATTCCCCGGCGCGATGAACACCCGCGCGCGCATCGCGCCGAGCGAATCCACAAGCTGTTCGATCGTTTCGCGATACGTTGTCTCGCCGTCAAACAAGTCGCCCGCGAGCAGCACGATCTGCACGTCATTTTGGTTCACATAATTCGATAGCCGCTCCAGCAGCTGCCGACTCTCCCGACGGCGCTGCTTCGCCTGCTCTCCCGTCAACATCGCGAAAGCGCTGTCGAGGTGAAAATCCGCCGCATGTAGGATTTTAATTGACATAATGTTGCATCTCCGATTTATGGTAGTCGACGGCACGCTATCTTTGCCCAGTTCATTAACATAATGCTCAAGTTTCCTATCTTATGTCAATACGTTCCACACCGGTGCAAAGCCCCGTCTCCCCATCGAGCGTAAAGATCGCGCCTTGCAGCTTACACTCGCCCTCCGCCGCGCGATAGCGCCCCGGCAGACCGCCGAGGAAACCCTCCACCGACTGCGCCGGATCGACGCCGAGCACACCGTGCGCGGGGCCGGTCATGCCGAGGTCAGACAGGTAGCCCGTCCCCTTCGGGAGCACCTCCTCGTCCGCGGTCGGGACGTGCGTGTGCGTGCCCCAAAGCGCGCTCACGCGCCCATCGAGGTAATGCGCCATCGCAAGCTTTTCGCTTGTCGCCTCGGCATGGAAATCGACAAGCGTGAAACGAGGCTTCTCCTCCGTACGCAACAGCTTGTCGGCAGTTTTAAAGGGATTGTCGGAGAGGTTTTTCATATCGACGCGCCCGATGAGGTTCAGCACGCCGATTTCAATACGTCCGCAGCCGAACACGCCCCAGCCGCGCCCCGGCGCGCGTTCGCCCAAATTCGCCGGACGCAGGATATAGGGGCAGTCGTCGAGATAGCGCGCGATCTGCGCCCTGCCGAAGGCGTGATTGCCGAGCGTGACCACGTCCGCGCCCGCGGCAAACATTGCCTCCGCGTCGCTCTGTTCCAGCCCCACCATCTGCGCGTTTTCGCCGTTGACGACGGTGAATTGGATCTCATAGGTCTTTTGCAGGGTATGGAGATGCTTTTTCAAAAACTGCACGCCGCTTTGACCCACCACGTCGCCCACGGCGAGGATACGATACAGCATAGGATGCCCCCGCTTTCCCAAGTTTTTATCAGTATAGCAAACTTACGCACGAAAGGCAAGCGAACGGCAACGCCATTCCTTGTTCCTTTTGTGTCGGCAAGCTCAGTCTTCGTCGGTTTCACAAAACATAGCCGGCAGGTTGCCTTGAAATGGGCATGGAGGTATGCTAAAGTAGGCTTGAGGTGATCAGACAAATTTTGGTTTTTGCGATCTGCAATAATTTCGATTTGCCAAAGCCGGCGGTTTCATCTTGACGGAACTTGATTTCAGGAAAGGAAAAAAGCAATGATCACAGTCAATCTATACTACAGGGGAGTCAACGGGGCGGCAAGGGCGTTCGTTGAGGAAATGGAATCCTCCGGAATTGCGGACGCCATCAGAGCGGAGGAAGGGAATCTTCGCTATCAGTACTTCCAACCGCTCGACGATCCGGAGACCGTTCTGCTGATCGACAGCTGGAGCAGTCAAGCCGCTATCGACGCCCATCATGCAAGCCCCATGATGGCACAGCTTGCCGCGCTTCGAGAGAAATACGATCTGCATATGGCCGCGGAGCGGTTTGTGAGCGAAGCCCTCGGAGAAGATGAGCAGTTTATCAGAAGATAAGGGAGGATGCTAACGCAGACCCGCACATTCCCGAAGGTAGTCGGTCAAAAAAGCGAAACCCCGGCGGCTATAAAAGCCGTCGGGGTTTACATAATTTTGCATTACGCGATGCAAAGCTTGTCGTCCGCAACGGTCACGGTCGCATGGTCGCCGTTTTTGAGCTTGCCCTCCAGCATCTGCTCAGCGACGGCGTCCTCGACCTCGCTTTGGATGACACGGCGCAGCGGACGCGCGCCGTACATGGGGTCGAAGCCCGCCTTGGCAAGCTTCTTCACCGCGGCGTCGTCCGCGCCGAGTGTGACGCCCAGCTCCGCGACGCGCTTTTCGGTGTTCGCGAGCATCCGGCGTGCGATCTCCGCGATGTCGTCCTCGCTCAGGCGGCGGAACACGACGGTCTCGTCGATGCGGTTCAAGAATTCCGGCTTAAACGTACGGCGCAGCTCCTCCATGACCGCCTCGCGCACCTTTTCGTCGTCGTTCGCCGCATCGTCCGCGCCGTCTGCGTGCGTGAAGCCAAGCGTGCCGCCTTTCGCCGTGATGCTCTTCGCGCCGACGTTGCTCGTCATGACGATGACGGTGTTCTTGAAGTCCACCTTGCGCCCCTGCGCGTCGGTCACGACGCCATCCTCCAAAATTTGCAGCAGGATGTTCCACACATCCTCATGCGCCTTTTCGATCTCGTCGAAGAGCACCACGCTGTACGGCTTGCGGCGCACCTTCTCGGTGAGCTGGCCGCCCTCGTCATAGCCGACGTAGCCCGGCGGCGAGCCGACGAGGCGGGACACCGTGTGCCGTTCCATATACTCGCTCATATCAATGCGGATCATAGCGTTCTCGTCGCCGAACATCGCGGACGCCAGCGTCTTGCACAGCTCGGTCTTGCCAACACCCGTGGGGCCGAGGAACAGGAACGAGCCGATGGGGCGTTTGGGATCCTTAATGCCGACACGCCCGCGGCGGATGGCGCGCGCGACGGCGTTGACCGCTTCATCCTGCCCTACGACACGCTCGTGAAGCGTCTTTTCGAGGTTCAGCAGGCGCTCGCTCTCATCCTCCGTGAGCCGCGTGACGGGAATACCCGTCCAGCCCGCGACCACGTTCGCGACGTCCTCCTCCGTCACCGTGCCGCGTTTCTCGCCGGACGAAGCCTTGCGCTTCTCGCGCTCCTGCTCCGCCTGCTCGCGATAGTTCCGCTCAATGTCGCGCAGCTGCGCCGCTTTCTCGAAGTCCTGCGCGGCGACGGCGTCGCCCTTTTCCTTGTGCAGCGCGTTGATTTTCTCCTCGATCGCCTTGAGCTCGGGGGACGGCGACTGCGTCTCCATGCGCACGCGCGACGCCGCTTCGTCCATCAGGTCGATCGCCTTGTCGGGAAGGAACCGGTCGTTGATATAACGGCGCGAGAGCTCGACCGCCGCTTCGATCGCCTCGTCGGTGATGGTCAGCTTGTGGTGGGACTCGTAGCGCGGGCGCAGGCCCTTTAAGATCTGCACGCTCTCCTCCGGCGTCGGCTCGCCGACGGTGACGGGCTGGAAGCGGCGCTCCAGCGCGGCGTCCTTTTCCACATACTTGCGGTACTCGGCAAGCGTCGTCGCGCCAATGACGCGCAGCTCGCCGCGCCCGAGCGCGGGCTTGATGATGTTCGCCGCGTCCACCGCGCCCTCGGCGCTGCCCGCGCCGACGATGGTGTGCAG
>JAWRIJ010000154.1:0-12720 GCA_040307975.1 Oscillospiraceae bacterium | reverse complement strand
TTACTTGGTAATGACGGTGCTGCCCGCCTGCTGGTTGACCCAGTTGATCATCGTGGGCATGAGCAGGTTCAGCGCGAGGATGAGCACGAAGATCAGCACGAAGCCGATGATCGCATTCTTGAGCGCGCCCTTCGCCTTCTCGCGGTCCTGCGGCTCCTCCGCCTTGGCGAACTTGACGCCGAGGACAACGCAGTAGAGCGCGCCCGCCGCGCCCACGATGGCGAGCAGCGGCCCCATGAGCTGGTTGAGTAAGGATACGATCGGTGCTACAACAGTGCTAAACATTTCTTTTTCCTCCTGATTTAACTGTATTTAACTGTTTTTGCTGATTTTTTACATGTCCGCCGCGTTCGCGGCGATCCACTGTCTTATCGGAGCGTCCGGCACGCTCTCTCTACCGCGAGGTGTTTTCCGGCGTGGCGTTTTCCGGCGCGTTCCGTCCGCGCTCGCGCGCCCTCTCGGCGCGCTCGCGCCGCGGCTTCTCCAGCTCGGCGAGGAGATCCTCCATCAGTCCCTCGGCGTCCCGCTTTTTGAGAAGCTCGTTCATCTTCTCCTCCTTCGCGAGCGAGCGGCGGAAAGCGTCGGAGTTCTCGATCCGCCGCGCCCAGCCGTCGATCTTCTCCGTATCCGGCTTCGCGGTGAGCGACTGCTCCCGCGGCTCCTGCATCCAACAGCACTCGGCGGCGATGATCTGCGAGAGGGTACGCGGCTCGGCGTTTTGCTCAAGCTGTCCCCACAGGCTGTCGATGTAGGCTTGATAGCCTCCGGCTTCTTCGGGTCTCGGCACGGTTTCTCACCTCGTTTTCCGCTGCTCCGCGTTATCGCGCGGGCCGTTTGATACTTTTTCCGGCGCGGCGGGGGCTTCTCCGCCAAGCTCCGTTTCACGCGCGCGGAGCTGCTCCGCCCGCTTCGGGTACTGCCCCAGCGCGATGCCGTCGGCGCGCAGCGCGTTGAGATTAAGGCTCTCTTTTCTCTCATGCCTCATCACATACTTAAAATCGGGGTCTGAGAGCACGCGCTCCGTCTCCTCGTCGAGCGCCTTTCCGTCGAGCTCGCGGTTCAAATCGCGGCGCACGACGTCCACCATTTTCCCATCCGGCGCGCGAGCCTGGCCTTCCCAGCTCGACAGCCTGTGCGCCGCCACAAGCGTCGCGTAGTCCCGCGGCTGCGCCGTGCGCGCACGCGCCTTGACCTGCACGTCGCGTATCACGTCGATCGCCGCGCGGCTGGGCGCCTCCGCGCGCGACAGCGAGCGGTCCCTGTCCTGCAGGTCGCGCACCAGCGCGTCCACGTTTCCGTTCGCCGCCAGCGCCTCGCCGCTGCTCTCCATCAGGGAGCGGAACGCCTCCGAGGTCTGGATGCCGTTTGATATCTCGTTGACCGCCTGATGGTTGAGCCTTTCCGTGATGAAGCCGACGTCCATTCCCCGCAGCAGCAGGCCGTTTGCCGCGACCGCGTTGGCGAGGCAGCGAGACCGCTCCGCGGCGTCCGCGGTTTCCTTCGCTCGCGCCATCTGCGCTTCGATGTACTTGCGATGCTCCTCGATGCCCTTGCGCTCGATCCTGCTCCGATAGTCTGAAAATTGCGTAACCGCCAGCGGTCTCACCTCCCGTCCGCCGCTTGCGTGTGCTTGCCCGTGGGCGACCTATCCGTCAGAGGGTGGGCTGCGGCTCATTCTTTTTCGGCTCAACCGGCTTCTGCGGCTCGCCATTCTGCGGCTCGCCCTTTTGCTGTTCCGCTTTCTTCTCGGGCGCCGGCAGCTTCAGTCCGCTCTGAGGGTGCTGCTTAACGAAATCCTCCGCGATCGGGCGAAGCTCCGGGTGTTTTTTCAGATAGTCCAGGGTTTGCTGCTGGCGTTCCTCCGGCATTTTTGCATTCGCATACTTGTCGAGCTGCGTTTTGAAGTTGCTCTCTCTGTTCTTTTGCCGCTGCTCCCGCTGCTTCTTATCAAACTCTTCCTGCTTACGCCGATTCTCCTCGTTCTCCCTCTGCTGCTTCTCCTGCTCAGCCTGCTTCTCAGCCCGCTTCTGCGTGCGCAGCTCCTTCCGCTCCTGCTGCTCTTCCCGCTCCCGCTGCGCGCCCGGCATCGACCGGTACAGCGAATTGACGGCGTAGCTCGAATCCTTCACGATATTTTGGCGAAGGGCCTCCGGATCCTGCTGGGCGTACCATTTTTGAAAATATTCGCCTCCCAGCAGATTCTCCACCTGCGCGCCAAAATCCCGGGGAGATATTTTGGTTTCCGCGTTGCCGCCTACATCCTTTACGAGCATGTTGACCGCTATCAGGCGCGCCAGCTCGCGCTGCGTGAGCTGCCGCTCCGCCGCCGTTTCCTGCAGCTCCGCATGGAGCTCACTCGCGCTCTTTTCCGGCATATACGCCTCGGGGGTGGTGACGCCTTTGTAGTTCGGGTCGATCTTTAAGCGCGCTTCGTCCACGCCCTTGCAGTACGCCATGAACTCGTCCGGCTCCATGATGGCCTGGAGGCTCTTCATAAAGCCGTCGAAGCGGTCGCGCCCGTACTGGTGGTCGCGCACCTTGTCCTTGCGGACCTCCAGATACGCCATAATGGCGCCCTTCGCGTCTTCCTTGGTCATCTTGCCCGCCGTCAAGTCCTCCATCGCCCGAAACGCCTTGTCGTACTCCTTGCTGTTGCCGACGAACCAGCTCTTGAGCTTGCCGGCGAACGATTTGCTCGTGCTCCTCTTGAGCCCCTCCTTGAGGCTGGTCAGGCGCTCTTTGAACTGCGTCAGCCGCCCGCCGACCTTCTTCGCTATCTCGTCCGGCTCGAAGAGCTGGACGCTGCCCCAAGTCGCTTCTTTTTCGGCGCCTCTCACTTCTTGCCCCTTTTGGACCATATTGAGCATCTGCTTGCCGGTCAGGCCCTCGATTATGGCTTTAAAGCCGGCATCCTCTTGGATTTTCTCCGTCCTGCTCTCCAGCTCTTCCTGCAGCTTATCTTCCATATCCTCTATATCGAGCTGCGACTCGTTAAAGTTAATACCCTTCTTCTCGTACTCAGCCTTGATCTGCTGCCACGCCAAAAGCTGCGCGAGGTTTTTCTCAAATTTTCCGCGCAGCGGGCTGATATCACGCTCAGCGTTTCCTCTTTGCATCAGCTCAGCGGTGTTTGCGTTGCCATAAAGGTTCTGCACAAGCTCCGTCCCTTTGTCAATAAATCTCGCCATAATAACGTTCCTCCTTTATTCCGCTTTTGATATTGTCCGCAACCGCCAAGGCGCGTTCGTCCTTTGCTGGGGATACCATAACACACCATGTCCATCAAAAATCACACAAACGTCCAACAATTGTCCATCCAGTTGTTGGTTTTCTACATTTCGGATAGGATGGTGCGTCACTTTTTGTCGATTTTGCTCAATCAAAGAAGCCGCCGTTCCAGCTCGCCCAGGAATAGCCGTACATATATATGCCCTGATAGGCGTTGATCGCGTCGGAATCGCCCATCGTGAAGCGGTACCTGTCGCAGGAGAGCAATTCCGGCCGGATGCGCATATAGCCGCCCTTCACTTCCATGATCTCGCCGATGCCGTACTGCCGGAGCGTCTGGCGCAGGCTGCGCAGAATAACGTCGAAATACTTCTGCGCCTTCCTGTCGTATTCCCTGTCCTCCCACATGTCGATAAACGCCTGCTCGCGCGGGACGCCCGCGCCCTGCTTGTCCACGAGCAGGGCAAGCAGCTCCTTCGCCCTCGCGCGCTTGAAGGAGACGGCGCTTCCGTCCACCGTGATCTCAAAATTGCCGAAGGTCTGCACCTCGATATGCGCTATCTCCCGCGCCGAACGGCTGAGCAGACAGTAGCCGATCTCCTCGTCAAGCGCCGCCCTGTCGAGCGGCTTTAAAAGGTAATTCTGCGGGCGCGCGCGGTAAGCTTCGAGGGCATACGCCGCGTCCCGCGCCAAAAAGACGACCGCGAGCGACGGGATTTTCCTGCGCAGCTCCAACGCGAGCTTTATCCCGTCCCCGTCCGGCGTGCCGACGTCAAGCAACGCGAGCTCCGCGCGGTTGATCCCGAGCCACTCCAGCGCCTCGCGCGCGTCCGCGAAGCCGGTCGCGCCGTCGATCGCCGGATTCTTCGCGCATAGCGCGAGCGCATGGTTCAGCGCCCGTTCATCGGCGTCCACGCAGATCACGTGCATATTCTCTCCCTCCCGTTTTGCGCCGCCGCGCGAAAATATGTATAATTCTCCACTTATATTTTAATAGCTTTCCGAGCCATTTTCAAGCGCTATGTCAAATTTTTCCCCTTGACAGCGCCGCTAAAATGCAAAAAGGAACGCCGCGGCTTTGCGTCGTTCCTTTTTGTCTATGTTCCATCACAGCAGCACCATCAGCGCCGGAATGACGAGAAAACTCGCAAGCGTCGAGAGCGCGGCGCCCTCCGCGGCAAAGCGGTCGTCCGCGCCGTACTGCGACGCGGCGACGACCGACTGCGTCACCACAGGCATCGCCGCCTCCACGAGGAAGGTATCGCGCGCAAGCCCATTCACACCGAGCGCCGTGCAGCACAGAAAATAGAGTCCCGGCGAGACCACGAAGCGCATGAGCAGCATCAGCGCGAGGTCGCGGTCAAGCCGGATGCTTTTAAGCCCCATCTCATAGATGATATAGCCCGCGAGCACGAGCGCCATCGGCGAGACGACGCCGCTCATATAGCCGAGATACGACATGGCGAACGAGGGCGGCGTCACGTCGAACCACACGATCAGCACGCCGAGGAAAAGTCCCACAACCGTCGGCGAGCCGAGGAAGCGCAGCGACTGCGTCCACCGCCGCTTCTCTCCACTTGCCGCCGCCTCGCCGGAGCGGCGGATGAGCCACATGGCAAGCGTCTGCAAAAAGCAGGTGTTGGCGAGGTAGAAGAGCATCACGTAGGGGACGCACGCCTCGCCGAAAAGCTCACGGCACATCGGATAGCCGATAAACACGGCGTTCGAGAGGCTGCACATCACGACGAAGACGCCGCCCCTGCGCCGCGGCAGCTTCAAAAGCCGCGCAAGCGCGAGAGCGAGCAAAAGGTTCGCCGCGTTGCACAAAAACGGCACGGCGAGCAGGCGCGCGGAGTCCGCGATCATCTCGCGCGTCAGGTTGTTCCGCAGTCCGTATACGCACATGAACGGCACGGCGAGCGAGAGCAGGAATTTGCTCAGGAACGCCTTCGATTCCGGCTTCAGCCAACCCTTCGCGCCGCAGTAGTAACCCGTCGCGGTCAGCAGCAGGATGATCGTCACCGCGCCGACCGCGTGCAAAAATGCCGCCATAGCTCCTCCTCAGCGTCCCAGCCGCCGCTCCATCGCGGCGAGGTCCTTGTCCTTTTTGAGCAGCACGCCCGCGAATGGGATCTCTGCGCGGATGCGCGAGGGATCGACGCCGCCGAGCTCCAGCGCGCGGATCCAGTCCACCAGCTCGCTCGTCGAGGGCTTTTTCTCGATGGCGTCGACGGAGCGCAGGAAGTAGAACGCCTCCATCGCCTGACGCAGCAGCGTCTCGTCGAGCCTGTCAAAGTGGACGCGCACGATCTTTTCCATCTGTTCGGGATCGGGGAAGGCAATATAGTGAAAGATGCAGCGGCGCAAAAACGCGTCCGGCAGCTCTTTTTCCGCATTGGATGTGATGATGACGATGGGACGGCGCTTCGCCCTCACCGTTTCCTTCGTCTCGGGGATGTAGAACTCCATGCGGTCGAGTTCCCAAAGCAGGTCGTTCGGGAATTCGAGATCCGCCTTGTCCACCTCGTCAATCAGCAACACGGCCTGCTCGGGTGAGGAAAACGCCTCACCGAGCTTGCCGAGCTTGATATATTTCGCAATATCGTCCACGCCCGCGGAGCCGAACTGGCTGTCGTAGAGCCGCTGCACCACGTCGTAGACGTACAGCCCGTCCTGCGCCTTGGTGGTGGACTTGACGCTCCAGATGATGAGCGGCTTTCCGAGCGCCTCCGCCACCGCCTGCGCGAGCATCGTCTTGCCCGTGCCGGGCTCGCCCTTGATCAGCAGCGGCTTGGAAAGCGCCACCGCGATATTCACCGCGCCGAGCAGTTCCGGCGAGGCGACGTAATCCCTTGTTCCCTGAAAGGCGGTCTCCACGGCACACCCTCCTCTTTCTTCCGTTTCGTAGCAGGAGAAATTATACCACAGGCACGCGGATATTTCAACTTTTTGAATTGACGGCGCGGCAAATATTTGCTATGCTCAATTCGTATATACTTATGCTTTGGGGTGATAACACATGACGGACACCTACAGGAAAGATCAGCTCGCCCAGCTCATTTTGGGGAAGCTGCAGCGCAACTTCGGGCGCACGGCAGATCAGGCGACCAAGGAACAGATGTTCAAGGCGTGCGCCATGGTGCTGCGTGACATCATGGGTTCGAGCAGCCTTGCGACCGACAAGCTGGTCCAGCTTGAGCGTCAGCGGCAGGTGCACTATCTGTCCATGGAGTTTCTCATGGGCCGCTCGCTTGAGAAGAACGCCTTTAACCTCGGCGTCATCGAGCCGATCAAGGAGGCGATCAAGTTCCTCGGCTTCGATCCATGCGAGGTTTTTGAGGCGGAGCCGGACGCCGGCCTCGGCAACGGCGGCCTCGGCCGTCTCGCCGCGTGCTATCTTGAGGCGATGACGACGCTGGAGATCCCCGCCACCGGCTATTCCATCTGCTACGAGCTGGGCATCTTCAAGCAAAAGATCGTCGACGGCCAGCAGGTCGAGCTTGCCGACAACTGGCTCGATCTCGGCGGCTCGTGGCTCATCACCAAGGCGGACGAGACCGAGGAGGTCAAGTTCGGCGGTCATATCGTCGACCACTGGGAGGGCGACGTCAACCACCCCGAGCACGTTGGCTACACCAGCGTCCTCGCCGTACCGCGCGACATGATCATCGCCGGATATAACACCGATCACACCAACCGGCTGCGCCTGTGGGACGCCAAATCCCCCGTGCCGGCGGATATGTCGCTCTACTCGTCCGGCGAGTACCTAAAGGCGGTCGAGCAGCAGGCGATGGCGGAGGTCATCGCAAAGGTGCTCTATCCCGACGACAATCACTACGAGGGCAAGTCCCTGCGTCTGCGCCAGCAGTATTTCTTCGTCTCGGCGACGGTGCAGTCCATCACGCGCAAGCACCGCGCGCAGTACGGCACGCTCAAAAACTTCCACGAAAAGCACGTTTTACAGATCAACGACACGCATCCCGCGCTCGTCGTTCCGGAACTGATGCGCATCCTGCTCGACGAGGACGGCTATAAATGGGACGAGGCGTGGAGCATTGTCACCAAGTCGGTCGCCTACACCAACCACACCATCCTCGCCGAAGCGCTTGAGCGCTGGCCGCAGGAGCTGTTTGAGACGCTGCTGCCGCGCATTTGGGACATCATGAGGGAGATCGCGCGCCGCTATCAAAGCGAACTGGAGTCAAGCTTCGGCCAGGGCGACAGCCGCGTAGCGCGCATGGCGATCATTTGGGACGGCGAGGTGCGCATGGCGAACCTGTGCGTGTGCGCCTGCTTCGCCGTCAACGGCGTGAGCGCGCTGCACTCCGACATCCTGCGCCACGACGTCTTTGCCGACGCCTGCCGCGCCAATCCCGACAAGTTCAAAAACGTCACCAACGGCATTGACCACCGCCGCTGGCTCGCCGAGGCAAATCCCAAACTCAACGACCTCATCTGCGAGTGTTTGGGCGGGGACGACTATCTGCTCCACGCCGACAAGCTCAAGGGGCTTGAGAAGTTTTCCAAGGACGCCGCGGTGCTGGAGCGTCTCGGCGCGGTCAAAAAGGAGAACAAGGAGCGCTTTGCCGCGCTTGTCAAGGCGGAGAGCGGCATCGTGCTCAACACCGACGCGATGTTCGACGTGCAGGTCAAGCGCCTGCACGAGTACAAGCGCCAGCTTTTGAACGCGCTGCACATCATCTATCTCTATCAGCACATGAAGGAGGACCCGAGCTTCGAGTTCCAGCCGCGCGTATGCCTGTTCGGCGCGAAGGCGGCGCCCGGCTATCACGTTGCAAAGCGCATCATCCAGCTCATCAACTCGGTCGCCGCAACGGTCAACAGCGACCCTGTGTGCCGTGGCAGGCTCCAGGTCGTGTTTTTGGAGAACTACCGCGTGTCCCTTGCCGAGCGGCTGATGCCCGCTTCCGAATTGAGCGAGCAGATCTCGCTCGCGGGCAAGGAGGCGAGCGGCACGGGCAACATGAAGTTCATGATGAACGGCGCGCTGACCATCGGCACCCTCGACGGCGCGAACGTCGAGATGCACGAGCAGGTCGGCGACGATAACATCTTCATCTTCGGCCTGACCTCCCGCGGCGTCAACACGCTGCGTGAGAAGGGCTACTACGCCTCCGACTATTACATGAACGATCCCGATCTCAAGTGGATCATGAAGCTCCTCAACGACGGCTTTGCCGACGGGCAGACCTACAACGACCTTGCGCGCCGCCTCATCTCCGGCGACGGCTGCCCCGCGGACGAGTACATGCTCCTCGCCGACTTTGAGAGCTACAAGGCGGCGCACAAGCGCGTAGACGAAGTCTACCGCAATCCCAAGAAGTGGAACAGGATGTCGCTGATCAACATCGCGCGCTCCGGCGTCTTCGCCGCCGACCGCTCCATCCGCGACTACGCCGACACGATCTGGAACGTGCCTTACCGCGGCTGATACAAGGAGGACACCTATGAAAAGCGCGCGCCAAGAGGCGATTTTGGACATCATCGGGCAGTATCCCGTGGATACGCAGGAGGAACTGCTCGAAAGGCTGACCGAGCGCGGTATTCGCTGCACCCAGTCCACCATCTCCCGCGACATCAAAGAGCTGCATCTCATCAAGGAACTCTCCGGCGGCGCGTACCGTTACGCCGTTTCCGCGCGAAGCGCCGACGCCGCCGCGACCGACCGGCTTCAGCGCATCCTGCGCGAGTGCTGCACCGGCTGCGACTACGCGCAGAATCTGGTCGTGGTCAAGACGATGCCGGGCCTTGCCAACGCGGTGGGCGCGGCGCTGGACACCAAGGAAACCCCCGATTTGGTCGGCTGCGTCTGCGGCGACGATACGGCGCTGTTTGTCATGCGGACGGAGTCCGCCGCGGCAAAACTTCGCGACGAGATCGACCTTCTCTGCAAATGATCGGGCGCATACGAAAAAAGCACGCGGGCTTTCTCCGAGGCCCGCGTGCTTTCTTTGTCTTTTTCCTGCGTCCGGAAGCCTTATAAAAGCTGCGTTTCAACGCGTGCGGACGGCGCGAGGACATGCACGATCTCCGCCACGGCCGCCTGCGCCCGTTCGATCTCCTCGCGCGGCTGATCCGGCACGCCGAATATCGGATAAAAGACGTGTCGGCTCTCCGGCTTTCCGCAGGTGCGCGCGTCCGCGCCCGCGATCATGCTGAAGATCACGCCGCCGTCATCCCGCCCCACCACGTCGCCGGGGTAGGTGTGCGCCTCGCCCCGCAGTCCGGCGAAGGATTCTTTCTCTGTGCCGGAGGTCAACACGATGCGCCCTTTGACATGCGCAAGGTCGTGCGTCCCCATGAGCGCGCGGGTCATAAGCTCCGCGAGAAACGGCACCTCGACGACCGGATTCTGCCGCGGAAACGAACGCGCTCCCGAAAGGCAGGACTCGAATTGCAGCATCACGGGATAGGTCTTTTTGAACCGTTTGAAAAAACGGCTGTAGGGATGCTCGCCGAACACCGTCTTGCGCTCGTAGTCCGCAAACTCCTCCCGCAGCGCCGCGATCGTCCGCTCCGCCTTCTCGTAAAACGCCTCCGTCTGCCAGTCCGCCGGCTCGGGATATGTCGCCTCCACCAGCCCGAACAGCATGCCGCGCTCCCGTAAAGCGCCATCCTTCACAATATCCACCACAGCGCACCCGCCTCCTCTCTTGAGATGGCTTATTCTACCACGGCGCCGCCTTCTCCGCAACAAAAAATCGCATCTTGCGGAATCGGTGCAAAAAGGTATATAATATTTGTCCAAAGAACTGACGGGAGGAGCCTGTTTTGGAATACTATCGCTGTGACAATCCGGACTGCGGCTATCTCGCCGAGGGCGAGGAGCCGGAGCTTTGCCCGCACTGCGGCGGCGCGTTCTTTCTGTCCGTGGAGGAGGAGGATCTCGCCGGCAGCGAATGGATGGCGCTTGCTGACCGCGCCCGCACACGGGGCGACGACAAGCGCGCGCTCGCCTGCATTGAGCGTGCGTTGGAGCTGGAGCACCCGCTCGCCTATTACCGTATGGGCGTATGCCGTCTCGTGGGGCTTCTTGGGCTTGCGTCGGATGCGGAAAAAGCCGCCGAGTATTTCCGCCGCGTCGAGGAGCTGGACGACCCCGCCTCGCTGTGCGCGCTGGGTCAGCTCTACCAGCAGGGCGATCGCCTGAAGAAGGACGCGGACAAGGCGGTTGAGCTTTACCGCCGCGCCGCCGAGCAGGAATTTCCGCCGGCGATCTGCGCGCTGGGACTTTGCTATGAGCTGGGCGACGGCGTCGAGCAGAACTGGAAAGAGGCAACGCGTCTCTACCGGCGCGCCGCGAACTTGGACTATGCTCGCGCGCAGTGCAACCTCGCATGGTGCTACGAATACGGCAAAGGCGTCGAGCAGAGCGACGAAAAGGCGGCGCATTGGTACGCCATGTCCGCCGAGCAGGAATTTCCGCGCGCGCTGTGCTCGCTGGGCCTGTGCTACGAAAACGGCAAGGGCGTCGAGCAGAACTGGGATCGCGCGGTCAAGCTCTATCGCGCCGCGGCGGAGCGCGATTATCCGCCCGCACAATGCAACCTTGCGTGGTGTTATGAAAACGGCAAAGGCGTCGCGCAGAGCCAAAGCGAAGCGATCGTCTGGTATCGCAGGGCGGCGGACGCAAACGACCCGCGCGCGCTGTTCAATTTGGGACTCTGCCGCGAGCGCGGCGACGGCATGGAGCAGGACATCGGCAAGGCGCTCTCCTTCTACCGCCAGTCCGCCGAGATGAACTATCCCCCCGCCCTGTGCGCGCTGGGTCTGTGCTACGAATACGGGCGCGGCGTCGAGCAGGACTGGCGAAAGGCGGCGATCTGGTATCTGCGCGCCGCAGAGCGCGGCTATTCGCGCGCGCAATGCAATCTCGGCTGGTGCTATGAAGTCGGGCGCGGCGTCAAGCAGAGCTGGGAGCGCGCCGTCCATTGGTATTCGATGGCCGCCGAGCAGGAGGACCCTCGCGCGCTGTGCAATTTGGGCCTGTGCTACGAAACGGGTCAGGGGGTCGAACAGAGCTGGGACCGCGCCATCAAGCTCTACCGCGCCGCCGCCGAGCGCGGCGAGGCGCGGGCGCAGTGCAACCTCGGCTGGTGCGCCGAGAATGGCAAGGGCGTTGAGCAGAGCTGGAAAGAAGCCGTGCGCTGGTACGCAATGGCGGCGCAGCAGGAGGACGCGCGAGCGCTGAACAACCTCGCGTGGTGTTATGAATACGGGCAGGGCGTCGAGCGGGACGCCGCCGAGGCGCTGCGCCTTTACCGCGCCGCCGCACGACAGGACTATCCCGCCGCCGTGTGCCGTTTGGGGCTCTACTACGAAAACGGCGAGGGCGTCGAGCAGAGCTGGGAAAAAGCGGCCGAGCTCTACCGCAAGGCGGCGGAGGACGGCTACGCCCCCGCAATGTGCAATCTCGCGTGGTGTCTGGAAAACGGCAAGGGCGTCGCGCTTAACATGACAAGCTCGTTCCGTTGGTACGACGCCGCCGCGGCCCGCGGCTTCCCGCGGGGCCTCACGCGCATAGGGCTTTTTTACGAGGAAGGCGAACAGGTCGAGCAAAGCTGGGAAAAGGCGGTCTCGTACTACCGCGCCGCCGCCGAGCGCGGCTATGCCCGCGCGCAGTGCAATCTCGCGTGGTGCTGCGAGTCCGGCAAGGGCGTCGAGCAGAGCTGGGACGAGGCGGTCGCGTGGTACCGCAAGGCGGCTGAGCTGGGCTATGCCCGCGCGCAATGCAATCTTGGCTGGTGCTATCAGCACGGCAAGGGCGTCGAGCAGAGCTGGGACGACGCCATCCGCTGGTATGCCGCCGCCGCGGAGCAGGGCTATGCCCGCGCGCAGTACAACCTCGCTTGGTGCTACGACGAGGGCAAGGGCGTCGCGCAGGACTGGAAGGTCGCGGCGAAGTGGTACGGCAAGGCCGCCGACCAGGGCTACGCCAGCGCGCAGTGCAACCTTGGCTACTGCTTTGAGATGGGGCACGGCGTGGAAAAGGACGTACAACAGGCGGCACACTATTACGCGCTCTCCGCCGAAGGCGGCGACAGCACTGCGCAGTGCAACCTCGCGTGGTTCTACTTAAACGGCATCGCGTTCGCGGCGGACAAAGCAAAGGCGTTCGAACTCTTCTCTCAGGCCGCCGGTCAAGGCGAGCCGCGCGGGCTTTACAACGTTGGGCTGTGCTACGAAAAGGGCGACGGCGTACGGCGCGACGTCTCCAAGGCGGCTCAGTGGTACCAAAAGGCGGCGGACACGGACTACGCGCAGGCGCTCTACAAAATGGGCGAATTCTCCGAGCGCGGGCTCGGCGGAGTACATACCGACCTTGCGCGCGCAAAGGACTACTATCAGCGCGCCGCGGAGCGCGGCAGTGAAAACGCGCGCAAAGCGCTTGCACGGCTCGCGGGCGGCGCCGTTCTCCCGCGTGAGGACAAGAGGGGCGGCGGCTTTTTCAAAAAACTCTTCGGATAGCCG